>DASYWT010000347.1:0-2200 GCA_035935775.1 Terriglobales bacterium
TGTCGTGCCGCTCTGGACGACCTCGATTTGCAGGATGGCAAGGCGCTGGAACTGGTGCGGTCGCTGCACAACTTCAGCCAGGTGTTTTCATTACAGAAGGTGGGAGATCGGGCATGGAAAAAGTAGGCGGCTTGTCCGAGCAGGCCCGCATTGAGCTGGGCAAGGTGCTGGTTGGCCAGGATGAGCTCATTCAGCAGTTGCTGGTGGTGGTGCTCTGCCGCGGCCACGCCTTGATTGAAGGCGTGCCTGGGCTGGCCAAGACCCTGGCCGTGAAGGCGCTGGCCAAGGTATTGCAACTCGAGTTTCAGCGTGTGCAATGCACGCCCGATCTCATGCCCGCTGACGTGATTGGCGGCAACATCTTCAACACCGCCACCGGCAAGTTCGCGCTGCACCGCGGGCCCTTGTTCACCGACCTGCTGCTGGTGGACGAGATTAACCGCACGCCGCCGCGCACGCAATCGGCGCTGCTGGAATCCATGGAGGAGGCGCAGGTCACCGTGGATGGCAATCGCCATCAGCTTTCCGATTTCTTCACTGTGTTTGCCACGCAAAACCCTATTGAATTTGAGGGCACATATCCTCTGCCCGAGGCGCAACTGGACCGTTTCCTGCTGAAAATTCACGTCGGCTACCCTTCAGACGAAGAAGAAATTGCGATTCTGGAACGCTATCAGGCAGGATTTGACGCCCGCCAGCTGGAACGCATGGAGCTGCGGGTCATTCCCGTGGAATTGCTGCGTGACGCGCGCTCGGCGGCGAGCTCGGTCAAGGTCGAGCCGGGAATTTTTCGCTATGTGAGCGAACTGGTGCGGCGCAGCCGCGACTGGCCGTCGCTCAGCCTGGGCGCGAGCCCACGCGCCGGCCTCAATCTGCTGCTTGCCGCCAAGGCCATCGCCGCCATGGATGGGCGCGACTACCTTGTGCCCGATGATGTCAAGCAGATCGCCCCCGCCGTGCTGCGACATCGCGTGGTGCTTAAGCCCGAGGCCGACCTGGAAGGCGTGAGCGCCGAGCAGGTGGTGCGCGATCTGCTGGCTGCGGTTGAGGTTCCGAAATAATGTTGGGCAGCCTGCTTCCCGAGCCCCGCATCGCCGTGGCGCGCGCCTGGCGCCGCTGGGGCTTCGGCATGGGACCGCGCCTGGTGCTGTTACTCCTTCTCGGATTGCTCTGGCTGGTGCCCGCCTGGTGGGACCGCCGCGCTCTCTATGGTCTGCTGGCCTGGGATGTGCTGCTGCTGGCGGTTTTCGCCTGGGACTTGCGGCGGCTGCAACGCGCCCGGCCGGAAGCCAGCCGCATCTGGACTGCCGCGCCGGCGCTCTCTACCGCCGCCGAGGTCCGGATCGAACTAAGGAACCTTGGCGAGATTTTCCATATAACCGCGCAGGACGATGTTCCCGCCAGCCTGCGCCGCATTCCCCCCAAGCTGGAGTTCCAGACAGACCGCTGGGGAGAAGCGCGCGGCGGCTACCAGATTGAGCCCTGGCAGCGCGGCGACATTCAGGTCGGCGCGCTGTTTTTGCGTTGCCAGAGCCGCTGGCGGATCGCGGAATGGTGGTTGCGCGCCGATTTGGCGCAGACCCTCCGCATTTATCCCAACCTGGGCGAAGCCAAGCGGCACATGCTCTACCTGCTGCGCAGCCGCCAGATCGAACTGGAGCGGCGGCTGACGCGCCGCCGTGGCTTGGGCAGGGAATTCGAGAGCCTGCGCGACTATCGCGACGGCGATGAGCTGCGTGACGTCTGCTGGACGGCGACGGCTCGCCGGGGCAAGCTCATCACCCGCCAGTTCCAGATCGAGCGCAGCCAGGCGGTCTGCCTGGTGGTGGATGCGGGGCGCTTGCTGCGGGCGCGCGTCGGCAAGCTGCAGAAGCTCGATTTCAGCGTGAATGCCGCGCTTACCTTGGCGCACGTGGCCCTGTACTCCGGCGACCGCGTGGTCTTGCTGGCTTACGGCCGCCGCGTGCAGCAGCAGTTGCCTCCGGGAAGAGGCAGCCCGCACGTGCGCGCCCTGGTGGAGCAACTTAGCCTGGTCCACTCTGAGGTGGCGGAGGCCGACCACGCCCGTGCTGCCCGCGTGCTGCTGGGCATGCAGAAGCGCCGCAGCCTGGTGGTGTGGATCACCGACCTGGCGGAAACCGCGATGACCCCGGAGGTAATTCAAGCGGCGCTGCAGGTCGCCCGGCGTCACCTGCTCGTG
>DASYWT010000348.1:0-12153 GCA_035935775.1 Terriglobales bacterium
TGCGCGCCGTCATCGTAAAGGAGTTGGAGGAGATCAAGAAGAATTACGGCGACGCGCGCCGCACTGAAATCCAGGACGAAACCGCGGAAATCCAGCTGGAGGACCTGATCGCCGATGAGCAGGTGGCGGTCACCGTCAGCCACTCCGGCTACTTCAAGCGCACGCCCATCTCCACCTACCGCCAGCAGCGGCGCGGCGGCACCGGTCGCACCGGCATGAAGACGCGCGACGAAGAGTTTGTCGAGCACCTGTTCATCGCCTCCACCCACGCCTACATCCTCATCTTCACCAACACCGGCAGGGTTTACTGGCTCAAGGTGTACGAGGTGCCGGACGTGGGCGCCGCCGGCAAGGGCAAGCACATTGGCAACCTGGTGGCCCTGCAGCCGGGCGAGAGCGTGCGCGCCATGCTGGAATGCCGCGACCTGGAGGAAGAAGGCAAGCATGTCTTCTTCGCCACCCGCAACGGCACGGTCAAGAAGACGCCGCTCAAGGACTTCAGCAACGTGATGTCACGCGGCATTATCGCCATCGGGATTGATAAAGACGACGAACTGGTGCACGCCAGCGTGACCGACGGCAACCAGATCATCTTCCTGGCCTCGCACGAAGGCCAGGCCATCCGCTTCGACGAAGAGGATGTGCGCCCCATGGGCCGCCCCGCCTACGGCGTGCGCGGCATGGACCTGGAGAAGGGCGACTACATCGTCGGCATGGCCGTAACTCCCAAGCCGGGCAAAGCTCCTGTCGCGCCCAGTCCGCAGCAGAAAGTCGAAGAAGCCGCGGGCAAGGGCAACGGCAAAGCCGAAAATGGCAAAGCCAGTGGGGATGCTTCGAAAGGGCGCGACTTTAGTCGCGCCGATAAGGGCGGGACCACGACAAACGCTCGCGCCTCCGTGGAAGCGCAGGGCTTTAGCCCTGCGAATAAGGGCCCCAAAGCTTCAGGGGCTTCAGCCCCTGAGGCCGAGCACCCCAACCTGATTCTCTCCATCACCGACAACGGCTACGGCAAGCGCACCCAGGTGGACGAGTACCGCCTGCAGTCGCGTGGCGGCAAGGGCGTCATCAACGTCAAGACCACCTCGCGTAACGGCAAAGTGGTAGCCATCCTGCTGGTGAATGAGGAGTCAGAAGCCATGCTCATCAGCCACTACGGCAAGATCATCCGCATTGACACGCGGCAGATCCGTGAGGCCGGCCGCTCCACCCAGGGCGTCCGCCTGCTGCAGCTCGAGCCCGGCGACAAGGTGGCCGCCTCCTGCGTCATCCAGGAGCAGGAAGAAGAGGAAGGGACGCTGCTGCAGTAGCACTTACTACTTTTGCGGCGCGGGCGCCCTCGCCCGCGAAGGAAAAGAAAAATACGTGGGGACAGGCGCCCTCGCCTGTCCGGGCGCGTTCCGGCGCGCCTTTTCTTTTCGGATACCGAGGAATTCACCACAGAGGCACCGAGGCACCGAGAAATCACACCAATTCCTCCGTGTCACTGTGCCTCTGTGGCGAGATTTGGTGCTACATTCCCCGGCTGAGCTGATCCATTAACTCCGCGGCCTGGCGCAATTGCTCCACCTGGTCAGTAGGCAGCTGACGCAGCGTTGCCGCCAAACTCTCTACCCGCCGCTTGCGGGCGGCCCACAGCAGATCCGTTCCCCTGGCGGTGGCCTCCAGTCTTAACCGCCGCCGGTCTTCCTTGGTGACGTGGCGGCGCACCAGGCCGGCGCGCATCAGGCCGGCCACAATGCGGCTCATGGTCGGCGGACGCACCTGCTCCGCCGCCGCCAGTTCCCCAAGCGAGCGCGGCCCGGCAAACACCAGCACTGAAAGCGCAGAAAGCTGCGCTGGCCCCACTCCGCTCTCCGTATCCCGGGTCCGCACCCGCCGCAGCAGGTGGATGGCGGCAGAATGCAGCCGATCAGCCACAGCCAGCGCATCGGGCTCCGGAATTTGCTTGCCTTTCTCCGGCTCCATCAATATAGTTAGCTATGCTAACTAATTTTCAGGGGCGCTGCAAGCCCCTTCAACCGGAGCGCACCATGACCCCAGCCGTCGCTTTCGGGCTCTCTCAGATCGGGCAAATCGCCATCAACGTGCACGACACCGGCCGCGCGGTGGCCTTCTATCGCGATCACCTGGGCATGAAGCTGCTGTTCTCTGCCGGCCAGCTTGCCTTCTTCGACGCCGGTGGCATCCGCCTGATGCTGACCCCGCCGGAGAAGCCGGAGTTCGACCACCCTTCCTCCATCCTTTATTTCAAGGTGCCCGACATCAAGCAGGCGCACGCCATGCTCAGCGAGCGCGGCGTGAAATTTGAAGACACGCCCCACCTGATCGCCCGCATGCCCGACCACGAGCTGTGGATGACGTTTTTCCGCGATTCGGAGAACAACCTGCTCAGCCTGATGTGTGAAGTTCGTTCCAAATGAAATTTTCATGTCTGTCATCCTGAGCGAGGACGCGCCATACAGAGCGCGTCCGAGTCGAAGGACCTTGCGCCTCCGTTTCCAGACAAAGCAACACACAAGGTCCCTCGACTCGCCGTGCCTCGCTTTGCTTGGCTCCGGCTCGCTCGGGATGACAGTCGGCGGCCCCTGCACCGTTGCCGCCCTTCGCGCAATCTAATCCTGTAGCGTAAAATCATTAGTTTTGTGCTGAACGAAATCCTTACTAGTACGGAGCACTCCTTTGCCGGATAAAACCTACGATGTTGCCATCATCGGCAGCGGCCCGGCGGGCTACACCGCCGCCATCCGCGCCGGCCAGTGGGGCCTGAGCGTCGCCCTCATCGAAAAAGACTCGCGTCTGGGCGGTACTTGCCTGCTGGTGGGCTGCATTCCTACCAAAGCACTGCTGTTCAACGCCGAAGTTTACGACCACATCAAGTCGGCCGCGGAATTGGGCCTCGAACTTTCCGCGGCTGCCAAGGTCAACTGGCCCGTTATCCAGCAGCGCAAAGACAAAATCGTCACCAAGCACACCAAGGGCCTGGAATACCTGATGCGCAAGAACAAGGTGGACGTCATCTCCGGCTACGGCCGCCTCACCGGCCCGGCGCAGAATGGCGTACTAACCGTCGAAGTGTCTGGCGCGGGCGGTGAGAACAAATCCATCAAGGCCAGGAACGTAATCGTCTCTACCGGCTCTTCGGCGCGCATGTTGCCCGGCCTGGAGCCCGACTCGCGCGTGCTCACCAACATCGAGATCCTGGCCATCAAGGACATTCCCAAGTCCCTGATCATCGTGGGCGCGGGCGCGGTCGGCGTGGAATTCGCCTCCATCTACCGTTCCTTCGATGCCGAGGTCACCATTCTGGAAATGCTGCCCCGCGTGGTACCGGTGGAAGACGAAGACATTTCCAAGGAACTGGCCCGCGCCTACCGCAAGCGCGGCATCAACTTCCACACCAGCGCCAAAGTGGAAAAGGTGGAGAAGACCAAGAGCGGCGTGGCCGTCACCTTCACCGCTGACGGCAAGCAGCAGAAGCTGGAAGCGGAGAAGATCCTGATCGCCGTCGGACGCAAACCCAACACCGAAAACATCGGCCTGGAGAAGGTGCCCCGCGTGCAGGTGGAGCGCGGCTTCATCAAGGTTAATGAATGGATGCAGACGGGGGAGCCGGGCATTTATGCGGTGGGCGACATTGTCGCTGGCCTGCCCCAACTGGCGCATTCGGGCATGATGGAGGGCATTGTGGCCGTGGCCACCATTGCCGGCAAACCGGCCAAGCCCGTGGACCCGCTCAAAATTCCCAACTGCACCTACTGCGAGCCGCAGATTGGCAGCGTCGGCCTGAGTGAGGCCAAGGCCAAGGAGCGCGGAATCGAGGTGAAGATCGGCAAGTTCCCCTTTACCGCCAACTCCAAGGCCAGCATCCTCGGTAAGCACGAGGGCTTCATTAAGGTGGTGGCCGACGCCAAGTACGAACAGATTCTGGGCGTGCACATCATTGGGCCTTCGGCCACCGACCTGATCGCCGAGTCGGTCGCCGCCATGGAACTGGAAGCCACGGCCAAGGACCTGATGTGGACCATTCATCCGCATCCAACCTTGTCGGAGGCCATGGGAGACGCCGCCAGCAGCGTGGAGAATTTGTCCATCAATATCTAAGCTGCCGACGCAGACGAGTGTTGAATAGAGGCATACTTTGGGCGTTGTCATACTGAGCGAAGCTGCCCGATTCGCTTTGCGAATCGGGCAGAGGAGTCGAAGTACCTTGCG
The DNA here is from genome assembly GCA_035935775.1 of Terriglobales bacterium. Taxonomy (GTDB): domain Bacteria; phylum Acidobacteriota; class Terriglobia; order Terriglobales; family Acidobacteriaceae; genus JAICWP01. The sequence goes on from DASYWT010000348.1 coordinate 4,213, forward strand.
CTTTTTTACAAAACGAGAACACAAGGTCCCTCGACTCGCCCTCGCCCTTCGACTTCGCCCAGGGCAGGCTCTCATGTGGTGTGCTCGGGCTCGCTCGGGATGACATGCATTAGAATTGACCTTGAATCCGCGTTCCTCCGCGTAAATCCGCGGCGATGAATTTGATCTCTGTCCTCCAACTCGGCACTGTTGACTACGCCACCGGCTTGCGTCTGCAGCAATCGCTGGTGGAAATGCGCAAGTCTGGCCGGGTGGGCGACGTGCTGCTCCTGCTTGAGCACTCGCCGGTCATTACGCTGGGCCGCAACGCCCGGCGCGAAAACCTGCTGGCTTCTCCCGACCTCCTGGCGCGCAAGGGCGTGGAGGTGTTCGAGTGCGACCGCGGCGGTGACATCACCTTTCACGGGCCGGGACAGCTGGTGGGTTACCCCATCTTTGATCTGCGGGGCTTCCAGCCTCGCATTGGCGCTGTGGAGTTCGTGCGTCGCCTGGAAGAGGTGCTGATCCGCAGCTGTGCCGATTTCGGCGTCCTCTGCGAGCGCGTGAAGGGTTTAACGGGCGTCTGGACGGCCAAGGAACAACACCAGGCTAAAATCGCCGCCATCGGCGTTCATATCTCTCGCGGCGTCACCTCCCACGGTTTTGCTCTGAATGTGAACACCGACCTGGATTACTTCAACCTCATCGTGCCCTGCGGCATTACGAGCAAACCGGTGACTTCACTTGCCCGGGAAACGGGAGCTCAGATGAATCTGGACGACGTGGGCCGCGTCGTGGCCGGTCATTTTGCTCAGGTCTTTGCCAGCGATGTACAGTGGGTAGACACGCTGGACGCGCTGCTGGGGAACAAAGTGGGGGTACCTATGCAACCTCCCGCCGAGTTGCGCCGGTTGCGCGGTGAAGAAGAAATATTTCGGGCGTGAGCTTCCGGTTCGAGGGGTGAACTTATTTTCTTGATGTCATCCCGAGCGAGCCTGAGCCAAGCGTAGCGAGGCGAAGGCGAGTCGAGGGACCTTGCGTTTGGGCTGCGCAAAATTCAAGCACAAGGTCCTTCGACTTTATCGCCCGATTCGCAAGCGAATCGGGCCATTCCGCTCAGGATGACATTCACAAAAAAATGTCATTCATGGCCAAGAAGGGTTCCACATCCAAAAAGCCGGGTGGGAATGGCCGGCGACCGATCAAGGCAGCGCCGAAAGCAGCCGCATCCGACGGCAACCTCTCCGCCGAGCGCTCCTACAACATTCCCGACTACCGCCTGGAGCGCTTCGACTGTGCGGTTCGCCAGGTCGCCGGCAACGATGGGGTTCACTACGAAGTCACCGGTGATCTGAGCGCTCCCGTCCCACCCATTCGCAAATCGAAATACCTGAAGCCCCAGCAGTGCATTGAGATCTACCGCTGGATGCTGCTCAACCGCAAGATGGAACAGGCGCTCGAGAATCTCTACAAGCAGGGCAAGGTGGTGGGTGGCGTCTACTTTGGCCTGGGCCAGGAAGCCTGCTCCTGCGCCTCCGCCTACGCGCTTGGTTCGGAAGACTGGCTGGCGCCCATGATCCGCAACCAGGGCTCGTTGCTGGTGCGCGGTTTCCCTGCGCGCGACGTCATGATGCAGTACATGGCCAAAGCGGGCTCGCCCACTTTCGGCAAGGACGCCTCATCCCACTTCGGCGATCCTCAGAAGCGCAACGTGTGCGCTCCTATCTCCACCCTGGGCGACCTGATTCCAGTGCTGGCAGGAGTTGCCCTGGGCGCGCGCCTGCAGGGGCGCAACATTGCCGCGCTCACTTACATCGGCGACGGCGGCCAGTCCACCGGCGTTACCTATGAGGGCCTGAATTTTGCCGCTGTGCAGAAGCTAGGCCTGGTGCTGATTGTGGAGAACAATCTTTGGGGGTACTCCACGCCTTCGGACATGCAGTTCCGCGTGAAGGATCTGGCCGAGCGCGCTATCGCGTATGGCATTCCCGGCGCGATTGTGGACGGCACCGACGCCTGCCAGGTTTATGACGTCGTACGCGAAGCCTGCGAGCGGGCCCGCCGGGGCGAAGGCCCGACCCTGATTGAAGCCAAAATGATGCGCATGAAGGGCCATGCTATCCACGACGCCGCCGAGTACGTGCCCAAGCCGCTGTTTGAGTATTGGCGCAAGCGCGATCCCATCGCCCGCCTTGAGCATTTTCTGCTGCAGAAAAAATGGCTGACGGCCAAGCAGAGCGAAGAGCTCATCGCCGGAGTGGACCGCGAGCTGGAAGCTGACCGCGAGCTTGCCGTGAACTCGCCTATGCCCGAGCCGGAGAAGACTCCGCAGAACGTTTATTGCGAGGGCTGCCACGAGGTGAAGCCGAAATACGCCGTGCCCAAAGCTCGGGCGGGCAAGGGCGCGGCTCCAAAACAGAGCGAAGCGTCGGTGCATCTGCGGTAGAGCAGCATTCAGCACTCAGCCGTCAGCATTCAGCTCCGCGGCAGTATTTTTGGATCGACGGTAATCCGCGTTCATCCGCGGCGAATAAATTCAGGGCGGAATAAAGCCCTGGGTAGAGCGCGCAAAAAGTTTCGAGCGCCTTTAGGGGCGGCACAAAACTGCCGAGCTTCGCTCGGCTGGACAGCCGAGGGTAGCTGTCCCCACGTGATTATGCCAATTACTACTTATCTCGAAGCCATCCGCCAGGGCATCTGGGAGGAGATGGAGCGCGACCCCGCCGTCTTCTGCCTGGGCGAGGACATCGGCATCTACGGCGGCGCTTTCAAGGTGACCGACGGCTTCATCGAGCGCTTCGGCCCGGAACGCGTCATAGACACGCCCATTGCCGAATCGGCCATTGTCGGCGCGGCCTTCGGGGCCTCGCTCACCGGCCTCCGTCCCGTGGCCGAGTTCCAGTTCATGGACTTCATCGGCTGCGCCTTCAACCAGATCACCAACATGCTGGCCAAGGCGCATTACCGCTGGGGCGCTCCCGCGCCCATGGTGATTCGCGGGCCCAGTGGCGGGGGCGTTCATGGCGGGCCGTTTCACTCGCAGAACCCGGAAATGTATTTTGTGCATACCCCGGGGCTCAAGGTGGTCTGCCCAGGCACGGCCTACGATGCCAAGGGACTGATCAAATCCGCCATCCGCGACAATAACCCGGTCATCTTCTTCGAACACAAAATGCTCTACCGGCGCATCAAAGAGGAGTTGCCGGCTGAGGACTACGCCGTACCCATCGGCAAGGCGCGGGTGGCGCGGCAAGGCCGCGACCTCAGCATCATCACATACGCCGCCATGCTGCACGTGGCGCTGGAAGCGGCAGAGCTATTGGCCAAGGAAGGAATGGAAGTTGAAGTCCTGGATCTTCGCACCCTGTTGCCGCTGGACCGCGAGGCCATTGCCGCCACTGTGCGCCGCACTAACAAAGTCATTATCCTGCACGAGGACACGCGTACCGGCGGCATCGCCGGCGAGGTCTCGGCGGTCATCAACGAAGAGGTCTTCGACGACCTCGACGGCCCGATCGTGCGTATTACCGCGCGCGATACGCCGGTACCCTTTTCCCCGCCCCTGGAGGATTATTTTCTGCCTAAGGTTGCGGACGTAGTTCGCGAGGCCCGCCGCCTGAAGTCGTACTGACGTAACCTTTGGAATCAGCGGAACTCTGTTACAGAATGCCGTTTCTCGGGAGGACCCATGCGCAACTTTATTCTCGGGCTGATTGTTCTAATCGTGATCATCGTAGTGGGCGGGCTGGCGTTCTCGCTTGGCGGTTTCGTCAATACCAACTCCGACCGATCTCCCGGCCCGGCCGAGACATGGCTGGCCTCGCACGCCATGGACGCCTCCATGGAAAAGCACGCTCCCCACATGCAGAGTCCCATCCCCGCTACCGACCAGAATCTGATTGACGGCATGAAGTTCTACACCATGAATTGCGCCCTCTGTCATGGCACCGTGACCAGGCAGCCCAGCGATCTGGGGCAGGCGCTCTACCCGCCCGCGCCGCAGCTCATCCTGCAGCCTCTGGACGACCCCGAGTGGCACATCTTCTACGCTGTCAAGCACGGCGTGCGCTGGACCGGCATGCCCGCCTGGGGCAAGGTGGCCAACGACGAGTACATCTGGAAGACCACCATGTTCCTCAGCCGGGTAGAGCAGCTCCCGCCCGCAGTGAAGGCGGCCATAGGGAAATAATCACTTTTTCGTGGATGTCATCCTGAGCGCAGCAACCGATTCGCTGGCGAATCGCGTTGCGGAGCCGAAGGACCCCGCGTTTTTCCCGGCTAACACAACTGTCGCAGGGACTTCTTTCCACCTCTCGGACGGCAAAGAGCTCGCCGGGGAGGCATTCTTTGCACCGTCTGCATCTTACATCCCATAATCCGCAAAACCCCCAAAGGTTGAGGCGTTCAGCGGGCGTCTGAGCAGGCTGCCGAAATCCTGAGCGCAGCGAAGGACCTCCTCACCGTCACAGCCCGGCATCTCACCTTCCATGATCCGCAAAACTCCAAAAGGCTATGTGCTGCTCTCGAAGTCCACGGGCAAGAAGCTGGGTGGCCCGTATAAGACCCGCGAGCAGGCGCTCAAACGCGAGCGCCAGGTGCAGTTCTTCAAGCGGCGCAAGGCGGCATAAATCGTCCTCGGCCCGCGCCTCCGCCATTAAGCTTCCGGGCTGAATGCTGAATACTGAGTGCTGACAGCTGAATACTCTCTAACTCCCTGCGCCACCATACCCTTCGCGCATCTTTTATAATTATCGTTTGGCGATAGAGTGAACATTCTGACTGGCTCGACTGCGAAAGGGAACTATGCCGACTGACGTCATCATGCCCCAGATGGGGGAATCCATTTTCGAAGGCACCATTACCAAGTGGCTGAAGAAACCGGGCGACAAAGTACAACGCGACGAGCCGCTGTTTGAAATCTCCACCGACAAAGTGGATGCCGAAATTCCATCGCCCTCGGCGGGCGTGCTGCGTGAAATCAAAGTTCCGGAAGGCAGCACGGTGCAAGTCAACACCGTGGTGGGTGTAATAGATGCCGATGGCGCCGGCGCAGCCACAGCGGCTCCCGCCCCCGCAGCCGCGCCACCCAAGCCGGAAACGCCGCGTGCCGCCGCCCCGGAGGCCGTGCCGCCGCCGAAGCCCGCGCAGCCGCCCAAGCCTGCGCCTCAGCCCCAAGCTGCGCAGCAGCCGCCGGCGGCAGCCCGGCAGAAAGAAACCGTGATCGAGTTCCCCTCGGAAGGCGAGGAGGAAGGGGAGCGCATTCGCTCTTCGCCCCTGGTGCGGCGCATCGCCCGCGAACACAACGTCAGCCTGGCGCAGGTGTCCGGCACCGGCCTGGGTGGCCGCATTACCAAACAGGACATCGAGAACTTCATCGCGCAGCATCCCGCAGGCGCTGCGGCAGCCGCTCCGGCACATCCTGCGCAACCGGGCGCGCCTACTCAGCCGTCCTTTCAGCCGGGAGCGGTGGCGCCGGCCATGCCCGCGCCCATCCCCGGCGAACTGGTGGCAATGACCAACATGCGCAAGATCATCGCTCAGCGCATGATCGAGTCGCGCCGCACCAGCGCCCACGTCCATAACTTGTTTGAGGTGGACGTCACCCGCATCGTGAACCTGCGCAACCGCGCCAAGGCCGGCTTCGAGCAGCGCCATGGCGCGCGGCTCACTTTCATGCCGTTCTTTGTGCGCGCCGCCATCATTGCCCTGCAGCAGTTCCCCATCATCAACGCCTCGGTGGAAGGCGAAAGCCTCCGCTACCACGAGCACATCAACATGGGGATCGCAGTAGCGCTGGACTGGGGTTTGATTGTGCCCGTGGTTAAGAATGCCGAAGAAAAGAACTTCCTCGGTCTGCAGCGCGCCATCACCGACGTAGGCGAACGTGCGCGCAGCAAGCGCCTCTCGCCCGACGACATTCAGGGTTCCACCTTCACCGTGACCAATCCCGGCACCTTTGGCGCGGTCTTCGGCCTGCCTATCATCAACCAGCCCAATGTGGCCATTCTGGGAGTGGGCGGAATCGCCAAGGCGCCGGTGGTGGTCACCGATGCGCAAGGCAACGACTCCATCGCCATTCGCTCGCTGGTGCACCTGTCGCTGGGCTATGACCACCGCGTGATTGATGGCGCCGTCGCCGATCAGTTCATGGCCCTGGTCAAGAAGACCCTGGAGAACTGGAACGAGGACGTAGGGTAAAGGTCGCAATCGGCTCTCGGTCGCCGGCTTCGCAGTGCTTAGCGGCAAGGAGCCGCTAAGAGCCAATGGCTAAAAGCCGAGAGCCGCAGTTTCCACAGGAGTTCCTCAGCGACCCGCCAGGGGAATTCTGCTAAGGTTAGTGCCACCATGCCCTGCGATCTAGGTGCTCCCGTGCCAGCTCTCTTCCCCGAGTTGGAGGAAAACGACGTGGCCGCGTCGCGCACGGGTGTGTTGCCTTCCCAGGACATCCGCCAGCTGATTGCCGCCCAGCGCGTTTTCGCCGCCCAGGAAGTCAGCGAGGAGCAGATCCAGCCTGCCAGCCTGGACTTGCGTCTGGGAGAAATGGCGCATCGCGTACAGGCCAGCTTTCTGCCGGGTCCGTCGCGCACGGTAGCGGATGCGCTCAACCAGATCCGCATGAGCCGTATTGACCTCGCCAAGACCACGGTTCTGGAGAAGGGTTGTGTCTACATCATTCCCTTGCAGGAGGAACTGAATCTCCCCTCCTCCATCTCGGTGAAGGCGAACCCCAAGAGCTCCACCGGACGCCTGGACATCTTCACCCGGCTGATCACCGATTATGGTGTGGAGTTCGAGCGTGCGCCTGCCGGGTACAAAGGCAAGCTTTACGCCGAAATCGTTCCCCGGACGTTTCCCGTGATTCTGCGCGCGGGCATGAAGCTGAACCAGATCCGCTTCCTGCGCGGCAATCCCTTGTTCGGCGACCGTACCATCAACGCGCTCGATGAGGAGAAATCGCTGGTCTACCATGGCGAGGAAGATATTCCAATCAAGGCCATGGTAGACAATGGGTTACGGATCTCCGTCAACCTCCGCGCTACCGACAGTTCGGAAATTATCGCCTTCAAGGCCAAAAAGAACGCGCCCGCCATTGACTTGGCCAATGTGAACTACTACCCGGCGGAAGATTTCTGGGACGCCATCCGCCAGCCCAGCGGCAGCCGCCTGGTGTTGGAACCAGGGGACTTCTACATTCTGGCCTCGCGTGAAAAGGTACGCGTGCCTGCGGACTATGCCGCCGAAATGGTGCCGTTTGATCCCTCCGTGGGCGAGTTTCGCGTGCACTATGCCGGCTTTTTTGATCCCGGTTTCGGTTACGGCAGCAACGACATAAAGGGCACCCGCGCGGTTCTGGAAGTGCGGGCCGACGGCGTCCCCTTTTTGCTTGAAGACGGGCAGATTATTGGCCGCCTTACCTATATGCGCCTGTTGACCCGCCCCGACAAGATTTACGGGGTCAACATCGGCTCCAACTACCAGCAGCAGGGCCTGGCGCTGAGCAAGCACTTCAAAAAGAAGTAGCGCCCGCCGTCCCGGCGGCTGATTTCATTTTGTAGCGCCGGCATCTTGCCGGCTGTCGCGAGGGCATCTTGCCCTCGCAGGTGGCGAAGCTTGGCTAACTCCGGACAAGCGGCTACAGCCGCCGGGACGGCGGCGCTACGAAGGGCTCATTTGCCCGCTCCTCTAACCCTCCTGTAGAATCTTCCTTTCGCCAAAAGCATCTGGAGAGCTATGAAAGCCGCCATCCATCCCGATTATCACGAAGTGCGCGTGCATTGCGCCTGCGGTAACACTTTTACGACCCGCTCTACCCACCGGGGAGATATCCACGTGGAAATCTGCTCCGCCTGCCACCCCTTCTTCACCGGCAAGCAGAAGCTTTTGGACACCGCCGGACGCGTGGAGCGCTTCCGCCGCAAATATGCTAACGTGCCGGCCGCCGCTGGCAAGAAGTAAGTTTCT
>DASYWT010000349.1:0-10531 GCA_035935775.1 Terriglobales bacterium
CAGATGATGCAGAACCGGCTCTTTCTGAGCAACTACCTGCTGAGCGGCGACACCCGCGAAATGGACAAGATGTACGACGGCATTGGCAAGCTGCAGGAGTTGATTAATGACGCTCGCACCAAAGCCAACTCCGACCAGCAACGCTACGCCCTGGCCAAGGTGCAGCAGTTTGAACGCGACTGGGCCAGCGAGTTCGCCCAACCCCTGGTGAACAAACGCAAGGAAGTGGATGCCGGCAACGCCACCGTCGCGGAGTTGCAGATTTTTTATCTGCAGAAAGACGCCGGGGCCTGGATTAAGAATTCCAGCGGCGCCCTCGACGTGGCCGACAACGAGAACCGCAAGGTAGTGGAGGAACGGCGCAAGTCGGACGAAACCGCCGCCGCTGCCACTTCCGCTGTCGCCATTACCGGCACGCTGCTGGCGCTGCTGCTGGGAATCGCCATTGCTTACCGCACGGCCAAATCCATCACCGACCCGCTCAATGACCTGATGTCGGTGGCCAACCAGATTGCCGATGCCGGCGAACTGGAGCACAAGATTGACATCCAGCGCGACGACGAAATTGGCGCACTGGCCCGCACCTTCAACAAGATGGTCACCTACCTGAGAGAGATGGCGGGGGTGTCGGAAGCCATCGCCGGCGGCGATCTCACGGTAAAGGTGACGCCCCGTTCCCGGCACGACATGCTGGGCAATGCCTTCACCCGCATGGTGGATGGCCTGCGCACCCTGGTGCGGTCGGTGCGCGACGGTTCTTCGCAAGTGGCCAGCGGCTCCAACCAGGTGGCCAGCGCTTCCGACGAATCCGCCAAGATCAGCCTGCAGGCTTCTTCCGCCATTGACGAGGTCACCAGCACCATGCACGAGATGAGCATCAACGTGCAGAACATGGTGAAGAACACGCAGGTGCAGGCCTCCAGCGTCAGCGAGACTTCGGCCTCCATTGACGAGATGGTGGCTTCCATCCAGCGTGTGGCCGATACCGCCCGCGTTCTGCTCGACATTTCCAACCGCTCCCGGGAAGAGGTACACAACGGAATTGCCACCATGGACAAGGCCACTGACGGCCTGAACCGCATCAACCTGGCCATCCGCTCCTCCGGCGACATCATTGATGTGCTCGGCCAGCGCGCGGACGACATCGGCAAGATCATTGAGGTAATTGACGACCTGGCGGAGCAGACCAACCTGCTGGCGCTGAACGCAGCTATCGAAGCCGCGCGCGCCGGTGAGCACGGACTGGGCTTCGCGGTGGTGGCCGATGAAGTGCGCAAGCTGGCGGAAAAATCGGCGCAATCCACCAAGGAGATTTCCGACCTCATCCAGAGCATTCAGCGCGAGGCCCGCAAGGCGGTGGACAACATGGACCGCAGCACGGCCATCGTCAATGAGGGCCTCACCCTGGGCCAGGAACTCAATGGCGCGCTGAAGAAAATTTCCAACGTGGTGACCGAGGTCTACAAGTTCGCGCAGGAAATTGGCGCCGCGACCAACCAGCAATCCCACGGCTCGTCGCAAATTGCCAAGGCTACGACCCGCCTGAATGAAATTACGCATGAAATCAGCTCCTCGGTGGAGGAGCAGGCTTCCGGCGCCCAGGCAGTGGTCAAGGCCATGGAACGCATGCGCGAACTGGTGCAGCAGAGCACTTCCGGGTCCACGGAACTGGCCGCCTCGGCGGAGCAGATGTCGAAAATGTCACGCTCTCTCCTGGATGCCATGGACCGCTTCGTGCTCGAGGCTCTCCAGGAGACTGGCAGAGCCGTACAGGAACGGAAGGCCGCGGCCGCAGCATCGCGGGCCTGACGAGGCAGTATGGAGAAGGACCTGCAAATTGTCGGATTCCGGGTAGGCCACGAGACTTACGGCGTGCCCATCACCACAGTGCACGAGATCGTGCGCGTGCCCGAAATCACCGCTGTGCCGGACGCGCCCGATTACCTGGAAGGGGTTATCAACCTGCGGGGGAAAATCGTCTCCATCATTGACCTGCGCAAGCGTTTCGGCGAAGCCGCCGCCCAGCCCAGCAACAAGAGCCGCATCCTGGTTGCGGAGGTCAACGGCAAACTGCTCGGCCTGGTGGTGGACGCGGCTTCCGAGGTGCTCCGGATTGCGCGCTCCCAGATCGAAGCCCCGCCTGCCCTGGTACAGGAAGGCCGCCTCAACTGCGTGACCGGAGTGGGCAAGCTGCAGGGAAGACTGATCATTCTGATTGACCTGGCGAGATTGCTGCCGTCCGCCGAGGGGCAAAACCGGACCGAGAGCGATGCTCGCCCCGCTGATGGCCCATCTTCTTTGCCCGCCACATTGCGGGCCCAAGCCGGAGGCAAATGAAACTCGACGACGCAACCAGCGCTCCGGCCGCGGCAGGCGCGCTTACCGATAACGAACTCAAACTGCTGCAGGTGCTGGTGTATCAGGAGTGCGGACTCCACTTTGACGAACGCCGCGCCCACTTCCTGCAGGACCGCCTGCTGCGCCGCATGCGCGCCTGCCAGACGCCGTCGTTCTACAGGTATTACCGCCTGCTCACCAGCAGTGAGGGCAAGCGTGAAATGTCCGTGCTGCTGGAGAATTTGGCCATCCACGAGACCAGCTTCTTCCGCAACAAAGCGCAGTTTGACCTGTTCCACAAAGTGATCATGGAGGAACTGCTGCAGCGCAAGCAGGAGCGCCGTGATTGCAGCCTGCGCGTCTGGAGCGCGGGCTGTTCCACCGGCCAGGAACCCTACACCATCGCCATGCTGATGTGCGACGCGCTCTCCTACTACTACCTGCGCAATCCCTTGCCCTATGAGATGCCCACTCCCAAGCCGCTGGTACCGCCGCCCTGGAAACTGGAGGTGCTGGCCTCCGACATCAGCTACACGGCGCTGCGCACTGCCCAGGAGGGCGTTTACACCGACGCGCAGATGGAGGCGGTGGATTTCGCCTACCGGCTGCGCTACTTCGACAAAATAGGCGACAAGTACGCGGTGAAAAAAGCCGTCAAAGACCTGGTACGTTTCGATTTTCACAACCTGAAAACCGAGTTCCTGCCCCAGCGCAACGATGTGATCTTCTGCCGCAACGTCATGATCTATTTCGACGAACCGGAACAGAAGCGGCTGGTGGAAAAGTTCTACCGCTGCCTCAATCCCGAGGGGTATTTGTTCCTGGGCCACGCCGAGAGCCTGTTTGGGATCAGCGAAAAATTCCGCATGGTTCATCGCGACAATGGCACCGCCTACCAGCGCGTGGAGGTAAGGGCTTGAGCTATTTCTCCGAGGATCGGGCAGCCGAATTGCGCCAGCTCTTCTTTGAGAGCGCGCAGGAGATCCTGCAGGCCCTCAATGAAGAGGCGCTCCGCCTGGAGAAGACCCCGGGCGACGCTGAGATCGTGCGCAGTATCCGCCGCAGCGTGCATACCCTGAAGGGAGATTCGGCGGCGGTGGGCTTCCGCGAGCTCAGCCAGATAGCACATGAACTGGAGGATGCGCTGGCGCCGGAAGTGGCCAGCGCGGCGCCCAGCGCCGAGCTTGTAGAACTGGTGCTCAACGCCGCCGATACTTTCGATGGCCTCCTCGCAGCCTATCGCGGCAACCTGCAGCTTCCCAGTCTCGAGCCTCTGCGCGCCCTGATGGCAAAATCGCCCTCCGGCACCGGGAGCAAAACTCAGCGGCCTTCCCGCGCACCTTCTGTTCCTCAGGTTTCCTGGAGCGAATACCAGCAGCTGGCCATCAATCAGGCCCTGCAGCGCGGCAGGAAGGTGTACCGCATCGCCGCCGACGTGGACCCCAATTGCCCCATGAAGGCGGCCGCCTGGCAACTGTTTCACAACGTGTTGCAACGCTCCGGAGAAGTTCTGGCCGTGCAGCCGGAAAACGCCGGCGCCGAAGAAGTCGCTCATCTTGAGGTAGTCATCAGCAGCGACCATCCGGAAGCCTGGATTGCCGACCGCTGCCGCATTCCCGCGGTCATCGCTTCCGCCAAAGTTATGCCCTGGAAGGCCCGCCAGCCGGCGCAGACCGTGGACTCACCGGCAACTCACTCCGCAGCCGCCGCTCTGGAAAATATCTTGCGCGTGGATGCCGAACGCCTGGACCAGTTGCTCAACCTGATCGGTGAATTGATTATCGGGCGCTCCATGCTGCAGCAGGTATTGGGCGAATTCAGCCGCCGCTTTCCCAAGGACTCGCTGCGCGCCCGCTTTGCCGATGCCATGGCTTTTCAGACCCGGGTGCTCAACGACCTCCAGCGTTCCGCCATGCAGGTGCGCATGGTGCCGGTGGAGCACCTGTTCCGCCGCTTTCCCCGGCTGGTGCGCGATGTGGCCAAGCAGTGCGGCAAGGAAGTGGCGCTTCTGCTCAGTGGGCAGCAGACGGAACTGGACAAGAGCATCCTGGACGCCATTGCCGAGCCTCTTGCCCACCTGGTGCGCAATGCCATTGACCATGGGCTGGAGAGCGCGAACGAGCGTCAGAAAGCCGGCAAGCCCGTCAAGGGCACCGTTCGCTTGAATGCTTATCACCAGGGCAACCACGTTGTGGTCGAAGTTGGCGATGATGGGCGCGGCCTGGACCCCGACCTCATCCTGAAGAAGGCCCTGGAACTCGGCATGGTGAGCAGCGAGGACGCCGCACGGCTCACTCCCGCCCAGGTGCTGGACTTCATCTTCCGTCCCGGTTTCAGTACCGCCGAACAGGTTACCGAGATATCCGGCCGAGGCGTGGGCATGGACGTGGTGCAAAGCGTGGTGCAGAGGCTGAAGGGCAGCGTCAGCATTCAGTCCCTGCCCGGCCAGGGCTCGACTTTCGTCATCAAGTTGCCTCTGACCCTGGCCATTATCAAGTCTCTGCTCTTGCGCATTCAGGAGCGCCTGTACGCCATTCCTCTCAATGCCGTGGTGGAAATCAGCCGTGCTTCTGAGGCCGCGATTCATCGCGTAGACAACCATGAAGTGCTGCAGCTTCGCGACACGGTGCTTACCCTGGTGCGCCTGGGCAGCGCCCCGCCCGCTTCTGAACCTGGCAAGCGCATATTCGTAGTGGTCATCGCTTTGGGCGAGCGCCGCTACGGGCTGATCGTTGACACGCTCGTGGGCGAGGAAGAACTGGTCATCAAGCCGCTGGACAGGCAGGTGATCGCCAGCGAACTCGCCAGCGGGGCGTCCATCCTGGGTGATGGCACAGTCGTGCTCATGCTCAATTTGGCAGCGATGGTGGAACAATATTCGCGCCGGTCGCTGCCACCTTTGCCGCCCCCCATTTCACCAGTGGCCTCGCCCGCCAATGTCGTGCCGGGAGGTGCGCAATGAGCGATCCGGTGCGCGTGCTGGTGGTGGACGATTCCGCTCTGATGCGCAAGTTGATCCCGCAAATCCTGCAGGCCGACGGTTCCATCCGGGTGGTGGGCACGGCGATTGATGGAAGTTTTGCTCTCAAAAAGATCGAGGAACTCAAGCCCAACGTGGTCACACTCGACCTGGAGATGCCCGGCATGAGCGGCATGCAGGCGTTGCGCGAAATTACACTGCGCTACCACCTGCCGGTGATTGTGGTCAGCTCACATACTACCCACGGCGCGTCCGCCACGTTCAAAGCACTGGCCATGGGCGCCTTGGATTTCGTGGCCAAGCCGCATGACGCTTCCGCCCACATGCAGGAAGTGGCGCAGGAGCTGATCGGAAAAATTAAGGTTGCAGCCCACAGCGAGGTGCCACGCGTTCCCAGCCCTCTCGCTCTCAGTTTTCAGAAAGTGGAAAAGCCGCGGCAGCGGGTGCGCCGGACGCCTACGCGCATTGTCGCCATTGGCATTTCGACCGGCGGACCCAATGCCCTGCAGTATCTGCTGGCGCAGCTGCCGGCGGATTTTCCGGGTTCCATCCTCGTGGTGCAACACATGCCGGAGGGTTTTACCGATATGTTCGCACGGCGCCTGGACGAATGCTCCCCGCTGGAAGTGAAAGAAGCGCAATCCGGGGACCTGCTGCAGGCTGGCCGGGTGCTGATTTGTCCCGGCAATCGCCACATGCGGGTACGGCGCATGCCCCTGGGCGATGTGGCCGTGCTCAGCGACGAGCCGCGCGTCAATGGCCACCGGCCCTCCGTGGACGTGCTTTTCCGTTCCGTGGCGGACGAATTCGGACCGGCAGCCATCGCCGTGCTCATGACCGGGATGGGCGACGATGGCGCCGACGCCATGGGCGCGGTCAAAGTGGCGGGTGGCATGACCATCGCCCAAGACAAGGAATCGTGCACGGTTTTCGGCATGCCGCGAGCTGCTATTGAACGCGGCCATGCCATTCGTGTGGTAGCTCTCGACGTGCTAGCCAACACCTTGCAGGCCCAGTGCCTGCATGAAGCGCAACCAGTCGGGCGACTGGCGCGCGCGCACGCCGGGCAGACGAATTGAAGATCGCGAGGCGGCTTTCCCAGCCACCCCGTGGAAGGAGAGCAGTATGGAGCAGTTCGCGCGGGTACTCCGCAAGGATGGACAACCGCTGCGCTACCTGATCGTGGATGACTCGGTGTTTGCGCGCAAGAACTTGAGCCGCATGGTCGAGTCTTTTGGCGGGCAGGTGGCCGGCGAAGCCGGTGATGGGCGCGCCGCCATCGCCGAATACGGCCGCCTGCATCCCGACCTGGTGCTTATGGATATCACCATGCCGGAAATGGAGGGCATTGAGGCGGCGGAACTCATTGTGCGCCAGCACCCGGAGGCCCGCGTCATCATGGTGTCTTCCGTTGGCTACCAGGAGAACATTGTCGCCGCTTTGCAGCGCGGCGCCCGCCACTTTGTGCAGAAACCGGTGAAAGCGGACGTGCTGTATGAAGTGATCAAGTACGTCATGGGTGAAGAGTGCGTGGTGGCCAAGGGCGCCACCCAGGGGTCCTGAACATGAAAATGGAACTGATCCAGCCGTTCATCAACGCCGCCGATGCCGTTCTGGCCCAGAACCTGAACTGCCAGACCAAGCTGGGCCACTTCACCATGGAACCGAACGCCTACCACAGCAAAGGAGTGGCCGCCGTGGTCACGGTGGTGGGCGACATCGAAGGCCGGATCATTTTCGACGTCGAGCCCGCCACCGCCACCCGCATGGCCAGCGTCATGACCGGCACCGAGCGCCAGGAATCAGAGGAACTGGTAAGGGAAACTATCTGCGAACTCGCCAATCAGGTGATCGGCAACGCCATCACGACTCTCAATGATCAGGGATTTCGCTTTAAGGTCCACCCGCCGCGGCTGCATCAGGGCGACGGAATGAAGAGCAGCGAAGATACCGAGGCGCTGGTCATGTGCTTCGATACCGACAGCGGCAAGGTCTTCATGAACATTGCCATGCATTACAAGCGCCGCCGACGCGGAGAACAGATCTAGTTCTCAGCTATCAGCTATGAGCTCGGAGCTGTTAACTGGCAACTGAGAACCGAGAACTGAGAACTGCTTCTAAGGGCCCGGCAGCACAAACACCGGCTGTTGGGGCGGGGGCGGGCTCGTGTTGGTTGGTGGGGGGAACGAGCTGGGCGGCGAAGCTATATCGGTAACCAGGCTATTGTTTGTGGTGTTCAGAATGTGAATAACTCCGGCGTCGCAACTGGAAACGTAAACCCGGTTGCTGTTGGAGGAAGATGCCACAAACGCGGGAAAGCGCACTCCTCCCGGCTGCGTGAAGGGCACGTTATTGAGGTTACATTTCGCCGTTACGGTCGGAAACGATTGCGTGCTTTGCAGTTTGTTGCTGGTGGTGTTGATTACGCTCAAAGACACGGTTGACTGGCAAGGCGAGGTGCTCGAATTTGTGCACGGTACGCTGCCATTGGGCGAGGGCGAGGTCAGCTCCAGGTTCGCTACGTATGCCGTCAGGCCATTGGCCAAAACGGTGATCGCCGAAGGCCCCCACACTTTCAGACTCACGGTTGTAAGCGGCTTCGGTGGATCAACCGAAGCATCGAAAATCCAAACCCCATCTGTAACCGGGTTGCCGGGGCTGGGAACCACTTCGTTGACCACGTACAAGCGGTTGAACTGCTTATCCACGAACATCTGGACGGGCGACGTCCCAACCTGGAGCGTGGCGACAATCGTGTCGCTGGTGGCATCAATCACCGAAACCGTACCTAAGCCCTGGTTGAGCACGTAGAGTTCCTGCCCGTCGGGGCTGAATAAGGCCCAGATTGGCGCGGCCCCAGGCGGCAGGCTGATGGTCTGCAGCACCGAATTGGTGGACGTCTCAATCACCGACACGGTGCCGTCGCCCTGGTTTGCGGAGTACAACTTCTTGCCGTCCGGCGTTTCGGCCAGCGCCACGGGAGTGCTTCCCACCGTGACGGTTGTTGTCAGCGCGGTCTGCAGGCCGTTGATGACACCCACGCTGTTGCCCCCGGCATTGGCCACATACATTTTGCCGGTCTCGGTGGTGGCTAAAAAGACGGGCCGCGAGCCGGCAGCCAGGTTCAGGGTTGTAGGTGTTTCCGTGGTAAGGCTGGGGATATAGGTGCTGACGGTGTCGTCATCGCGATTGGCCACGAAGATTCGCGACTCGCCCGGGGGCAAAAAGGCGGCATAGACAGGGTCCAGGCCCGCTGGGGTGGAAAACACGGCCGAATCGCCGGGAACATTCAGCTGCAGGGCGCTGCCCGCGTCTCCCGGAGCGTTCTGGCTGAGGACAAAGGCGAATGAGGTTGGTTGCGGGTCCCCAGGCGGGCCGGTAATGGGAATCGCCACCGGGCGGAAAACGTCGCCGCAGCCGACCGCAAACACTGCCAAGGCCAGCACCGCCAGCAGGGCGGCGCCTCCACTCAAACCACTCCACCACACCGGGAAAATCTTCATTCAATCGCTCTGATTGAGGTGACTGCTATTGTAGCGGCAAACCCGCCGGGAGCGCCAATGGCAGGCAAATCGCGCGAAATTCCTAAACAGGATTAACCCCAGGGCGACTTCCGCTCTCGCCTATACGCGGTTAATCAGTGTCGCTACATAGGCGGCCCCGAAGCCATTGTCAATGTTGACCACGGACACGTTGGAAGCGCAGGAATTCATCATGCCCAGCAGCGCCGCCAGCCCGTTGAACGATGCTCCGTAGCCGATGCTGGTAGGTACTGCAATCACCGGCACACCGATCAGCCCGCCCACAACGCTGGGCAGCGCGCCTTCCATCCCGGCGCACACAATCACCACCCGCGCCCGGGCCAGCGCCTGGCGATGCGCCAGCAGGCGATGAATGCCGGCCACGCCCACGTCATAGAAATGCTCCACGCTGTTGCCCATCAGCTCTGCCGTAACCACCGCTTCTTCGGCCACGGGCACGTCACTGGTGCCGGCCGAGACCACGGCGATAGTTCCCTTTCCATAGATAGTGCGGTCCCGCCGCAGCGTGATGGCCCGCGCCAGTTCCCGGTACTCGGCGCCGCGCAGCTTCCTTTTCGCCGCGGCGAACTGCTCCTTCGTGGATCGTGTCGCCAGCACGTTTTTGGAGTGCCGAGCCAGGCGCGCGAAAATTTCCCCCACCTGCGCCGGCGTCTTGCCCTGTCCCAGAATCACTTCCGGCATCCCCACCCGCAGCGTCCGGTGATGGTCAACCTTGGCGAAGTCCAGGTCTTCGAAAGGCAAGTGACGCAGCAGTTCGACTCCTTCATCCGGCGTAAGCCTGCCGCGGCGTACCTGATCGAAGATTTTCCGCAGCTTGTCGGGGGTCATGGGCAAGCACTCAGCTTCAGCTCTCAGCATTCAGCCAAGCGCGTCATCAGATTAGCACTTGAGATTAGCACTCGGCCGGTCGTTGCTAGTTGGTAGCTGGTAGTTGTGTGGCTGCCGGTCTTTAGGTAGTAGGTAGCAGAAAGTCACTGACCGTTAAAGGCTGACCATGTCATGACACTGAGAACTGAGAACTGAGAACTGCTACTTGATTTCCTTCATCGGCAGCAGCGAACCATAGTCCTGGCCTGAGGGATTCACAGCCCGCGCTACTACTCCGTCAAACGCGCTCCGCACTTCCGGATACTTGGTTACAAACGCCTTGATTACGCTCATGTTTTGCTGAAACGTTTTATTGGTATCGGAGATGTCGGGCACCTCATATCGGATCACCAAATCCAGATCCTGGCCCACAGACACAGGAAACACCTGCGCCAGCTTGTAGGTCAGGCCGCCCATCACGTTGTCCACCGGCCCGCTGACCGGCAAGTCCTTAGGGAGCACTTGCTGGGTCTCGTCGTAAATCTTGTCCAACTGCGGCGTGCCCATGAAGTCTACCGGCGAAAGCAGTTGCCGCGCCTCGATCAGATAGTAGTAGGCGTTCAGCGTCTGACCCTGGGCCTTGAACTGGCGGGCTTTGTCCAAAAACCATTGCCCATCGTGGCCGCTGATGGTTTCAGGACGCACATAATAGCCGGCCAGTTTCCAGGCGGCGCTGGCGGCGGCAAACTGGAAGCTGGCCGGATACTACGTGCGGCCAGAGACCATCAACGGCCACGACGGGCAATGGCTTTGGGACAAAGCACGGCAGTACAAGGCGCAAGGCCAGACGCTGAACGCCTACTAC
>DASYWT010000350.1:0-4961 GCA_035935775.1 Terriglobales bacterium
GTGCTCAACCTGCCTTATACCTACCCTCCCTCCGACATAAACGGCGTGGTGGTATGCGGCTGGGACGCGCCTTCTACTTCCGACGTGTTTTCATCTCCCGCGGGGCTGAGTGCTGAGATTCTGCAAGCTTTTCCCGATTACAAGAACAACCTCTGGGTAAGCGAGCTTAAGCCGCTGACCTCAGATGAACAGTTCGAAGAGTTCACACGCCGCCTCAAAGCGGGCTTCGAGCAACAGGCGGAAATAGCTCTGCGTTTGCTGGAACGCGAAGAGTGGGATGTTTTCATGGTCCACTTCCAGCAGACCGACTGGATCCAGCACAAGCTGTGGACCTACATCGAGCAAGGCTGCCACGAACCCAGCAATCACAGCGAGAAGGTAGAGGCCACACGCGAATGCTACCGCCACTTCGATCAGCTGGTGGGAAAGCTTTTCGAACGTGTCGCCCCCTTCCACGCCACGCGCGTCGTGCTTTCCGATCATGGCTTCGGTCCCCTGCGGGGGAATATTCACCCGAACTATTACTTGCAGGAATGGGGCTATCTCATTCCTAAACAAGCACAACCAGATAAGCTCAGGGGGCTTAAGGACCTCTTGCGGAAGTCCCGCCACAAGAAACTGCGCCAGTTTTATCGCACGCTGCAGGCGGCAGGGAATGCGCTTACCGGCTCCGGGGAAGCAATGCATCAGTCGTGGGCGGATAACGTCGGCGACGTGCTGGGCGCGCGTGGCGCGAGTTGGGACTGGTCAAGAACCAGGGCAGCTACGGTTTATGCGTATCTGATGGGCTTTGTGTACGTGAATCTGGCAGGCCGCGGGCCGCAGGGAAGCGTACAGCCGGGCGCGGAATACGAACGCGTGCTTGCCGATCTTAGCTCCCGTTTCCGCGAGATACGACATCCCCATACCGGTGAAAAGCTGCTGGTGGATGTGCTTCGCGGCGCGGATATCTACCCGGCGGGCGCAGAAGGCATATTGCTTCCCGACCTGGTGCTCATCCCTGCCGATGGCTACGGCTTCTCCTTCACCGTGGCCGACACCCCGCCAGAAGTCTCCCCTGAAGGCACGCACCGCCATAACGGCGTTCTGCTGATGGAGGGTGAAGCTATCACCTATCCCGCGGAGGCACTGCACCCCAATCTCGTGGACATGGCTCCCACCGTTCTGCACCTGCTCGGTTTGCCGGTTCCGCAAGATATGGACGGGCGGGTGCTGGAAGAAGCGCTTACCGGCCGAAGACCGGTGCGCTTCGAAGAAGCCGACAGCAGTCTGGTGGAACAGCCACAAACCTACGATTCAAACCAATCAGAGCTGATCGAACAGCGCCTGAAAGGGCTGGGGTACCTTGAATAGCCCTCCCACACAGGGCGTAGCAGGAGCAGGCGCCGAGCAACAGTCCGCTCCCGGCATGCTGGGCGAACTGAAGCACCTGTTCAAGCACACCTCTACCTACGGCTTCGGCAACATCCTGGGCAAGGCGGTCGGGTTCTTCATGATCCCGTTTTACACCCACTACCTTAGCCCGGCGGATTACGGCACCCTGGAGCTGCTGGATCTGAGTCTGGCCCTGATGGCCCTGGTGCTCACGATGTGGATGAACGCTTCCATCATCCGGCACTACTACGACTACGATAACCCGAAAGACCGCAATCAGGCTGTCAGCACCATTCTGATTCTGGCATTCGTAATTGGAGTTGTGGTTTCATTCGGCGGCATACACTTTTCCCGGCCCCTTTCCCGGCTCATTCTGAAGACGCCGGATCTGCATCTCTATGTTTCGCTCATAGCGCTCTCGTTTTTGATAACCTGCCTTACGGTTGTCTCCACCAGCTATTTGCGGGCGGGGCAACGCTCGGTTTTCGTGGTCAGCACCGACCTGGTAAATCTGGTGCTCACGCTGTCGCTGAACATCTACTTCATTGCCATCCGCCATGTCGGCGTGGTTGGGGTGCTTTACAGCAGCCTTATCGCCAACACCCTGATTGCAGTTGTCCTCACTGCTAACACCATCCGCGAGGTGAGCCTTTCCTTCTCTTACCGCAAGCTGAGGCAGGTGGTCGTCTTTGGCGCTCCCCTGGTCATGACCAGCATTGCGGCATTTACGGTCAACTTTTCCGACCGTTTTTTCCTGCGTCACTTCAGCACAATTGCCACCGTCGGCGTTTACGCCCTGGGATACAAATTCGCGTTCATGTTGAGTTTTCTCGTGGTGCAGCCTTTCGACATGATCTGGCAGGCGCGAATGTACGAAATTGCCAAGCGCGACGACAGCGGCCGCGTGTTCTCTAAGTTCTTCGAATACTACAGCCTCGTGCTGGTGGCGGTGGCGTTCGGGTTGTCGGTCATTATTCAGGACGTTATCAACGTCATATCTCCGGCCGATTTTCATGCCGCTTACAAAGTGGTGCCCGTTGTCGCCCTTGCTTACATTTTTCAGGGCATGAACCGGTATTTCCTGACCGGATCCTACATTGCCAAGAAAACACTTCACCTGGGGGGAATTGGAGTCATCACTGCCGTAGCCAATATCGGCCTGAATTTTCTCCTCATTCCCCGTTTCGGCATGATGGGCGCCGCTTGCGCCACTGCCGCCAGCTTCTTTCTGATGGCAGCTTTGGCTTATTTGGCGTCTCAGAAGGCCTACGCCATCCCTTACACCTTCTCCCGTGTCATCATGCTCATGGTGCTGGCGGCGTTGCTCTACCTGGGATCGAACACGATTACAGTTTCCTCCCTGGTACTGGGGATCATGTTCAAGCTTGCATTCCTTGCGGCCTTCCCGGTATTGCTCTATAAGGCGGGGTTTTTCCACCGGCGGGAAGTGGAAATCGCACGGGAGGCCGCCAGCGCGCTGGCCGCCCGTTACCGCTTGCGGGCCGCCGCCGCATCCGGCAGGTGACAGCGAAAGCGATATGCACTCCGCCACCGTCAGCGTAATCATTCCGGCTTACAACAGCGAACGCTATGTCGCGGACGCGGTCAAGAGCGTTCTCGCCCAATCCTACCGGCCGCACGAAATCATCGTTGTAGATGACGGCTCCACCGATGGCACCGCGCATGCCCTCGAACCCTTCGCGGGGGCGATCCGTTACCTTTATCAGCAGAATCGAGGCGAACCCGCGGCTCGCAACACCGGCATGCGGGCAGCCACCGGCGAATACATCGCTTTCCTCGACGCCGACGATCTGTGGGTGCCGGAAAAGCTGGAACTGCAAATGGCCTACTTCGCAGCCCACCCTGGCTGTGCTTTTGTCTACAGCGACATGAGCACATTCGATGAGAACGGCCTTGTGGACGCGAGCGTCAAGGTTCGCTTTAACATCACTTTTCCCAGCGGCAATATCTTCCCCGCGCTTTTTCACGAAACCCTATTTGGTTCCGGCAGCATAGTGTTTCGCAGGGAGTGCCTGCTGAAGGCCGGCTACTTCGACGAGGACTTTCTGGTGGGTAGCGACTACGAGATGTGGCTGCGCATGGCGCGCCACTATGAATGCGGAGTGGTGGACAAACCCCTTCTTCTTTACCGCCAGCATCCACAGATGTCCACCCGCGGCTTGGGCCGGGCAATGCGCGATGGCGTTCCATGGGAGGTGGAGGCTCTTAAGAAAATTTTGCGGCTCTATCCCCAGGCGGCTGAGGAGTTGGGAAGGGCAGAGGTCAAACAGCGCCTTTCCAAACCTTTTGCCGACATGGCGCATACCTGGCTGCAACTGGGCGAACACAGGCAAGCGCGCAAGCTGTTTCGGCAGGCGATTGCCTATTGGCCCGGCAATTGGCGCTACTGGCCTTTCTACATGCTGACTTTTCTCACTCCTGCCCAGATTGCCGGATTGCGCAAACTCTACGGCAGGTGGGGAAAATCGCCCGCGCAAGATAGAGCGGATTCCAGGCTTCGGGCGGCACTTTGACCCTTATGGGTACAGCGGGACTGAGTTCGGCAGCGGCACAGATGCGGACGCGGGCGCGTGCCAGGGCCCCGGTGTTCGTGGTGGGAAGCCCGCGCTCCGGCACCACGCTTCTGTATCACATGATTCTCTCCGCCGGCAATTTTGCGCTTTACCGCTCTGAAACCCACATCTTCAATGTGTTCGCGCCTCATTACGGTAACCTGGCTGTGCGCGGTAATCGTCAGAAGATGGTGGACGAATGGTTGCAGAGCAAATATTTTAAGCTGGCCGGCCTGGACGCCGAGGAAACGCGCGCCCATCTGATGCGCGATTGCGGCAATCCCGGAGATTTTTTGTGCATCGTCATGGAAAGCATTGCGCGCTCCCAGAAGGTGGAGCGCTGGGCGGAGAACACTCCCGAACACGTACTTTACCTGCGGGAGATCAAGCGCACCATACCGGAAGCGCTCTTCATTCACATCATTCGTGATGGCCGCGACGTTGCCTTATCGCTCGATAAGAAGCGCTGGGTGCAATCTTTCCCCTGGGACAGGAAGCAGGGCCCGCTGGTTTGCGGCTTGTACTGGGAATGGATGGTGCGCGCGGGCCGTAAAGCCGGGCCCTTACTGGGGCCGGACTACATGGAAGTACGCTACGAGGATCTGGTTCAGGAACCCCGGCAGACTCTGGCTCGCATCGGGCAGTTCATCGAGCACGATCTCGATTACGACCACATCCTGCAGGTGGGTATTGGCTCGGTCAGTGAGCCCGAAACGTCTTTTCCGGGCAATCACGCTGAAAGCCCCTTTAATCCTGTGGGCCGCTGGAAAAACAGTCTCCCACCCAAGCAACTCGCACGGCTGGAACGTCTGCTTGCACCATGCCTAACGGAGCTGGGCTACCCTCTGAGCCAGCCTGAGGATGCGCTGCTCAGCAGCCCGCGCTTGCGCCTGGTGCGAGCGCAATACCTGGCTTATTTTTCCTTCCGGCTGTGGCTTAAATCCAGCTTGCCATTCGCCAGGCATCTGGTGGACGTCCAGTGGTTGCGGGAGCACTCAGCCGCGTTGTAACCCC
>DASYWT010000351.1:0-16851 GCA_035935775.1 Terriglobales bacterium
CATGGCGAAGCTCTTGGAAAAGCCGTCAATGATGAAGGTTCGCTCCGCCATTCCGGGGTAGCTGACCATGGACTTATAGGCGCCCTCGAAAACAATGCGGGCATAAATCTCATCGGAGAGCACAAGCAGATCGTGCTTCACCGCCAGTTCGGCCAGTGCGCGCTGGTTTTCGTCGCTGTAAACGGTGCCCGTGGGATTGTTGGGCGAGCAGGTGATCAAGACCCTGGTGCGAGCAGTAATTTTGCGCGCCACTTCCGCGGGGTCGGGCTGAAGGCGGTTGCGCTCGGCTAATTCATAGGGCACAGCCACGCCGCCGAACCCGCGTGTGATTGAGGAGTAACCGGGAAAGCCGGGATCGGGAAAAAGCACCTCATCCCCAGGCTCGAGCAGAGCCATCAGGGCAAAGAAAAGCGCAAGCTTACAGCCGGGGGCGAGCACCACGTTTTCGCCCCGCACCTGCAGGTCGCGCGTGCGCGCCAGGTAGGCGGCGATTTCCTGGCGCAACTCCGGCAGGCCCTTCACCGGGCAGTAACGGTCTTTGCCGGCATCCAAAGCGTCTTTTGCCGCCTGTACAACGTCGCCGGCGGGATGGAAATCGGGCTCACCCAACTCGAGATGAATAATGGATTGACCCTGGGCTTCCAGTTCTTTGGCGCGGGCGTAAACGGAGAGCGCGCCTTCGCCGGTCATCACCGCCAGGCGGGAAGCGGGCTGGCGCACGTTATGCCTTCCTCGCCACCGCGGCCGGCACGGGTGTAGTCGGAATGCGCAGCACATCCACGAAGCGGGTGAAGAATTCAAAAGCGGCGGCGGTGGCCATCAATTCGATGATTTCCTGGTCGTTGAAAACACGCTTCAATTCAGCGTAGAACTCGTCATCCAACTCGTAAGGAGAGCGGTGAAGCCGGTCGGCGGCGCGCAACCCCAGCTTCTCTTTCGCCGTATAGGGTCCTTTCTCGAAGTCCTGCAGCCCTGCTACCTGCGCCTCACTGGCGCCCTTCTGCTTCGCCGAAGCAGTGTGGGCCGAGGTTCAATAGTCGCAACCCTGCAGGATGGCAACCCGGGTGGCAACCAGTTCCTTGTACCAGCCGGAGAGCGCGCCGTCGCCCAGCAGAGGCTTCAGGAACCCGGCGATGCCCAGCGCCAGGGCAGGTGTGTGGGCGATGGTCTTAAACATGTTGGGAACCACGCCCCGCTGCTCCAGAAGGACATCGTAGAGCTTGCCGATCTCTTCCGGAACCTGGTTGCGCTCCAGCATGCTTACACGTGAGTGGGCGTGGCCCTTCATCAGAATGCGTACCTCAGGGAGAACTGTATCAGACGCGGCGTGCCAGCCGTGGAGGTAATGTGGCCAAAGCTGGCTGTGTTCTCGATATCGGTGAACGATGGAGCATTGAACGAAGGATGGTTCCAAAGATTGAAGAAGTCGGCTCCGAAGCGGATCGACTGGCTTTCTGTGATCCGGAATCTCTTGGTCAGAGAGAAGTCCCAGTTTTGCTGAAACGGACCACGATAGATGTTGCGCCCTAGATTGCCATAACCCGTGGATACGCCATCGCCGGCAAAAGGCACTAGCGGAACCGGCGCGAAGGCCGATAGTTTGACGTAGTTGTCCAGCCGCTGTTCCACCCCGCCGCTGGTCAGGGCGCTGGCCACGGTGGCACCTGGCGCCAGGTCGGCCGTGGTGGTGTTGGGACTGCTTAAGGAGTAGGCGGCGCCACCGGCCGAATCAATGATGGTAAACGGCACCCCCGATTGGAAGGTCACAACTCCGCTCAGCGACCAGTTGTTCAGCAAACCACCCCGGAAACCCTTCGCCGACGAGAATGCTGGCAGGTCCCAGACGTAGCTGACGACCAGGCGATGCGTGCGGTCGAAGTCCGATAGCCCTCGGGAAGCCACCAGGCTCGTCTGGTCATTGATGGCCGTGTTGAAGGCTGTATTGCCCGACGAAGTCGCGTCGGTCGACTTTGAAAAGGTGTAGGCAGTCTGCAGGTAAATGCCCTTGGAAATGTGATGGGTCAAACTCGCCTGCAGCGAGTGATAGTGAGAATAGGCGTCATTGGCAAACAACTGGTAGCCCGAAGGCGCCAGTCCGGGAGCCGGTGAGCGGGCGTTGGCGTTGCTGACGGTGTTCTGGGTGATGACCGCCTTGGTGCCGTCCGGGTTGGTGAGCACAATCGGATTCTGACGACTGGCCAACCTGGCTTGGATATTGTCGCGGGTTTCGCGCAGGTGTGTGCCTTTGGTGCCCACATAACCCAATTCGAGAATCCAATCGTGCTTGAGCTCGCGCTGCAGGCTCAGGTTCCACTGCTGCGTGTTGGGGGTAACGAAGTGCCTGGGCACTTCGAGGCCAAACAGGCTGATGGTGTTGCCGCCGTAGGTGGGACACTGCGTCGTGTCAGCCGTAGGCAGTCCGGTAGAGCAATTCACGAAGCCAAGAAAATTGGAATACACCGGCACATAGGCAGGATCAATCACTCCGCCCTTTGGCAGTTTGCCCGGCCCCGTGGCGAACAGGGTCGCCATTGTCCCCGGTGGGCCGGCGGCGAAGGTGATGGGCAGGATCGGCGTCGTGAACGACAGTTGGTCAATAGTGCCCACGTCCTCGCGCACGTAGAAAATGCCGTAACCCGCGCGGACGGAGGTAGTGTGATTCCCGCCGACGTCATAGGCGAACCCGATCCGGGGGCCCCAATTGCGCGCGTAGTTGTTCAACATGGTGGTGGGGCTGGCGTTGCCCGTGAAGCCCGGAATGTGAAGACTGTTTACGCCTGTGGGGTAAATGAAGGGACTCTGACCCTGCAAGGTCAGCGCCGAAACCGTGTTGCCGATGTGATTCAGGTTGTCACGCACTGCGCCGGTGATTTCCAGCCGCAGGCCGGCGTTTAAGGTGAAATTAGGCGTAATGCTGACGTCGTCCTGGCCGAATAGGGCGTAATCGTTAATCCGGTACTCGTGATTGGATACGCCGCTGCCGCCAAAGGAAAAGAAAGGAGCGCCCAGGAGAAGGTTCTGGAAATCGGAGCAGCCACTGCCCCCGGGGCATACGGAGGCCGGCAATCCTCCCGGCGCCTGTGCCGAAGGAGCAAAGAACAACTGTCCGTTGAAGGTCTGGGGGAAGTTTTTGTCCAACCCGATTCGGTCGTACTCTCCGCCGAAGCGCAGGCGGTGTTTGCCCTTGGTCCAACTCACCGTGTCCAGCCAGGTGAAATTGTTCTGCAACTGACTCTGATCGGCGCCCGGCGTCGGCCCAATCTGATAGGTGGACAGCGAAAATTTGTAAATGGTCTTGTACAGGTTGCTGTTGGGCCGGTTTATGCCCAGTTGGTCCACGGTCACAATGGGGGTATTAATGGCATCGTTGTTGATGTGCACAAAGCCGAATCGCAGTTCGTTCAGCAATTGCGGCGTGAACACATGCGTCTCCGCCAGGCTGAAGAAGCGGTCATGCACTGGCATATCCAGCGGGAAATTCAGATCGGTGGGACTGATGGTGCCGCCCAGGGTAGCCGTGAGCCCGCCCGCTCCGAACGGCAGCAAGGATTCAAAATCGGAGAAGAAAAAGCGCTCCGCAAGATGGTCTTTGCCACCGCGGAATTCGCGGTCCCAGTTGGCGGTGAACTGATCATCGGTGTACTTGCCCGGATGGCTGACGGTTAGTTGGCCGTTGGGTACCGAGGGAATCAGCCAGCCGCCTCCGGCGCCGCCAAACTGATCGCTTTTGATGTTCAGCAGCTTCAATGCCACAGGATCAATCAAACCGGCATTCTGTGGCCCGCCCAGAAACGCGGTAGCCAGAGAGGATGCCGACCGGTCCGTGGGCAGCGACGGGATAATCGTGCTGATGATGGTCCCCGTCGAAAGGCCGCTGCGCTGGCGCGTGCCCTGGTAATTCACAAAGAAGAAGCCCAGTTTGCCGTCCTTGCCCACCGGGCCTCCAAGACTCCCGCCGAAAATGTTCTGCTTCACCACCGGGCGGGGCTGGTTCCGGCTCTTGAGGAAGAATTCGTTGGCATTCAGCGCATCGTTGCGAAAGAACTCGAACAGATCGCCATGGAAACGGAGGCTGCCACCCTTGAGGATGGCATTGATGTTTCCTCCGCCGTTGCGTCCCTGGGTGGCGTCGTAGAGGCTGGTCTGGACCTTGAATTCCTGCACTACGTCCGGACTGGGCAGCGGAGTGTTGGTTAGTTCGGCTACGTTGTAGTCGGTAGCGCTGATGCCCTCAATCAGGTAGTTGTTGTTGTCTTCGCGCTGACCATTCACCTCGATGCGGACGTCTCCACGGCCCAGGGAAGCGGAGGCGTTCAACGCGCTGTTAGTTCCCGCCGACAAGGTCAGCAGTTGCTGGAAGTTCTGTGTGGCCAGGGGGAGACTGCGAATCGTGTTTGCCTCAATTGACTGTCCAGTGGTGGCAGTGGTGGTCTCAACCGCCTGGACTTCGCCCTGGACCTCCACTTCCTGCTTGACCGTCTGCGGCACCATTTTTGCGGTCATGCGCGTGGTTTCGGTGATGCGCACATCCACGCTGTTGACCGTGCCCTGGGCAAAGCCGGGCGCGCTCACCGTGACGTCATAGCTGGCTACCGGAAGCAGTAGCGCGGTAAAGGAACCGCTAGCGTCCGTGGTGAGCGTGCGCGCCACCTGGCCGGTGGCATGGTTGACGATCTTCACCGTGGCGTTGGGCACAACCGCGCCGCTAGGATCCACCACCTGCCCAGTAATGGCGCCGGTGGCGCCGCCTTGCGCCCAGACCAGCGCCGCCAGCAATGCCGGCAACAACGCCAAACCCAGAACTCTGGAAATCACACGCATGATGCACCCCTTCCCTTTTGACTCTCCCGCCAAGAGCTTTGCATACAGCGCAGCCTGGTTTTTAACCGGCCGCAGACGTCAAAATGACGACACCGCAAGCAACAAATCGAAAAGGTATGAAAGCCCCTGGGAAAGCAAAAACATCCTTGGAGTGGCGAGAAGTTTACCGCAATTCAGCAAGGTTCGGAAGGTTATCGCAAGGAAATCATTAAGATTAGCTGGTAGTTGCTGGGTGAATGGCCTGTTTGGTTGTTGTGTTTTTCAACGCCGATGAACTGGGGTTGACGTCCGCGACCAACGACAGATCTAGCTTGTGCCCCTGTAAGTGCCGCCATCTACAAGCAGCGTTTGCCCTGTAACATAGGAGGCGCGCTCGGAGGCCAGCCAGACCACCGCGCTGGCAAATTCCTCAGGCTGGCCCACGCGCTTCAGGGCCGTGTCTGCCGCCCAGCTTTCGAATATTTCCTGCTCGCTCTTCCCCGTCGCTTGGGAACGGACGACCGCCAGTTCCTTGAGCCGGTCAGTTGCCGTGTAGCCCGGTCCTACGTTGTTGACCAGAATGCCATCCTTGCCGAATTCGTTAGCCAGACTCTTCACCAGGCCCACCACCGCCGAACGCACAGCGTTGGAGAGCACCAGGTCCACCACGGGCTGTTTTACCGCCACGGAAGTAATGGTGATGATCCGCCCCCAGTGCGCGCGCTGCATGTGGGGGATGACCTGGTGCGCAAAGTAAACCACACTGAGAAAATTCAGCTCAGCCGCACGCTTCCACTCCTCCAGTGTGGTGGCCATAAAGCCCTTCGCTGGCGGACCGCCGGCGTTGGTCACGCAGATATCAATGCGGCCAAAACGTTTGGCCACGTTATCCACGAAACGTTGCACTGCGGCGGCATCGGTGACGTCAAAGGCCTCGTAATAAACCTCGGCGCCGTTGCCGCGAATCTCTTCGGCCGCGGCTTCCACCGCCTTGAGATTGCGGGAACACATCGCGACTTTACAACCTTCGGCAGCAAAGGCGCGGGCGGTTGCCTGCCCCAGTCCGTGACTGGATGCGGCGACGATAGCCACGCGGTCTTTCAGTCCCAGATCCATAGGGGAAGGATTATACAAAGCGGCACCGGTCGGACCCACAATTCTTCCGTCTGTCATCCCGAGTGAGTCTAAACCGAGCCGGCGAGGTGAAGACGAGTCGAGGGACCTTGTGCTTTCAGCAACTAAGATGACACAAGCTGCTTCAACCCGGGTTCCCTCGCGGAGGCCGGTCGCGCTCGGATAATATTGGAAGAAAAATTTTGATGTGTCGGCGGCAACTCCGCACATCCAACTTGCAACTCCGAGGTAACATGGACCGACGCGAATTCGTCAAGCTGAGCCTGACCACCGCTGTCCTGGCTTCCAATACGTCACAATCACTCTTCGGGGAGAAAGCTGGCGAGATGCAATATCGCACTTTGGGCCGTACGGGAGAAAAGGTTTCCATTGTCGGCCTGGGTGGCTACCACATCGGCATGCAGAAGGATGCCAGGGAGAGCATTCAGATCATCCGCACCGCGCTCGATAACGGCATGAATTTCCTGGACAACTGCTGGGACTACAACGATGGCGAAAGCGAAATCCGCATGGGCAAGGCGCTGCAGAATGGCTACCGGCAGAAGGCCTTCCTCATGACCAAAATTGACGGCCGCGACAAGAACACGGCCGCGCAGCAGATTGACGAATCGTTAAAGCGCCTGCAAACCGATCACATTGACCTACTGCAGTTCCACGAGGTGATTCGGCTTTCCGATCCGGAAAAGATTCTTGGTCCGGGTGGGGGCATGGAAGCCGCGCTGGCCGCCAGGAAAGCGGGCAAAATCCGCTACCTCGGCTTCACCGGCCACAAGAACCCGGAAGTGCATCTCAAGATGCTGCACACCGCCTTTGCCCACAATTTCACGTTTGACGCGGTGCAGATGCCCCTCAACGTGATGGACGCGCACTTCGAAAGCTTCGAGAAGAAGGTCTTGCCCATGCTGCTGGAGCACAAGATTGGCGTGCTGGGAATGAAATCCATGGGCGACAGCAACATCCTCGAGAGCAAGGTAGTGACTCCGATTGAATGCCTGCACTACGCCATAAACCTGCCCACCAGCGTGGTAATCACGGGTTGCGATTCGATGAAGATTCTGCAGCAGGCCCTGAAGGCGGCCGGCAGTTTTCGGCCCCTCGACCGGCAGGAAGTGGCTGCCATCCTGGCTAAGACCGTGCCAGCCGCCCGCGATGGGCGCTACGAGCCCTATAAGATCACGCACGATTTCGACGGCACCTACCAGAATCCGCAATGGCTGGGGCCGGGCCAGAGCGGCGCCACCTATCCTCAGGCGTGAGCAAGGAAAAATCGGCCTGCAAGTTGGCGCAAGATGACGCCACGCGTCTTTTGAGCCGGTATGTACAATCAGCCGAACACCACGTTTTTTCGCGGGCACTCATCTTAGCTAGCAGGGAGGATTGCGCCATCGGCAGCATGGAACCAAGACGCCTTCGCCGGCTCCGCCTGGTCAATTCGGCGATTGGGTTCGTTCTATGCGGCCTTGCCGCCTCTTTACTGGCGATTCTGTTCTGGAACAGCCACTATCAGATTCTGGCGCCGATTCTGTTCACCTTCGTGGTCGTAGGGGTAGCGGTGCGCTTCGGCAGAGTGGTGGGAATTCTGGGAACGCTGTTTGGAGCAGCGCTGTTCGCCCTGTGGCTTTACCCCCCATTCGGAAGCTTGCGCGTGAGCAGCCAGCAGGCCCGTGGCAGCCTGAATGCCCTTCTGGTCGGAGGTCTGGTGCTATCCTACCTTCTGGGAGGGCCGTGAGGGCTGTCACCAGGTTTCAAAGTTTCACAGGTTTCAAAGTTTCACGGACGTCCTTTGATGAACCGCTAACCCGCCGGACCTGTGAACCTTTCTTGAATGTGAACATGAGACGTAACAAGTTACGTCTCTACGGATATACGGGTTTGCGTGCACCCGATGTGCTTCGGTAGAGACGTTGCTTGCAACGTCTCGTTCATCCACCCCCCAATCTCCTGCCCAGGCAAATTGATTTTTATCTGGAGTATCTCAGTGCCTCTGTGCCTCTGTGATGAAAGGTATTTCTAACGGCCGCGCAGGCAGGCCTTGGCCGCGAAGTAGCCGCACATGCCATGCACTCCGGGCGCGGGGAAAGTTGAGGAGGAGCACAAGTACACCCGCCAGGGCGAACGGATGGACGGCCGCGCTGTCATGCGCATAAACATTTGCCGGAACTCCATGCTCCCCCCGCTGATGTCTCCGCCGATCAGGTTGGCGTTGTGGGCTTCCAGTTCGGCCGGCGGCATCACTGACCGCGCCAGAATCAGGTTGCGGAAACCAGGCGCAAAGCGCTCGATCTGGGCTTCGATGCGGGCGAGCATCTCCTCCTTCGATCCGTTCGGCACATGGCAGTAGGCCCAGGCGGTATGCTGCCCGGCGGGCGCCCGCGTGGGATCGAAGAGCGTGTGCTGCGCCAGTAGAACGAAGGGGCGCTCCAGCACGGCGCCGCTCCAGGTAGCACGCTCACCGGCTGCAATCTCGTCCAGAGTGCCGCCCAAATGCACCGTTCCGGCGCGCCGGCAGTCCTCGGCTCTCCAGGGAATGGGTCCGCCGAGCGCCCAATCCACCTTGTAAGCGGCCATGCCATAGCGATAGCGCTTCAGCCGGCGGTGCAAGGCGGGTGGGAGGTCCTCTCCGCCGATCTGCAACAGTTGGCGTGGCGTAACGTCGCACAGCACTTCGGCGCCTCGCGGCAGCTCCTTCAAAGAGGTCACCCGTGTCCCGGTGCGAATTTCAACCCCCAGCGATTGCGCGTAGGCGGCCAGAGCGTTGGCGATCTTTTGTGAACCGCCACGGGGAAAGGCCCAGCCCACCGAGTGACCCGCGACAGCCAGCGCCAGGGCGATGGCGGAGGTACCCATGTGCTCCAGGGGCAGCATGGCATGGGCGCCCAGGCCGGCAAACAATGCGCGTGCCGGTTCGCTGCGAAAGCGGCTGCGCGCCAGCCTGGTTACAGGTTGCAGCGCATTCCACCCCAGACGCGTGAGCCGCCAGGGGTGGCGCGGAAAGCTCGGCGCGAGCACCAGCGCCGATATTTCGTCCCACTCCTGCACCCCGGGGCCCACTAACCGGCGATAGGCAGCGCCGTCCTCGCCCAGGCGTTCGGCGGTCTCCTCTACCGAGCCCGCCAGGACCGCGGCTGTGCCGTCGTCAAGCGGGTGGGCCAGGGGAATCGCGGGCTGCACCCATTCCAAACCGAATTGCTCCAGGGGGAAGGTGCGGAACACGGGCGAACCAACGCCCAGGGGGTGAATAGACGAGCAGACGTCGTGTACGAATCCGGGAAGCGTGAGCTCGGCGGAACGGGAACCGCCGCCGATGTTCTGTTCCGCTTCAAAAACGGTAACCCGCCGGCCCCCGTGCGCGAGGATGATGGCGGCGGTCAGGCCGTTGGGCCCGCTGCCCACCACGATTGCGGGTTGCGACCGCGCGCTTCTCCCCGTGCCCAAACCGGCGCTTGCCATCCAGCCCTCTCCTCCGGCCTGCAAGATGATATCAACCGCGGCGGCAAGAAACCCGGACGGCAGTCCGGGGCCTGCCCTCGCGAAAGCCGGCGGCTGCGGCTACCATACAGACATGACGCGGGAACGATTCGAAGAACTGATGGAGGAAGCGCTGCGCGAGCTGCCGGCCATGTTTCGCGACAGGCTGGAGAACCTGGCCATCATGGTGGAGGATGAGCCGGAAGGACAGCTGCGGCTCCGTCACGGACCGCGCGCTGGTCCCCGTCGGCTGTTGCTCGGCATCTTCCAGGGTATTCCCGCGACCCAGAAGAGCGTCTGGGACATCGTGACCGCTCCCAACCGCATTGTGCTTTACCAGAAAAACATTGAAGCCGTGTGCCGCAATGACGAAGAGATCCGCGAGCAGGTGCGCAAGACCGTGATGCACGAGCTGGGACATTATTTCGGCATGAGTGAAGAGCAGTTGCGGCAGGCCGGTCTGGGATGAAGCTGGCAACCGCGCTGCTGCTGGCATTCACTCTGGCCATGGTGGCCGTCCACCTGACCAGCGGACGGCTTTTGCGGCGGGCGTGGGAAGGCGAAGCACCTAGGCGGCTGAGCGTCCTCAACATCTTTCGCTTTGAAGGGATTTACTATCTCGCATTGATGGCGTACGTGGGCTGGCAGCGCAGCCGTTTTCTGTTGATCCCGCTGGTAGTCATGGCAGCGCTGCATGTAGTCGCCTGGGCCGTGGCGGAGCGGCGGCGGGAGTGGCTTGTGGACGCGGGCGGAGCGGCGGCGCGGGCGCGGATTCTAGCCGGCGTGCAGGCCTTCGACCTGGCCGAAACCGTCGTCCTGATTTATGTCGCTTGGGTGTTGGGGCGCGCGCTGCTCAGACACGGATGACCGCGTCTAATTCGTTTCATACAGCGCAACCAGCACTGCGAGCCCGCGCCAAACAAAAAGCGCAGGAGCAGGGCTCCTGCGCTGGCCAATGATGTTGCGGAATTTGCTTAGCTGTCGTCCCGCCGTTTTAGCGTAGGCCGTCCGTCGTCTTTCTTCTGGTCTTCGGGTCCCTTGGTACGCCGCAATGTTGGCCGGTTGTCCTTGGGATTCTCGATCTTGTGCCGGTTCTCAAGCGAAGCCAGCCGCGCCTTCACGTCCTCAAATTCGGATGTGTCTTCGATGTACTCCGGCCGCGGCGGCAGCAGGTGCGCAATTTCATCCTGGGACTTCTCGATTCGATCCGGCGTTTGCGGATGCGTGCTGAAAGCCTTCGACAAAAATCCCGGTTTCTTCTTCTCCTGGGCTTTCAGCTTTTCAAAGAAGGCAATGAACGACTGCGGATCGTATCCCGATTTGTAGAGGTACTCCAGGCCCAGGTAATCAGCCTCCGACTCGAAGTTCCGCGAGAAGCGCAGGAAGGTCATCGGCAATGCCACACTGGCCGCGCTGTATACCCCATAACCCAAGCCGCCACCCACAAAAATCAGAGGGATCGAAGCCAGGTTGACCAACTGGCCGCGGGTCTGCTCCCGGGCGGCATGGCAGGCGGCCACGTGGGCGATTTCGTGCGCCATCACTCCCGCCAGTTCAGACTCATTATCGGCCGCCAACACCAATCCTGAGTTGACATAGAAAAAGCCCCCGGGAAGCGCGAACGCATTCACTTCGTCCGAATCAATGACCTTGATAGTGAAGGGAACCTTGGCGTCGGAGTTGCGCACCAGGTTCTGGCCAATGCGGTTCACATATTCCGTAATCGTCGGGTCGTTGATGAGCTTGACGCTGGATTCCACCTGGGACGCGAACTGCTTGCCCATCTGCACCTGTTTTTCGATGCTGTACCAGTTGCCCACCCCTTCGCCACAGCCCACGTTGCGATTGCCTATGGCGGAGATGTCACGGATGCTGCCGTCATGGTAGCTTTTGACCGCGGTTGGTTCGTTTGCGGCGCTTACCGAATACGTGCCGAGCACAAAAACCGCAGCCGTAACCAGAGAAATTACACGGCGAATCATAGATTTACCCCTGCTGAGAGCAAGCCCCTCGCCTGCGCCCAGCCTCCACAAGGCCGGTTGTTGCTGGTCCTCAACCTGTTTAGAGGCAGAACCGCTCCACCCCAGTTGCCACGGGCCCTTTCTGCCCCTACCCGACTGGCCTTTGCTGGCTTACAGGGACGATTTCAGGGCAGTTGTTTAGGCCGACTATACCCCCCTCCCGGAGCCTCGTCTAGCTGTCAAAAGCGCGGGCACAGCCCTCTTACCGCATTAGACTGGCGAAAACCACCCCTCGGTAGAGAAAATTTCTCCTCCCGGTTCATAAAGGCCTTATATCCGCGCCTTTGGCAACTCAGGACGTCTATCGGGCAACACACCCCACTTGTATGGGTTGGATAACGCAAGAGCTTTCGCGGCGGCGTCCGGCGCAGCGCCCTCAAGCGTCTGATCAGGCGTGGCAGCAGGCGGCGGCTAATTTGTGGCTGGAGTTGCGCGACGGCCTGCAGGCCGACGTCAACGAGTTCAAACGCTGGGGTGGAGCCGCCATCTTTGAAGCCCTTGGGCAGGAGGAGGTTGCGATTTCCGAGCCCACAACCGGGCTGCTGGTGCGGCTTCAGGCTGACCTTCCCGACCGTAATTTGCGGTTCGAGTTCCGGGCCCTGCGCGAGGGCGTACCCGCTCCGGAGGGGGGATTTTTCTCCATCCGCATCTCTTCCGCCGGCCAGGCGGAACTCTTCTCCGCCGACCAGCTCCTGAGTTGCGAACAAGCGCGCCGCGTCCTTCTCCAGCCCGTGCTCTTCCCCAGTGACACTTCCACTCCGCTGCGACAGTCCGCATGAATTATTCTGGCTGCCCGCATGAACAACGTGCCTGATGGCGTGGTGCTGGCGATCGCTTTCCGGCCGGCTTGGATTTCCTGCAAGACGGAGTATTCATCGCCATCATCGCCAATGGTCTTATTGGCGCTTCCCTGGTCTGGGACAAAGTACTGCTTAAGCAGCCGGAAACTCGTAATCTCGTTTCCTACGTATTCTGGCTGGGGGCAATCAGCATCTTCGGGCTGCTTCTTACCCCGTTCGGTTTCCACTGGCCGGGCCTCTCCATTGCCATCCTGGCCCTGGTTACGGGCATGCTCCACCTGGCTGCGATTTGGTTCTACTATTCCGCCCTGCAACGCGGCGAAGCCTCCCAGACTCTGGCGATCATGGGCGGGTTCTCCCCCGTCGCCACAGCGCTGATTGCCATCCCGCTGCTTCGCCACCCCTATTTGGCGCGCGGAAACCTGCTGGCTTTTGCCCTGCTGGTAGTTGGCGGCTTCGTAATGTTCATGTCGGAAAAGCTGAACCTGCGCCGCACTCTCCACCTTATCGTCATTGCCTCCGGCTTCTTTGGACTGGTCAACGTGCTGCAGAAGGTGGTCTTCGACAACACCAATTTTGTCAGCGGCTACGTGATCTTTACCCTGGGCACATTCGCCGGCGCTCTGTTGCTACTGGCGCCACCCTCCTGGCGGCGGCAGGTCTTCGTCTCCTCCGGGCGTGCTGAACCGCACAGCCGGTTCTGGTATTTCGTCAACCGCTTTGTCTCCGGGGTGGGTTCGTTCCTGATCTTTTACGCCATTGATCTGACCCATCCTGCCGTGGTGGATGCCATCTCCGGCGTACGCTATGCGATTATTTTTGTCGCTGCCTACGGCCTTACCCAGTTGCGTCCGCGCTGGCTGCAGGAGAATTTCCGCGGTTGGACCCTGGCCGGCAAGAGTTTGGCCACGCTTCTGATTGTGGCCGGCCTGGTGCTCCTGGGTTTGAGCGGCAAGGGTCAGAATTCCGGACCCAGCACTCGCCTCTTAGCGCCGCGCGCGCTTGGAAAACCCGATCAAAACGAGATCATCATCACTCCAATGGCCACCAGTGATGCTCCCGCCCAGCGCTTCCAGCCCACCTCCTCCCCCAGAAGATATTTGGCCAGCGCGGTTTCCAGCAGGTAGCTCGAGGCGGTCGCGGGTATGGCAAAGCTCAGCTTGGCGATAGATAGCAGGTCCATGAGCGCGAAAAAGGAGACGGCCATAGCCACGATGCCAACCACGATGTAGAGATTCCACGACAACTGCCAGAGCAGCCGCGCCAATCCGCGCGCGCTGAAGTCATTCACTTCGCCGTGACGCTTCATGCCCGCGGTGGTGAGCAGGTCACCCGCCGTTCCCGGGCCCACAATCAACGCCACCAGAATCCAGCGCATCATTCCTCCGCCAGTCCTCCGGTTTCGTCAGTGGTGCTGGGGAAGGTTTCGCCCACAAAAACCGCTCCCACCGTAATCAGGGCAATGCCCGTCCAGCGCAGCGCCGAAACTTGCTCCGCCAGGAGAAACTTCCCCAACAGGGCGCTGAGGATGTATGAAGTGGAGGTTACGGTGATCACATAGCTCAAATCCGCCCAACTGAGCAGCGCAAGGCGGAAAACCAGCCAGGCAATCAGCAAGATCACCCCGGAAACGACCCAGGGGTTGGCAAACGCCTGCAGGTAGGGGCCGGGCTGCCAGGTCACAAGGTGCCCCACCTCCTGCATGCCCTTGCCGAGTGCGTAATTGCCCACGGCGTTGCTCACCACCACAATCGTGGTGATGGCGGCGGTCTTAGTAATGAACCGGGAAATCATGGGCCCATTGATTGGCGGGAGAAATCTTAAACTTAATTTTGGCGTGCGGCGAACAACTCTTAAGATGCTCACCCGGGGAAGAGGGATTCCGCGCACCGTGTCAAGCTCACGCGTGGCCAAAGACGGGCGCAGCACCGCCCCTACCGGGTGGTTTTCCAGGCCCCCAGGGCGCCCAGACCGGAGAGACATAGGGGCGCCGGCACGCACCCGGCGCGAACAGACGCGCCCTACTCCAGTGATTTGGGATCCGACAAATTCTTCGGCGAATGGTGATTCAGCAGTGAGACCAGCGCCTGTCCTGAGGCGGGCACTCCTACACGATGCTCGCGCACGATTTCCCGCGCCGTGATTTTGTGTCCGTAGAGCTTCTCATTGGCCCCATTGTCCTGACGCAAGGTGGAGCCCTCCAGCGAGATACCGGCAAATAGCCCGCGAGAACGGGAATAGGAGAGGATTTCCGCCCGCATGGCTACGTCAGTAGCCGCCGCCGCATCGCGTCCCTTGGGGCCCGCTGCCGCCGCCGCATCCGCTCCCAGCTTCACTTTGGTCTTCAGCAGCGACTCCGCCCCATGCGGATTCATTACCAGCAGCACGAAATCCGTAGCCTGGCCGCCCAACTGGAAGCCAATGTTGCCGCCCTCCAGGGCGTACATGGCGGGAGCGCTCCAGGGACCGGTGTAATGCTCGCCGGTACGGCAGCTCATTACCCCGCGGCCATAGCTGCCGCCCAGCCCGATGGCAAATTTCTTTACCGAGGGCAGGACGATAATGCATTCCGCGCGGTCGAAAAGATCCTTGGGAATGTCGTCCGGGATATTAATGATCTCTTTAAGCACCTCGCCGGCATCCTTGACCCGGTCCTGTTCCTTTTCGTTATCCTTGGCCGCCAATAGAGGCGTGGCGAGCAACAGCACGAAAGTCAGTACCGCGACTAACCTTTTCATGAAACCTCCAGCGTAGAATTGTCATCTTACCTCGTAATCACCCGTGTGTAACGAAAGTCTGTTCCCCGTTTGTAACTTGGCTTACCCTCCGCCCTGACCTAGAGTTTCCTTGGCATCGAAAATGCATGAAATCGTTAGGGGGCCCTTTGTGCGCCGCAAAACGGCAGAAAATGCACCTTTTATGAAATTTTTGCTTCTCAGCCTGGCGGCCTGCTTGACGCTGCTTTTCGCGGCCACGGGAGCCCCTGCCCAGGTCGAAGCCGGCCAAAGTCTTACCCAGCCTTACCTGAGCAGTGCTGAGGCCGCTTCCGAAACCGGCGCCTATCCTGAACAAGAGGGCAATTCGCCCCTGCTGACCATTCGCAAGCGAGTGGACGAAGTGAATGTGGTGTTTACCGCCACCAACGGACACGGCAAGTTCGTACGCGACCTTTCGCAAAGCGACTTCCGCGTGCTGGACAACAATCAGCCACCGCAAAGCATTCTCGACTTTAGCCGCGAAACCAATCTGCCCTTGCGCGTGGGCCTGCTGGTGGATGACAGCGGCTCGGTGAAAAGCCGTTTTACCTTTGAACAAAACGCCGCCATCTCTTTCCTCAAGCAGGTGGTCCGGCCCGGCGCCGACCGCGCTTTCGTCATCGGCTTCAACAGTCATTCCAAGCTGATGAAGGATTTTACCGACAATACTTTTCAACTCTCTTCGGCCATTGACAATCTGCGGGCCGGCGGCGGCACCGCGCTCTACGACGCCATTTACCTGGCCTGCAAAGAAAAACTGCTCAGGACCAGCGATAGCAGACCGGTGCGGCGCGCCATTATCGTGCTCAGCGACGGCGAAGATAACCAGAGCCAGGTGAGCCTGGGCACCGCCATTCAAATGGCGCAACGCGCCGAAGTGGTCATTTACGCCATCAGCACCGATGACAGCGGCTTAGTCCTGCGCGGCGATGGCGTGCTCGAGCAATTAGCCAACTCCACCGGCGGCCGCGCTTTTTTTCCGTACAAGATGAACGATATCACCAAGGCTTTCACCGCCATCGAAGAGGAACTGCGCAGCCAGTATTCGCTGGCTTACAAACCGGCTGACCTGTCGGCCGACGGCCGTTATCATTCCATCGAAATCATCGCCCTCAGCAAAAAGGTGCACGTCCGCGCCCGCCCGGGTTACTACGCTCCCACGCAATAACCTGCCTGCAACCCGCCGCCCTGGAGCCGTTCCACCAGCAGCAACGTGTCCCCACGCCCGAAAACATCGTGATACGATTTATTAAGTGATGTTGTCGCGTAAATTAACGGGCGGCGCACGCTCGCATCCCTTTCGGTTGGAACTTCCATCGCAATGCTGGAGTGCGTAAACCAAGTGGCGGCGGCAAACATCAAATATAGCCAAGGGAACAGGAAAGACTAAGCAAACCATGTCGCAGAAAGTGGTCCGCATTGGTTATCCCGCAGCCGTTCTTGCCGCGATTGCTGTCCTGGTAGTCGGAGGGGTGCTGGGCTGGGTGATACCGGCGTGGGCGGGCATGCGGGACAGCAGCCGTGCCGTGCCCGTTTTCGTGAGCACGCGCGCTGCGGAGGAAACGGCTCTCTCCCCGAACGGGATGGGATTCGCGCCTGTGGTCAAGCAGGTGTTGCCGGCGGTGGTGAACATCTCCTCATCCCGGCTGGTAAAACCGCAGGAAAACCAGCTTAATCCTTTTTTCAACGATCCGTTCTTCCGCCAGTTCTTTGGCGGGCAAATGCCTCAACCGCGGCCGCAGCGCGAGAAAGCGCTCGGTTCGGGGGTAGTTGTCAGCCATGATGGCTACATCCTGACCAACAACCACGTGGTGGCCAAAGCGACTCAGGTTAAGGTGTTCCTGCCCAACAAGCAGGAGTACCCGGCCAAGG
>DASYWT010000352.1:0-18189 GCA_035935775.1 Terriglobales bacterium
AGGTCGGCTTCCGCCACGTGGCCATCAGTCGCCGCCGCAGCAAGCGGCGCGCCCCTTCCACCAGCTTGATTCCTTTACCGTAAACCACGCCGGCGCGGAACACCACGGGGACAAGGCCGGTGGTACTGGCCTGCAACACCAGTTTCTCCGCCTCTAGCCGGGTGCGAAAGTGAATCACAGGGGTTGCGGACTGCAACTCACCCCGCGCGGGATGTTCGGGCGTGGTTTCGCCTTCCACGTGCGGAAAGCTGACCAGAATAAATTTTCGCACCCCCGCGGCCTGCGCCACAGCCAGCAGATTTCGCACGTAGCCGACGTTGGTGAGCGGCAGAAAATGCGCCGGCCGGGGCGCAAACAGCACGCCGGCTAAATGGATGACGCAGTCAACCCCGTCGCAAATGCCTTTGAGTGTTGCAGGATTACCCAAGTCGCCCGGACAAACCGTCGCTTGGGGAAGCGCGGAGTAATCGAAGAGCAAGGGCCGCTTGTGCACCAGCAGCCGCAGTTCATGACCGGCGGCGGCAAGATGGCGTGCCACCTGCGAACCCAGATTGCCAGACGCCCCGGTGATGAGGACTCTCACGCGGGCTTCTCAGAGCGAGTCATGAAGTCGCGGAAATAAATCATGCCCCCAATGTCAAACAGGCCAAGCGCGCTTGGCGTAGAAGAGCAAGCTGCGCTCCGACCCTTACTTTTTGCTGGACTCCGCCAGCTTTTCCGGCTCGGCTGGGGAAGCGGGGCCGGCGCTGGCCGCCGCGGCCTTGCTTGAGTTCCCGTTAGAAGGCTCGAGGCCGGGCAGGTTCGGCGTTTGGCCGCTGGCCTCCGGTTGAGGCGGGGGTGGCGGCGCCTCCGGCTCCACAGGCTTGTCCACGAACTTGTCACGCTTCAGCAGCGGCCGCCCCAGCGAGGGGTTGTAGCCCGTCCACGCGCCTTCCAGAGCAGCCTCGCGCTCCAGGTGCGCGCGCATGCTCTCCATCTTGGAATCAAGGTCGTCCAGGTAGTGCAGCATGAGGGCTTCGGGAAACATGGGCAGCTTGGGCGAGCCGAACTCGTACTGGCCGTGGTGGCTGATGATGAGGTGCTCGAGCAGAATTTTCAGCTCGCCAGGGAAGCCGGGCACCTGCGCTACTTTTTCCTGCAGCATTTCGAGTTCGATAATCATGTGCCCCAGAAGCTGGCCGCGCGTGGTGTAGGAAAACGAGCGGTTGTAGGAGAGCTCGTAAATCTTGCCGATGTCGTGCAGAAAAGCGCCGGTAAGCAGCAGGTCGCGGTCAATCTGCGGGTAATTGCGGCTCATCAGGTCGCAGGAACGGAACAAGGAAACCACGTGCTCCAGCAAGCCGCCGATGTAGGCGTGATGCAGCGTCTTGGCCGCGGGTGCGTTCTTGTAGCCGGCGGCAATTTCCGGATCATCCATGAAGGCCCGCACCAGCGCGCGCAGGTACTGGTTCTGAAATCCGGACACACAATCGGCAATCACCTGCCAGAGCTGCTCTACGTCCTGGTTGGTCTTGGGCAGGTAATCGGCAAAATCCACTTCCGCTTCGGCCAGCTTGCGCAACTTGTGGATGGTGAGCTGAAAATGGTTCTTGTAGCGGTTGATCAGGCCCTTGACCTTGATGTAGTCATCCTGCTCGAAGGCGTCAATGGCCTCGGCCACGTTGTCCCACATTTTGGCCTCGATCTGGCCGCTGCGGTCGGCCAGGGTAAGGGCCAGGTAAGGCTCGCCAGTCTTTTTGGGCTTGACCTGTTTGGCGGCCACTACGAAGCTGGAGGTGAT
Source organism: Terriglobales bacterium (assembly GCA_035935775.1). Classification (GTDB taxonomy): domain Bacteria; phylum Acidobacteriota; class Terriglobia; order Terriglobales; family Acidobacteriaceae; genus JAICWP01. The sequence goes on from DASYWT010000352.1 coordinate 1,781, forward strand.
GACCTTGTTTTCGAAGCGGGGACTGTCGGCAATATAAAAGTCTTTCATGACCCAGCGCGCGGCGGACGATGCGCAACGGCCAACAGCGCGCTGTTGGCGGAAATCCGCCGATGAGGTCAGCCTACCTTAAAAGACCAGAAAACGCTTCTTCTTTTTGTGCTTCTTGGCCTGCTCCGCCGAAGCCGTGGTGAAAACAGGCTTGGTTTCGTTGGGGCTGGCGCCGGTATCGGCGTATCCAGGCTTGATGTCAATGTAAGCGTCTTCGCGCAGCTTGGTCAGATATGTCCGCAAAGCCGGCTGCAGTTTCTGCATGTAGATGGCGTCCTGGATCTTCCCTTCCATCTCTTTTTCGGGAGGGACGCCGGCCTGCTGGTGTTCGGTAACTTTGAGGATCACAAAACCCTGCTTGGTGCGGATGGGCTTGGTGAGAGCCCCCGCTTTCATGCCGAAAGTGACGTCTTCCAGTTCTTTCGCCAGCGCGCCACGTTTGAAATAGCCGAGGTCGCCGCCCTGAGCAGCGGTGGGCCCGTCAGAATCCTTCCTGGCGACGTCGTCAAAGTTAGCGCCCTTCTCGATCTGCTCGTACAACTGGTTTGCTTTGGCTTGAGCAGTGGCCACGCGCTGTTCATCCGTTATGGAGGCGGCGGTCTTGGGGTCCTCGGTGGGCGAGGGCTGCGTGGAGACCAGAATTTCGCTCAGCCGCACCTGCTCCGGTTGCTCCATTTCGCTGCGGTGGTCGGCGTAGTATTTCTGCGCTTCCACCGGGGTGATGTTGATCTTTGCGCCGACTTCCTGCTGGATCACTTTCTGGGTGATGATGTTCTCGCGCAGGTTCTCCTTGAACTCCTCATAGGAGACGCCCTGCGCTTGGGCGGCCTTGGCCAGGTCGTCCATGGTCGCCAGATTCATCTGCTTGCGGATCTCGTCCAGGCGCTTGACCAGGTCGGTTTCCGCGGTGATGCCCAGGTCGTCACCCTTTTGCAGCAGCAGTTGTTGGTCAATCAGGTCGCGCAGTACGTTCTTTTGGCGCGCGGCAATGTCTTGCGGCGTGGCGTTCTGCTGGTCGCCCTCCTGCTGCACCTGCTGCTGGCTCCGGTCGAACTCGGTGCTGGTGATGATGTGATTGTTGATGCGGGCGATGATCTCCTCCACCACCGTGCCCGACTTCACATCGGTTTTGTTCGGTTTATCGGCGGCGAGGAGGGGCAATGCGGCGAAGGCGATTACGGCGAAAATCGTTAGCTTATATTTCATCGTTTACTGCTGGCGGGCCCCTGGGGTCCCGTGAGTTCAGGAATGAAGTCCTTCGCACTATTGTACATCGTGCCGCGCGGGGCAGTCCTGCCCGCCCCCAGCCCCTGTTATCATAGCCAGCTTTGCTCCGGTGTCTGCCGGCGGCCTGTGAGGAAAACCATGAAAATGCCGGTCTTAGCCAGCGCTTTCCTGCTTGTGTGTACTCCCTTCCTGACCGGCCAAACCGCCAAGACGGTCGGGGTGCCTGGCCGCGCTCAACTAGACAAAATGATCGCCCGCTTCGCCCCCACCCCCCTCCGGGTGGACATTTCCGGCCTCTCCAACGGGAACCGCCAGGCCCTGGCCAAGCTGATTGAGGCCGCGCGCATTCTCAACGGTATCTACATGCAGCAGCTGTGGTCGGGCGACCGCGACTTGTACGCCAAGTTACAGAAGGAGCGTGCCCCGCTGGGCCGCACCCGGCTTCATTATTTCTGGATCAACAAGAGCCCCTGGGACGACCTCAACGATTTCAAAGCATTCATTCCCGGCGTGCCCCAGCGCAAACCGCCGGGAGCAAATTTTTATCCCGAAGATATGACCCGCGCGCAATTTGAGAGCTGGGTCAACGCCCTGCCCGGCAAGGACCAGGAACAGGCCAAAGGCTTCTTCACGGTAATTCGCTGGCAGGCCAAGGGCAGGCTCGCCTCGATTCCCTACAGCCAGGAATATCGCCCGGACCTGGAACACGCTTCCGCTCTTCTGCGCCAGGCCGCCACCCTCACCGACAACGCTTCGTTGCGCAAATTCCTCATGAGCCGGGCGGCGGCCTTCCTCTCCAACGACTACTACCAGAGCGATGTGGACTGGATGGACCTGGATTCGCCGCTCGACATCACCATCGGCCCGTACGAGACCTATACCGACGAGTTGTTTGGCTACAAGGCGGCCTTCGAAGCCTACGTCAATCTGCGCGACGAAAAAGAAACCAGCAAGCTGGCCGCCTTCGGCCAACACCTGCAGGAAATCGAAAACAATTTGCCGGAAGCGCCGCAATACCGCCGTCCGCAACTGGGGGCGCTGGCGCCGATCCGCGTGGTGGACGAGATCCTGGGCGCGGGCGACGGCGCCCACGGCGTGCAGACCGCGGCCTACAACCTGCCCAACGACGAGCGCGTGGTGCAGCAGAAGGGCAGCAAGCGGGTGATGCTGAAAAACGTTCAGGAAGCAAAATTTGAGGCTGCGCTGGTTCCTATTTCCCGGATCGTGCTGCCGCCGGCGGCGCAGAAAGATGTCAACTTTGAGATGTTCTTCACCCATACCGTCGCCCATGAACTCATGCACGGGTTGGGGCCGCAGCAGATCAAGGTGCAGGACCGCGACACATCAGCTCGCCAGGAACTGAAGGAGCTTTATGCCGCCATCGAGGAGGCCAAGGCCGACGTAACCGGCCTGTTCGCTCTGCAGTACATGATGGACCACAGCCAGCAGATGGGCCTGGGCGGAGTGCTCCCCAGTGATGAGGCGGCGCAGCGCCAGCTCTACACCACCTTCTTTGCCTCCGCCTTCCGTAGCATTCGTTTTGGCCTGAACGAGGCCCACGGAAAGGGCACAGCGGTGCAGCTCAATTACCTGCTGGACAAAGGCGGCTTCGTGGCCAACCGGGACGGGACTTTCTCCGTAGATATGACCAGGATTAAGGACGCGGTGCGCGACCTCGACCACGAATTTCTGACGATCGAAGCGCAAGGGGATTACGCCGGCGCCAGGCAAATGCTCGACCACTACGGGGTGATTCGGCCGGAGGTGCAGAAAGCTCTGGACCGGCTGCACAACATTCCGGTGGACATCGAGCCGCTGTTCGTCACGGCCGACGAACTGGCTCCGGCACGATAGGACCAGGGGTGCGGATCTCCGCCATGCAGTAAAACGTAGGTGCCATGCCAGCGGGGATAAAGGTCATTCCCGTTTGCGGAAGGGTAGAGCCAATGATTCGCGACTGCTAGAACCAGCGCCAGGGATAGGGTGGGGTATAGAAATCGCCACTTCATTATTTTCGAACCAATGCGATCGCGGTCACATCGTTGTGCAGCAGAGGAGCGCAGGTAAACTCCTCCACCCGGTTCAGCACCTCCCGGCATAGCGCCGGAGCACCGGTGGATGTCATGGACCGCATTGCCTGGCGCAGGCGTTCCAGTCCGAACTCCTCTCCACGGCGCTTACTCTCAATCAAACCAAGCGAAACCAGCAGTAAAGCTGCGCCCGCCGGCAGTACCCTGACCTGCGGTTCGTAGGTGGTGTGAGAAAACAGGCCCAGGGGGACGGCGTTTGCGGGAAGAACGTCAATTTCAGAATTATGCCGCAGCAGGCCGGGCGTGTGTCCCGCATTGCAATACGCGACTGTCCCCACCAGCTCGTTGAGGCAGCCAATAAATGCCGGCGAGTGGTGTACTCCGCCGGCGGCGGCAAGAATCGCCCGGTTCAGCAGCAGGGTAAGCTCGGCGATGGCTTCGTTGTCGTTGACGTGCTCAGCGGCAAAGAGTTTCGGCACCTGCACGCGGAAGACATCCTGGGCTGCGGCGGCGATTTCCATGGCCTCATCGCGCTTGCCCGCGAAATCGAACAGGGCAAAGGCCAGCCGGCAGGAGCCCAATTCCACAAAATCGTAGAAGTCGCCGCCCATGCGCGCGAAGGCGTATTCCGCTCCCGCCTCCACCGTTCTCATCCGGGGCAGGGGCGAGCGCTGGGGCAGGCGGCGCGCGGCGCTGGGCGCGGCGCCCTGGAAGCGAAAGCGCATGGCGGCACAAAGTAGCACAAGCGGGGAGAGGGGGCAATTAGCTATTGGCTCCTGGCCCTTGGCTCTTAGCTTTTTGTTTACAGCTGGAAGCGCCAACTTTGACTCTTTGAGTTTTTAGCCATAGCCCTCAGAACCAAGAGGCCAAGAGCTAAGAGCCAAAAGCTAGCCGCTTTCCCATGCCGTTCCAGATAATTGGATATCGTTGACCCCCTCCCCATTCCGTCCTACCATTCCGGGCATGGCCAGCCCTTCGCAACTCGTTGGCCAGAGCGTCTCGCATTACCGCATCCTGGAAAAACTGGGCGGTGGCGGGATGGGTGTCGTGTATAAAGCCGAAGACACTGACCTGGGCCGATTTGTTGCCCTGAAATTCCTGCCCGAGGATCTGGCCCAGGACCCGCAGGCATTGGAGCGCTTTCGCCGCGAAGCGCGCGCAGCTTCCGCCCTCAACCATCCCAACATCTGCACCATCCACGAGATCGGCAAACATGGTGACCGGTCCTTCATCGCCATGGAGTATCTGGAAGGTGCGACGTTAAAGCACAAAATTGCCGGCCGGCCGCTGGATATGGAGATGGTCCTGTTGCTGGGTATTGAGATTGCCGATGCCCTGAGTGCGGCACATGCGAAAGGCGTAATCCACCGCGACATCAAGCCGGCTAATATTTTTGTAACCGAGCAGGGCCACGCCAAGATTCTCGACTTCGGACTGGCAAAGATGACGCCGGCTGTCAGTGGGCGAAGAGGCGATGCAGCCGCAGAGTCAACCGTGACCATGGAAGAACACCTCACCATTCCCGGAACGGCGCTGGGCACCGTTGCCTATATGTCGCCGGAGCAGGTCAGGGCCAGGGAATTGGACGCGCGTACCGACCTGTTTTCGTTCGGCGCGGTTCTCTACGAGATGGCAACCGGAGCGCCGGCGTTTCGCGGCGAGAGTTCAGGCGAAATCTTCAGTGGGATTTTGGAGCATTCACCCGTTCCGCCGGTCCGGATCAATCCCAAGCTTCCCCCCAAGGTGGAAGAGATCATCAGCAAATGCCTGGAGAAAGAGCGTAACTTGCGGTACCAGCACGCCTCGGAGATTCGCGCCGATCTGCAACGCGTGAAGCGTGACACCGAATCCGTCAAGGTCGCAACCACAAGCAGCGGGGCTTCTCGCACGGGTTTTCCGCGGCGTACCTTGATTGCAACCGCCGGAGTTGTTGGCCTGCTGGTTGCAATTGTCGTGGCGTTTAGCGCAGGCAAGCTGCGCGAATGGCTGCATCTCGCAACGCCACCCCGTATCGAGGCGCTGGCGGTGCTGCCATTACAAAATCTCTCCGGTGATCCCGCACAGGAATATTTTGCAGATGGAATCACTGAAGAATTAACTACCACCCTTGCGAAGACCAGTTCCATAAGAGTCATCTCGCACACTTCCGCCATGCACTACAAGGGAACAACTGAAACCCTGCCGCAAATCGGGCATGAGCTGAAGGTGGACGCGATCGTGGAGGGATCTGTCCAACGTTTGGGAGACCGGATAAAAATAACGGCCCAGTTGGTCCAAGCCCCAGCGGACAAACATATTTGGGCTCAAGACTACGAACGGAGCTCGCGGGACATAATGGCCGTAGAGGACGAAGTTGCAGGAGATATCGCACAGGAGATCAGAGTTAAGCTGACATCACAAGGGCAGCACATGGCGGATGCACGCGCAATCGAGCCAGGCGCGCACGAAGCTTATCTGAAAGGGCGTTACGAGTGGAATAAGCGGACCCAGGAAGGGCTGAGGAAGAGCGTCCAGTATTTCGAGCAGGCCACCCGGCTGGATTCAAGCTATGCCACGGCCTATTCTGGCCTTGCCGACTCCTACAACGTGCTTTGGAATATGGGCTATCTTGCACCTGGCGAATCTGTTCCCAAGGCAAGAGCTGCAGCCCTGAAGGCCTTGGAAATTGATGACAACTCCGTCGAGGCCCACGCCTCCCTGGGATGGGTGCTGGCATTCTACGATTGGAATTGGACTGCCTCAGAAAAGGAATTTCGACGTGCTCTTGAACTCAATCCGAGTTACGCGACTGCTCATCAGTGGTATGCGTGGGAGTTGGCGCTGATGGGAAACAAGGAGAAAGCGATCGCCGAGATAGAGAAAGCGCGCCAACTGGACCCTCTCTCGTCCAGAATCAATGGAAATGTTGCAAACCTGTTGTACTTTTCAGGCCAATATGACCAAGCGCTTGCTGAGCTAAACAAGGCGCTGGACCTGTTTCCAAACGACTACGGATTACACCTCATTATGGGACAGGTCTACTTGCAGACAGGGAATCAGGAGAAGGCGATAGCGGAATTTGTCAAAGCTAACCAACTTGAAGGTGTGAAAGGCGTGACACCTGCCTCCCTCGCGCAAGGTTATGCATTTGTGGGGCAGAGGGATCGCGCCAACGCAATGCTTGCAGTACTGGAGCAACAAGCCAAGGCAAACTACGTCTCTCCGGCCGAGATTGGATTTGCCTATGCTGCCCTAGGCAATAGGCGCAAGGCATTCGCGTGGCTGGAAAGAGCCTATGAACTGCGTGACTCCAGGTTGGTGATGGGTCAAATGAATCCCGCCTTTCAGTTTCTGCGTTCCGATCCGCGTTTCGCCGACCTGCTGCGCCGGATAGGGCTGCCGCAATGAACGCTCGTTGACCCGTTCCGAATTCCGTCCTACCATTCGGGCCATGGCCAGCTCTTCGCAACTCGTTGGCCAGACCGTCTCGCATTACCGCATCCTGGAAAATTTGGGCGGCGGCGGGATGGGTGTGGTCTATAAGGCCGAAGATACCGACCTGGGTCGCTTTGTCGCCCTGAAATTCCTGCCCGACAATGTGGCCCAGGACCCGCAGGCATTGGAGCGCTTTCGCCGGGAAGCGCGCGCCGCTTCGGCGCTGAATCATCCCAACATTTGCACCATCTACGAGATCGGCAAACATGGTGACCGGTCCTTCATTGTCATGGAGTACCTGGAAGGTGTCACCTTGAAGCACCTGATTAGCGGTCGGCCTCTCGAGTTGGAGCGTTTGCTTAAGATTGGGATCGAAGTGGCCGACGCGCTTGATGCCGCACACTCGAAGGGTATTATCCACCGCGACATCAAGCCGGGGAATATTTTCGTGACCGGGCGCGGACACGCTAAGATTCTTGATTTTGGTCTCGCGAAGGTCGCGGCCGAGAGGACCCTCCAGCCGCAAATCGCATCGTCAGAGCTCACGATTGATCTACCCGAAGAGCATCTGACCAGCCCAGGCGTTGTACTCGGTACCGTTGCCTATATGTCTCCGGAGCAGACTCTGGGCGAAGAGCTTGATGCGCGGACGGATCTTTATTCCTTTGGCGTCGTGCTCTATGAAATGGCTACGGGAGTGCGGCCATTCCAGGGCAATACTTCAGCGGCGATCTTTGATGCCATCCTTCACAGAGCGCCCGTTCCCCCAGTGCGATTGAATGCTCAATTGCCCCAGGAGCTTGAACGCGTCATCAATAAGGCACTCGAAAAGCAGCGCAAGCTGCGCTTTCAAAGTGCCTCAGATTTGCATGCCGATTTGCAGCGTCTGAAGCGAGATACCGATACGGAGCGCACCGGTGTTGTCGGCTCGGTGACGCCGGTCGAGGCTGAATTCAAGCGCGGCAAGCAGAGTCCCTACAGACGAATCGCTGCGGGTATCGGTGCTGTGCTAATCGCGGCGGCAGTCGCTGGCGGCGGGATTTGGTGGTTCTGGGGACGAAAAACACATGCTCTGACGGAACGCGATCCAATCGTCCTCGCCGACTTTACGAACACGACCGGAGACCCCGTCTTTGATGGCACGCTCCGCCAAGGTCTGGCCGTGCAGCTTGAACAATCGCCTTATTTGAACCTTGTCTCGGACAAACAAATTGCGCAAACACTGAAGCAGATGGAGCAGCGGCCCGGCACTCGCATCACCCGCGAACTGGCCCAACAGGTCTGTCAGCGCCTAAACGCGACGGCGGCTATTGATGGCTCGATTGCAAGCATCGAGAACCAATATGTTGTCGGCTTGAGCGCGGTGAACTGTCGTACGGGTGAGATTCTGGCCCAGGAACAGATGACGTCAGAGGATAAGACACATGTCCTCGCTGTACTAGCGAAGGCCGCATCCGACCTTCGCGCAAAGCTCGGCGAATCTCTCGCTTCCGTTGAAAAATTCGATGTCCCTCTCCAACAAGCGACTACCTCTTCACTCGAGGCCCTGCAAGCTTACACGTTCGGTTTAAAGGCGATGGCAGGCGCCGATTTCGCAGCCGCGATTCCCTTCCTCCAGCGCGCCATTTCGCTCGACAGTAATTTTGCTGAGGCCTATTTGGATTTGGCGATTGACTATTACAATCTGGGTGAGATCGGACTGGCCGCGAAAAACGGCGCGAAGGCTTACGAGTTGCGCGATCGGGTGAGTGAGCGGGAGAAGCTGGATATTTCGGCTTTTTACTATCAGATCGTCACGGGAGATTTGGAGAAAGCCGTCCAGGCATATCACCTATTGACAGAGACCTACCCTCAAGACAGTGGGGGTCATGGGATTCTGGGCGGCGTTTATGCGGCCCTCGGCCAGTACGACAAGGGACTTGCCGAGCTACAAGTGGCGCGTCGGCTGGAGCCAATAGGCATCACCTACGGCGGGGTCGGGTGGTTATACGTATTGCTGAATCGCCTGGACGAAGCGAAAGCCATTGCCGCGGAAGCGCAAGCGCATCACCTCGATTCTCCATTCAATCACGAGAACCTGTACGTTATCTCCTTCCTTGAGCACGACGCGACGGGGATGGCCAGCGAGGTGGCTTGGGGAACGGGCAAGCCAGGCGTCGAGGATGTGATGCTTAATTATGAGGCTCTCACTCGGGCCTATTCCGGCGACCTTAGCAGGGCCCGCGATATTTTTCGCCGCGCCTCCGCTCTTGCTGAACGCGCTCAGCAGAAGGAAACGGCTGCGAGCTACATTGCCGACTCGGCCGTGACGGAAGGGCTTTTCGGCGACGTCGCCAGGGCGAAGGAGGACGCGGCTGCAGCGCTCGCCGAGTCGAACGGGCGGGATGTTCGGGCTGCCGTTGCCTTGGCATACGGCTTGGCTGGTGACACTGGTCACGCGCAATCGCTCGTAGACGATCTCGCCCGCAGGTTTCCGGAAGATACGATTGCGCAGTTTGAGTACCTGCCAGAGATTCGCGCCCAAATCGCCCTCGATCACGCGGATTCCGCGAAAGCGATTGAACTCCTTAAGGCCGCGTCACCCTACGATCTGGGTTCACCCAGTTTGATCGTTCCGCTCGCCCTGTACCCGATTTACGTTCGTGGCGAAGCATATCTGGCTGAGGGCAGCAGTGCTGCTGCCGTCGCAGAGTTACAGAAAATATTGGATCATCCGGGAGTCGTGCAAAACGAACCGATTGGCGCGCTCGCACATCTGGGACTGGCCCGGGCTTACTCAGCCCAGCATGACGCAGGGAACACCCGCAAGGCATACCAAGATCTGTTCGCCCTCTGGAAAGACGCCGACCCCGATATCCCCATCCTGAAGCAAGCCAGGGCGGAGTACGCGAAGCTGCAATAGCCCGCCGCTTACTTCCCGTACTTCTCCTGCAGAAACGCACCCACCTCGTTCTCCAGCCCGGCGTAGTCGCAGTGGATGGTGGCGCGCAGGGCGGCCTCGGTGGAGCTGCCTTCGGCAATGCGCCGCAGGACGCGGACCAGATCGTCCATCCCGTAAGTGTCGCGGATGTACTCCGCCGCGGCCAGCGATTCGTCGTAGGCCAGGCGCGCTTCCGGCGTGCTGAAGCGGATAAAGCTGCCCTCCAGCATATTGAAAGGCAAGGCCTGATGGTCGGTCATCAGCTGCCCCAGCCGCCGGCCGAAAGGCGCAGTGGTCCGCGGCTCCAACACCTGCGCGATGCCTTCGTGCAGCCACTGCGGGCAGCGGCCGGCGCTGAGCTGATTGATAAATGAGTGCGCCAGCTCATGCTTGAGCACCCGCGCCAGCTCCGGCGTCATCTCCGTCAGGCCGCTCACCGGGATGCGCAGCTTGCCGTCGTTTATGGCGTTAGTCCAGCCCGGCGCCTGGGTTACGTCAAAAAACTCCTGCTCGGTGTAAAGCACCACGGGAATGCTGTAGCGCGGCTGGGCGTCAAGTTGGCTGGACAGGTCGTTGTAATCAGCGTCCAGCGCTTGCAGCAATTGGCGGCGGAACTCGTCCGAGGTCTGGTGGCCTTCATAGCGCAGCGTAAAGTGTCCCGTCTCGCTTTGCGAAAAATCGGCCTCGGTGGCCACCTCGCGCTGTGCCTTGGCCAGATACTGTTGCACCGTGGCATCGGGCCGCAGTTGCAGGGAGCGTTTCCAGGAGCGGACGGCGTCCTGGCTGCGGTCCGACATGAACTGAGCAAAGCCGAGCACGGTAAACGCGTCCGCCGAATCCGGAGACAGGAACGTGGCCCGCTGTGCTGCCTCCATGGCCTGGCGGTAGTTTCCGCCCTGCAGCAGCACCGCCGCGTAGTGGGTCAAAATGGCGGCATTTTCCGGGGTTAAGCCGAGTGCGTGCTGCAGGTAGGATTGCGCCTGCTGGCGGTGGCCAGCCTCCTCCTCATGCCGCCCGGCCAGGAAGTATCCGGCGGCGGCCATTTGGGCATTGCCGGAGCGGTCCAGGGAGTCCAGCACCGAGCTGTCCACCCGCCCGTCCTTGATCACCGAGACGGCTACCTGGGTGTCGTCCAAGGTGACACTGGGGGTAAAAGCCGGCATCTCGGAGGCCGGTTTTTGTGAACCCGGCCCTGCCTCAGCCGCCGCGCTGGGCGGCATCCCGGTGGCATCCACGTGATCCACGAGCGATTTGGGGATAGCATAGGAATTGTCCCCAATGTCGTATTCGACGTGAGTAGCGCTCTGGCGTACGCGGTCTGCCAGAATTTGGCGTCCGTTCTTCAGATAAACGGTGTCGGCAGGCGCGCAAATCGCCGAGACGAGGACGATAATCAGGCAGGCCCGCACGTCGCGATTCTAACCGCGCCGTTCGCACCTGAAACCGTGACCAAGGTAACTGGCCATATTCGCGGCTTGCTCGTGCTGGCTGGGCTGGCAATATTTGCGACCGCGGCCCTCACCGCTCAGGAAACTCCTGCTCCCGTTTCCCCCGTCCCGGGGGTTGCCGCTGCGCTTTATCAGCAGTTGGGCAGTGTAGGCCTGGACCCAGCCCGCGTCTTTCACATCCGCAACGCCTCCATTGAGCACCCCAACCTGCACGTGACTTTCAACGACGGTACCATCGCTTTCACGAAAGACGTGTTGGGCCGGATCACCGGCGCCTACTTCGAGGGCGAAGGCGACCTGTTGATCATGCCGCCCAATCGCGCCGAGCGCGCTTCTTTGGGATTGTTCACGGGGACCGCCATTCTGGAAGAGCAGTTCACCGCCGCTTACCTGCGCTTCAATGACGACACGGAGCAGAAGTTGCAGTCCGCACTGTATCCCGCGACCGATGTGCCGGACTTTTTCGCGACGCACGATTCCGTGGCCAGTTCGCTGGCTGCCAGTGACGCGCTGCGGTTGCTGATGACTTTCAGCCGCTTTCTGCCCGTAGCCGCTCCGGCACAGCCGCCGGCGCCCTACACCGGCGACGATCACTTTCTGCACCTGCGGCTCAACAGCCCGCAGCGCGGACTTTTTGACGTCTTTTTCGACAGCCTGGCGCGGGAACAGGTGGCCGCCGGACAGTTGACGCTGACGCCGGAAGGCGATTTTTACGATCTGTGGACATCATTTTCTCTGCCGGCACAGCAAGGAGCTTCGCCTGAGACCCGGGAGCAGAGCACGCCGGATGTCGTGGATATTTCCCGCTACCGCATCCGGGCGCGAATTACTTTCCCACATGAGCTTTCGGCTAACGCGCTGCTTGAGCTGGAGGTTCATCACAGCGGGGAGCGGGCGCTGTTCTTTGAACTTTCCCGCTTTCTTCAGGTAAAGAGGGTGGAGGCCGACGGCCGCCCGGTCGAGTTCGTGCACAACCCCGCCCTCGACGGCACGCAATTGGCCCGGCGCGGCAACGACGTGGTGGCGGTGGTGTTTCCCGAACCGCTGCACGCCGGCCAGCGCTTGCAGCTGCGCTTCGAATATGCCGGCTCGGTACTCTCCGAGGCCGGTGGCGGCCTGCTCTATGTGGGCGCGCGAGGCACCTGGTATCCCAATCGTGGCCTGGCCATGTCGCAATTCGATCTGCAGTTTCGCTACCCCGCCGGCTGGACCCTGGTAGCCACCGGGAAGCAGGTTCCGCCGGTTCCCGACGAAGACGCCGCGGCTGCCACGCCCGGCGAGCAGGTTGGACACTGGGTTTCCGAACACCCCATGCCCATGGCCGGCTTCAACCTGGGCCAGTATGTGAAAGCGGTAGCGCACACCGGCAAAGTGGCGGTTGATACTTATGCCGCGGCGGGCGTGGAACGGACCTTCCCCCATCCCCCGCTTCCGCCCACCCCGGTTCCCTCCAACCCGGAAATTTTTCCTGCCGAGCAGTTGCGGCAGGAACGTCAGGCCATGGCGGTTCCACCCCCGTCGCCTTCACCGGCGCGTAATGCTCAGGCAGTCGCGGACGAAACGGCACACGCCATCGCTTTTCTTAGCTCCCGCCTGGGCCCGTTCCCCTACAGCAGCTTGTCTTTGACCCAGATGCCGGGAGGAACCAGCCAGGGCTGGCCGGGGCTGATTTATCTCTCCAGCCTGGCTTTCCTCACGCCTCATGAGCGAGAAACGCTGCACTTTTCCCCTCAGGCCGATGTGCTTTACGGGCAGGTCATGCCGGCGCACGAAGCCGCCCATCAATGGTGGGGCGACCTGGTGGGCTGGAAAAGCTATCGCGATCAGTGGATTGGTGAGGCCCTGGCCAACTACTGCGTATTGATGATGCTGGAACGCGAGCACCCCCGGGAATTCGAACTCATGATGCAGACCTACCGCCAGCAGCTTCTGCAGAAGAACAAGGCTGGCATGGAACTACGGGAGGCGGGGCCGGTCACCCTGGGCGTGCGCCTTTCCTCTTCCAAATTTCCCGACGCTTACGACGCCATCGCTTACGGCCGCGGCACTTGGCTGTTCCACATGCTGCGCTACATGCTGCGCGATGCCGACAGCCGGTCCCAGGCGAGCGGTCGAGCGGATTCCGCCAACGAGGACGACGTGTTTTTGCGGGTGTTGCGCATCCTGCAGGAGCGCTTTGCGGGCAAGGTCATGACCCTGCGAGGTGTGCAGGAAGCCTTCGAGGAGAACCTGCCTCGTCCACTCTGGTATGAAGGGCGAAAATCGCTGGATTGGTTCTTCGATGGCTGGGTTAACGGCACGGCCATTCCGCGGCTGCAACTAGCGGGCCCAAAATTCCTGCGGAAGGGAAATTTCACGGTCGTGACCGGCACAATAAAACAGGAAGATGCCCCGGCTGACCTGGTCACTTCCGTGCCTGTCTATGCCGTGGCCGGGGGACGAACTCCGGTTCTGCTGGGCCGGGTGTTTGCCGATGGCCCCGAAACCAGCTTCCGCCTGCGAGCCCCGGTTGGCGCGCATAAACTGCTGCTCGACCCCTATCAGACCGTCCTCACCCGCAGCCGCTGACCCGGGGAGCCAGCCGTTTCTACGGAGGGCCGAGGCCCTGCTCCACCCTCCTTCCTTCCAATATGCCCGAGCAATCTGTACAGCGCGGCGGCACACAAGCTGACTGTGAGCTATATTCTCCAAACAAGCTTCAGCCCCGGCTTGGCTGTTGCGATTAGCAACTACTCCCCTGCGCCCTGGTGCGCCATGTCCCGCAAAGTTCCGCGTAAGCTATTGACTTTGCCCCGTTTTTGCAATATCAGATGCAGACTGCAGCCTGCTATCTCGCCGTTATACGTCCTTATTTCCCGTTGAGGTGGAAAGCTAATGATGCGTGCCCGCGTGCTCGGTTGCAGCTTGATATGTGCGTTCGCAGTGGTGCTCCTCAGCCTGCCTTCGCTGTCCCAGGTGGTAACGGTAACGGTGCAGGGCCGAGTGTACGACAGTACCGGAGCCGTCATTCCCGATGCCCAGGTGAGCGCGGTCAATACCGCCACCAGCATCTCCAGGGCCGCCACCACCGATACCAATGGCAGCTATCAGATCGCCTTGCTGCCCGTCGGCGACTACGTCGTGACGGTGAATAAAAAAGGCTTTCAGAAGCAGGTGAAAAAGGTCCACCTCGATGTCGGCCAGGTGGGCGCCGTGAATTTCACCCTGCCCTTGGGCGAGGTGACGCAGGAGATCAAGGTGGTGGATGTGGGCGTGACCGCGGAGCCTACGCGCACCATGGTCAGCTCCGTGATTGATGAGAATAAGATCGAAAACCTGCCGGTTAACGGCCGTCAATTCATTGATTTCGCCCTTCTGGCCCCCGGTGTAACCATTGGCGACACCACTTCCGGCAGCACCGACGTGATCATCGAGCCGGTGACCAAGCTCTCCTTCGCCGGACAGAACATTCACTACAACTTTGTGGCCATTGACGGTGCGGACGACATCTCTACCGCTTCCGGGGTGCAGAAATACACGCCGTCGCAGGACGCGGTGCGCGAATTCCGCGTCATCAACAGCGATTACAGCAGCGAGTTCGGGCGCGCGGTGGGCGGTATTGTGGACATCATCACCAAGAGCGGAACCAATGCTTACCACGGCTCGGCCTACGAGTACTTCCGCAACGATGCCATGGATGCCAAGAGCCTGCTGGCCTCGCGCGATCCCTCCACCTGCGTGGTGCCGGGCAACCTGAGCTCCGGCGGCTGCCGCCTGCTCGACAAGCTGCGCCAGAACCAGTACGGCTTCACTTTCGGCGGCCCCATTAAGAAGGACAAGACCTTCTTCTTCGCTAACTACGAGGGCCAGCGACGCAGCGAGTCGCCATACTACAACTCCATCATTCTGAACAATATCGGCCTTATCAACCAGTTCAAGTCCAGCATCGGCTTCCCGGCCGAGAACCTGAACGTCACCCGCAGCAACAATTACGACAACTTCCTGGTCAAGCTCGACCACTCCTTCAGCCAGAAGGAATACATGTATGTGCGCTATTTCTTCGACGATGGCCGGCTGCGCAACTACTCGCCGCTCAATGACGGCTCCGACCTGCCCTCCGGCTTCAAAAACAATTTCTCCCGCGACCAGTCGGTGGTCGGCAGCCTGACCTCAATCATCTCCCCCAGCCTGGTCAACGAAGTGCGCATGCAGTACGCCAAGCGCTCCTTCGATTTCCCCACGGTCACGGCAGAGCCGCACATGGAGGTAGCCAACCAGTTCGCGATTGGCGTAAACCGCGGCAATCCCGATTTCTACAACGAAGGGCGCTTTGAGCTGGTGGACAACGTCAGCAAGACCACCGGACGGCACACCATTAGCTTCGGCGGCGACTTCAACCATGTGAACACCACCGAATCCTTCCCCTTGTTCTATCCGTTCGAGGCCACATTCGTCTGCATCGCGCCCGATCCCACCAACCCCAGTTCGCCCTGCAACAGCTCTAACCTGCTCGACCACACTCCGGTAGTGCTCTGGATGGAACGCTTCCAGGCGCCCAATTTCAACGAAACCAGCTTTGATCCTTCGGTATTCTCGATGAACGGTTACCCGCAGGCGATCCGGAACCAGGCCAGTGGCACGTTGGGCCACACCTATGATGGCTTCTATGTCCAGGACCGTTTCAGCGCCACGCAGAACCTGACGCTGACCCTGGGCACCCGCTTTGATTTTGAGACTTGGCCCAGCAACGCACTCAACAACCCCCACGGAGTGGACCCGCGAGTCGGCTTTGCCTACAACGTGAGCGAAAGGCACTCCATCGTGGTGCGAGGTGGCTTCGGCCTGTTCCATGGCACCATTCCCTCCCCGCTGCTCATGTGCCAGGCGCCTTCCTGCGGTGGTACCGCGGCCTATGGCAAGTTCCGGCCCGGTGAAGATAACCTGAACTCCACCACACAACTTTTTGGCTATTCCGGTTTCTTCCCCGGGGCATTCCAGAACGCCTTCAACGGGCTGATTAACGGGCAGTATCCCAATCCCAGCAGTGCTCAGACGCCGGGGGTGCTGTTACCCGCCACCATCGTGCGCTTCACCCAGAACCACAAGATGCCCTATGGAATCCAGAGCAGCCTGGGAGTTGAATTCCAGCCCTACAAGGACGCGGTGCTCAACATCAGCTACCTGCGCACCCACGGTGTGCACCTGGGCAGCTTCTTCAACATCAATCAGCCCGATCCCACCGGTTCCGTGTTGGTGCACGACTCGAACGGGGACGCGGGAGTAAAGAATACTTTCTTCTGCCCGGTTTCGGCATGCGGTGTGGCCGGAGTCCCCGGTTCCAGG
>DASYWT010000353.1:0-15890 GCA_035935775.1 Terriglobales bacterium
TGACCGATGCTTACGCCCAAATCCATCCCCTGCACGTCTTGCTCTCGCTGGACGTCTTTGGGGTGATGGCCTGGCAGCGGCAAGTGGACCTGGCACACACCGGGCAGGATATTCCGGCGATGGCGCTGCATTGCGATGTGCTTTCGCCCATGATTTACCCCTCCCATTTCTTCGGGATGGACGGCTACGCCCACCCGGGCGACGCGCCCGAGCACTTCATCGGTGAGTCCATGGCGCGCTTTCGTCGCGACACCAAGACCACCGGCGTGGTCCTGCGTCCCTGGCTGCAGGCGTTTGCCTGGCGCACCCGCACTTATTCGGCAAACTACATCATTACCCAGGTGCGGGTAGCAAAGGAGGAGGGAGGAATCGGCTTCCTCTTCTGGAATGCGCGCAACGACTATAGCAAGCCGCTGGTGGCCATGTCGGAGATGCGGGTAGGGCGCGGACGCTACTTCCGTGGGGATGAGGTGCGGGGAGCCGCTGCCGCCAAGACCGCAGCCGCAAGCCCGCCAGCACCGCTTGTGGTGCCGGCCGTAGCGCAGCAATGAACCAGGCTTCTTTGCGTTGAAGCGAGCCTCGGAAACGAGGCCTAGTCCGAATGTGGAAGCGTGGGAATTCAGGTCCACGCCCACACCCAGATTGCCTTCCTGATTTCCGGCTTTGGCCGCGGCGCCACCGGGGCTGAAGCCCGAATCATTTGGGACGGCATTCGCATGGCCAAGGCCCTGCGCTTCCACGATACTGCGAACACCTCTCTGCTCGGCTGCTCAGGGCAGGCTCCGGTCGACAGCCTCGCTGTGCTTGGCTCAGGGCAGGCTCGCGAGGGCGCCGGGCGCCCGTTGCTCGGCACAGCCACGTACACCAGCTAATAGTTTTGTTGGTCTTTGCGTACAGATTTCCGCCTCGAAACACAACTTTTTGTACGTCACCAGGGAGCGGCTCAGCTCTATCCCCGGTTATAATTGTCTGTACTTGAGCGGGGACATGCTTGCCCGCAACCCGCGCCCTTCTCTGGTACACCTGCTGAAATTTGCAAATTTGCGTAGGGGGCAGCAGGAACAATCGTCAAGGAGTGCTCATGGCCATTAAAAAGACCGCGAAGATCTGGCACAACGGAAAACTAATCGCCTGGGACGACGCCAAGCTGCACGTGATGGCGCACGTGGTGAATTACGGTTCCTCGGTGTTTGAAGGCATCCGCTGCTACGCGCTTCCCCACGGCCCTGCCATCTTCCGGGCCCATGAGCATGCCCAGCGCCTGCTGGACTCAGCCAAGATTTACCGCATTGACGTGGACTACACCCGCGAAGACCTGGTCGCGGCCATGCAGGAATTGATCAAAGTTAACCAGGTGTGGCCCTGCTATGTGCGGCCCATCATCCTGCGCGGCTATAGCGAAGCCGGCGTCAACCCCTTTAACTCGCCCACCGAGGTTTACATCGTCAACTACGAGTGGGGGAAATACCTGGGCAGCGACATCGAGCAGGGAGTGGACGTGTGCGTCTCCTCCTGGACGAGGATTGCGCCCAACACGCTGCCGGCGATGGCTAAGGCGGGCGCGAATTACATGAACTCGCAGCTCATCAAGATGGAAGCCATCATGAACGGCTACGTGGAGGGAATCGCGCTCGACACCAGCGGCTTCGTGAGCGAAGGCTCGGGCGAGAACCTGTTCGTGGTGCGCCAGGGAACGCTGCTGACGGCGCCGCTGGGCAATTCGGTGCTGCCCGGCATCACCCGCGATTCGGTAATCCAACTGGCTCGCGACCTGGGAATCCCGGTGGTTGAACAGATGATTCCGCGGGAAATGCTCTACATTGCCGACGAAGTGTTCTTCACCGGAACGGCGGCGGAAATCACGCCGGTGCGCTCCGTGGATAAGATCAGCGTGGGCAAAGGCGCCATGGGCGACATTACACGCAAAATCGCGAACGAATTCTATGGCATGCTGCGCGGCGACGTAGCCGACCGCTTCCACTGGTTTACCGGTGTGCCGGTGGGAAGCAAGCAGCCGGTGAGCGTGTAGAAATTTAAGAATGAAGAATGAAGAATGAAGAATGAAGAATGAAGAATTTGTAATTCATCATTCACCATTCGTAATTCGGAATTGCGCGGGTTCTGTTTGTACTAGGAAGGGGCGCACTCAATCGCGCCCTCTGAATCGCTAACCTCAGCCAAGTTGCATCGCAGCTGCAATTACAATAAGGAGGTTCTTATGGCAGTTCCGCAACTCTCTCTCACGAAGGAATTCGCCCTCGGTCTTCGCGACATGATGGCCGGCAGCGTGGCCCGGGAAATGGAGACAACCAAGAAAGTGTTAGCCGCCGTTCCTGACGCCCGCAGCCGGGAGTACCGCCCCGACCCCAAGGCGCGCACCGGCTTCGAACTGGCGTGGCACCTGGTTTCCACCGAGGTGCAGATGCTGGATGAAATCGCGGATGGCAAATTCAGCATGGAGCCGCGTTTTCAGGAACCGAAGACCGTCAGCGAGATGCTGGCCTGGTACGAGAGCAATCTGCCTCGCGCCCTGGCCCGCGTGCGCGCGCTCGATGAAAAGCACCTCACCACACCGGTGGACTTCTTAGGCGCATTCAACTACCCGGCGGTGTTCTACCTGGGTTTTGTGACCAGCCACAGCATCCACCACCGCGGACAGCTCTCCACTTACCTGCGGCCCATGGGCTCGCGAGTTCCGTCCATGTACGGCGGCAGCGCGGACGAGGAGTGGAAGGCGGCGTAAACCTTTCACCACCAAGGACACGAAGGAAATACAAAGGGAAAAGGGCCACTCTCTCGAGGGTGGCCTTTTCTGCTAAGTGGAAGAACCCCCTAAACTCCTCGGTCAACATTCAAACGCCAGAATTTCCTTTGTGTCCCTTCGTGACCTTTGTGGTGGATTCTTGCACGGCCAATTGGACATTACCTCCGTCACCTTACATTCTGACTACGCCGGAGGCATGATAAGCGGGTCAATTCTCTCGCGAGGCGACCTACCGGGCCATGAATATTGATGATTTGCTGCGCGTTGCCATGGAGCGCAAGGCTTCCGACTTGCACCTGAAGGTCGGCAATTACCCTCATTTGCGCATAGATGGCCTGCTGGCGCCGCTTTCCGACCAGCCGCGCGTCACCGCCGAGGAGATGCTGAACATGGCGTTCAGCATCATGTCCAGCCGCCAGAAACAGAAATTCAAAGAGAACAACGAGCTGGACATGGCCTACGGCGTGGCCGGCCTGGGACGCTTCCGTGTGAACGTGTTCCAGCAGCGCGGCAACGTGGGCGTGGTGCTGCGCGTGATTCCCACCAAGATCCGGGCGCTCGACGAGCTTTACCTGCCTAAGATCGTGGAGCAGATTTGCGACATGCCGCGCGGCCTGGTGCTGGTGACGGGCGTGACCGGTTCCGGTAAGTCCACCACCCTGGCCGCCATGGTGGACCGCATCAACTCGACGCGCGCGGAACACATCATCACCATCGAAGACCCCATCGAATTCCTGCACCGCGACAAGATGGGCTTCGTGAACCAGCGCGAAGTGGATGTGGATACGCCCTCGTTCGCCTCCGCGCTGCGCGCTTCACTGCGCCAGGACCCGGACGTGATCCTGGTGGGCGAAATGCGTGATCTGGAAACCATTGCCACGGCGCTGCACGCCGCCGAAACCGGGCACATGGTGTTCTCCACCCTGCACACCCTGGACGCGGTGGAAACCATCAACCGCATCATCGCTGTGTTTCCGCCTCCGGAGCAGAAGCAGATTCGCACCCAGCTGGCCGCCACCGTGCGGGCCGTCATCAGCCAGCGCCTGGTGCGCCGCGCCGATTCCGAGGGCCGCGTGCCCGCGGTGGAAGTAATGATTGCCACCGCTTACGTTCGCGAGTGCATTCTGTTGCCGGAAAAAACGCGCATGATACGCGAGGCGATTGCCGCCGGCACCTCGCAGTACGGCATGCAGACCTTCGACCAGTCGCTGTGGGATTTGTGCCAGCAGAACCTGATCACCTACGAAACCGCTCTGGAAAATGCCTCCAATGCCGACGATTTCAGATTGCGCGCACAGGGCATTTCTTCCACCAGCGACATGGCCCGCAACGAAATGCAGGCCGCGGGCTTCTCCAAGTTTTAGCTGTCCTCCGTGCACAAAGGGCGCGCCGCAAGGCGCGCCTTTTTTCATTTCGCACGATTTTGTGGCGCGGGCGCCCTCGCCCGCGTAGCGCCGGCATCTTGCCGGCTGTTTGGCGGGCGTCTCGCCCGCCCATCGGGCCGCCGGGACGGCGGCGCTACAGCTGCGTTACCCTTATGCCATGGCTTTCTCCCGCGCCAGGAAGAAAATTGCTGACGAAGCCGCGCTCTACGAGTATGCAGTGGGCGCGCTGGGACGACGCATGCGCTCGGTGGCCGAGTTGAAGCGCCTGCTCCGGCAGCGCATAGAAAAAGGCGCGGACGGCGAAGCTCTGGTTGAGGCGGTGGTCACGCGCCTCAAGGATCAGCGCTACTTGAACGATGCGCAATATGCCAGCGCCTATTCTTCGTACCGGCGGGATAACGAGAAATTCGGCAGACTGCGCGTGATCTCCGATCTGAAGAGCCGGGGCGTGCACGGCGACGTGATACAGAAAGCGGTTTCAGGCGCCTACTCCGAAGTGAACGACGAACAACTGGCGCGCGCATTTCTGCGCCGTAAGCGTCTGCAAAAACCCGCTGACCAGAAGCAGGCCGCGCGCATCTTCCGCACTTTGGCCCGCGCCGGTTTCACCACCAAGGTGATTGTGGCCATCCTCAAAAAGTGGGATGTAGACGAGGAAGTGTTGAGCGCCCTGGAGAGCGAACCCACCCCTTAGAACCGAATTTCACCACAGAGACACAGAGACGCAGAGAACCCCGAATCAATGAGGAACGGGCCGGCGGATGCGCCTATCGCTTGTCGTTCATTCGCCTCTACGGGACTTCAAATCGCCCTGTCTCCTTTCCCGCCAGTAAACTGGCGGGCTACTCTCACCCGGTCCCGATGGGACCGGTCGGATGGAGTTTCTATTCCCGGTATCCATCGGGGTTCTAGCCCCAGTATCCATCGGACGGTGTTTGCCTTCGCGCGGCAATTTGAAAAAACGTGAATTCCACGGTTCCGAATTGGAACGTGAGTCGGACTCCCTGCTGTCCCACCGATGAAAGGAATTCTGGTGTTCTCGGCGTCTCGGCGGTGAAGAACAGCACGCGGCGGTGAAAACAATATCGGATGCTAGAATAATTGTGACCATCGCATGCTCACAGGCTCGGAAATTCGCCGCAAGTTTCTGGACTATTTCGTCCAGCACGGCCATCGCGAGGTGCACTCGTCCTCTCTGGTGCCGGCCAACGATCCGACCCTGCTCTTCACCAACGCGGGCATGAACCAGTTCAAAGACGTCTTCCTGGGCCTGGAAAAGCGCGCCTACAAGCGGGCCACCACCTCGCAGAAATGCGTGCGCGCCGGCGGCAAGCACAACGACCTGGAGAACGTGGGCTTCACCAACCGCCACCACACCTTTTTCGAGATGCTGGGGAACTTTTCCTTCGGCGACTACTTCAAGAAAGACGCGGTCAAGTTTGCCTGGGATCTGGTGACCTCGCCCCAGTGGTTCGGCATTCCCAAAGAGCGGCTGTTCGTAACCATCTTCAAGGGTGAGGGCGGCGTGCCCCGCGACGAAGAGGCCTATCGGTACTGGCACGAAGACCAGAAGGTTCCCAAGGAGCGCATCTACGAGTTTGGCCTGAAGGACAACTTCTGGCAGATGGGCGACACCGGGCCCTGCGGCCCCTGCAGCGAGATTCACTGCGACATCGGCCCCGAGGCCAGCGACCAGGGCCATAAAGATTGCCAGTTCGGTTGCGAGTGCGGCCGCTACGTCGAGATCTGGAACCTGGTGTTCATGCAGTTCGACCGCGATGCCGGCGGCAACCTGAATCCTCTGCCCGCGCCTTCCATTGACACCGGCGCCGGCCTGGAACGCCTGGCTGCCGTGCTGCAGGGCAAAGTTTCCAACTACGACACCGACCTGTTTGTGCCCCTGATGAAGCGGGCGGCGGAGCTATGCGGCGTGGATTATGAAAAGGAAACACGATCCGAAACAGGAACGCGCGGCGCCGCCAGCCTGCGCGTGATTGCCGATCATTCGCGCGCGGCTACGTTCCTGATTTCCGATGGCGTGATTCCCGGCAACGAAGGCCGCAGCTACGTGCTGCGCAAAATCATTCGACGCGCCATCACGCACGGACGCCTGCTGGGCCAGACCAAGCCGTTTCTCTACGAGATGGTGTTTGCGGTCTGCGACCTGATGCAGGACGCGTATCCGGAGCTGAAGGAAAGCGCGGAACGCGTGTCCAAGGTGGTGCACGCGGAGGAGACGCGCTTCGCGCGCACATTGGACCTTGGATTGAGGAAACTGGAGGAAGATTTTGTGGAGGTCAGGCGCCATTGGGAGCATGATTTCCAAGTTATCCTTCGCGAGAGTCCGAAATTAGCGAATGAGGCGCGTCCTGCTTACCGCGGCGAAAAGGCGTTCAAGCTCTACGACACATACGGCATGCCGCGAGATTTCATCGAAGATGCCTGCCGGGACCAGGGTATCGTGTTCGATCAGGTCGGCTTCGATCGCGCCATGGAAGAACAGCGCGTCCGTGCCAAGGCTTCCTGGAAGGGCGGGCAGAAGCAGACCGCCAACCCGGCCTACCGCAACCTGCCGGCGACCGCGTTTGAAGGCTATCGCCAGACCGCCTCGCGCGACTGCGAGGTGCTGGCCATCATTGGCGCCAATCATCAGGGCACGCAAGAGCTGAAGCCGGGGCACGAGGGCGAGGTCATCCTCGACCACACGCCCTTCTACGCCGAAGCCGGCGGGCAGGTGGGCGACGTGGGCTGGCTCTATGGCGCCGACCACACCACGCTGGTTGCCGAGGTGCGCGGCTGCTATTACCCCATCCAGGGCGTGCGCGCGCACAAGATTGTGGCGCGGCAGCCCATTCACGTAGGCGAGCGCGTGGATGCGGTGGTCAACACCGACGTCCGCGCGGAAACCATGCGCAACCACACCGCCACCCACCTGCTGCACGCGGCGCTGCGCGAGGTTTTGGGCAAGCATGTGAAGCAGGCGGGCTCACTGGTGGCGCCCGACCACCTGCGCTTCGACTTCTCCCACTTCACCGCGGTGGAAGACGAGGAACTGCAGGACATCGAAAACCTGGCTAATAAGGAAGTGCTGCGCAACGAGAAGGTGCAGGTGATCGAGGACGTGCCCCTGGAGGTGGCCATCAACGAGTACCACGCCATGGCGCTGTTCGGCGAAAAGTACGGCGACCGCGTGCGGGTGATCAAAATTGGCGACTTCTCCACCGAGCTGTGCGGGGGCACGCACACCGCCGCCACCGGCGAGATCGGGCTGGTCAAGGTGCTGGATGAGGGCAGCGTCTCCAGCGGCGTGCGCCGGGTAAACGCTGTGACCGGCACCGGCTCGCTGCATCATTTCCGCGCCGACCATCAGCTGGAATCCGTGGCGCGCGGGCTGGTGCACTTTGGCGAGGCGCCGGAGGGCTCGCTGGCCACGGCCCTGCGCCACGAGATCGAAAGCCGCGACGAGGAGATCAAGCGCCTGCGCAAGGAATTGGACAAGGCGCGCCTGGAAAAGGCCGCTTCCTCCACCTCCAACCTCGACCAGAATGTGCGCGTCGTGCAGGGGGTAAAGGTCCTCGCGACGCGGGTGGACAACCTGGAGCGGCCGCAAATGCGCACCCTGATGGACCAACTGCGCGACAAGCTGGGCTCAGGGGTGGTGGTGATGGGCTCGGCCTCAGATGGCCGAGTAGCCCTGCTGGTGGGGGTCACGAAGGACCTGACCAGCCGACTGCAGGCGGGCAAGATCATCCGGCCGATTGCGGAGAAGGTGGGCGGCTCCGGCGGAGGGCGTCCCGACATGGCCGAGGCCGGGGGAAAGAACCCCGAAAACCTCGATTCTGCGCTCAGCGAGGCCTACTCCCTGGTCGAATCCATGCTGAAATAGGTTTTCAGTACAGGGCGAAGCCCACTGCCCACTGCTGCCCGATTCGCAGGGCTGAAGCCCTTGGGCATCAGGGCCGAGGCTTTCCTTCGAGACAATCCCCTCTCCGTGGAAGCGTGGGCCTTCAGGCCCACGGTCAAAGCACTTAGTCTTATTGGGCTTTCAGCCCCTGTGGCAGCAGGGCCAAAGCCCGTTGTCTTTGATGTTTTATTCGCAGGGCTGAAGCCCTGCGCTTCCACGCTGGTTCAAACTCTCCCAAGCAGCCGAGAGCCCCCTGAAGCCCCAATGACTCGCCTTTGGGGCTCCGCACCATGGGGCCCCCTTCCCATGTTCGGAATCCCGGAGTCCTCTGAACCCGGCTGGACTTAGCTCGGCAAACGTTGTATATACCCTGAATTCCGGGCCCGTGCTGGGGAGGCCAAAATGAACGGCGATCGGGTCCGGTTTATCACCCATCAGGGACAGCGCATTCTAATGGTGGATTGCAGCAACTGCACGGCTGCCCAGGTGGCCACCATCTGCGACTTAGTTCCCAGCTACGTTACCCCCGAACCCCGAAGTTCGGTGCTGATCCTGGTTGACTTCACCAATGCTCAGGTTGACCGTGACGCAGTGGAGCACTTGAAGAAAGCCATGGTTTACGATCGTCCCCACATCAAACGCTCTGCCTGGTTCGGCGCATCAGGGTTCCCCAAGGCCTTTTACGACAATGTAAAGGCCTTCACAGTTCGTGAGTTCCCCGTCTTTCAAACTCGTGAGCAGGCCCTGATCTACCTGGTGGGAGGAGATCAGGAAGAGACCCAGGAGTTGGCCTCGCCCGCGTGAGACAGCGCAAGGCCTTCTGGCGGCCGCCAGGACAGCCGGCAAGATGCCGGCGCTGCCTCCATCTCAGCTGCGCCATTTCAAAGTGACTGGCCCAGGCATGGGGTGGCGCATCTCGCCGCCATTGCGGCGGGCGTCCATGTAGGCCTGCTTAAGCTGGAAATACCACTTGGCCGGGCGGTCGGCGTCGTCGATCAGCATGAGGTGGGGATCGTGCTTCAGCCCTTCCGCCTGCAGCTCCATGGTGTGCCGATCCTGCTCCACAAACTTGGCAAAGACAAATTTCAGCAGTTCGGGGCCGAAGGGCAACCAGCGAAAGATGTTCCAGGCGGCGACCACGTCAATGCGGCAGCGGTTGCGGGTGATGGGCGTGACCGTGGTCAGGCTGGAAAACCAGTACTTCCCTGCTCGGATAGTCTCGGAGCGCAGGTTGGGCAGCACGAAATCAATGGTGGTGGTAATGGAGTCGGCGGCGGCGTACAGGCGCAGCAGCTTGTAAGGCGCGCTATTGGAGGAAGGCGTGTGCGCGCTCATGCGAAAGCCGTTGGGGATGGGCTCGAACGCCTTCTGCTTCTCGTGGATGCTGTGGCGGGAGCGCCACCACCAGGCCCGGTGCACGAAGGGGCCGTGCGCCGGGTCCATCAGCCCAATGATGCCGTGGTCAACATTCACCGGCATTTCCGCTGTGAGGTAGGCGAGTTTGTATTTGTCTGAAAACGCCGGCACGCGGGGCGCGGGAATAGCCGGCTCCTCTGCCTTGGCGGTGCCGGCCCCGGGCGGGCCGGGCTCAGGCACGAATACCCAGACGTAGCTGTCGTGCTCGGCGCAGGCTAGGGCGCCGGCGTAGATGCGATCCACGCGCAGCGTCTGATCGGCGGTAAGGGAAGGGATCAGCTGGCATTGGCCGGTGTGGGCGTCAAATTTCCAGCCGTGATAGCTGCATTCCAGTTGGCGGCCGTCAAAGATGCCGCAGGAGAGGGGCATGCCACGGTGGGGGCAAGCATCGCGCAGGGCGAAGGCGCGGCCCTGGGCGTCGCGGCCGATGACCAAGGGGATTTCCAGCAGCATGGCCTTCTGCAGGCGGTTGCCGCGCACGCGCTCGCTGGGCAGGGCGCGATACCAGAAGCCGAAAAGCATTTCCGCATCCGGCGCCTGGCGCTGGGGAATCGCGAGGGAGTTCATGGGAGACTGAAAAGAATTGTAATTGTAATTTATAAAACCAAGCACTTAGCATTTAGCAGTTAGCACTTAGCCCCTATATTGAATTGCCGGGAATCGGCATGAATCGCTGGCTAAATGCCAACTGCTAATTGCTAAATGCTATTGGCTGAATGCTGAATGCTTAACGGCTAAGGACCAAAGGCAAATGGCTGAATGCCAATTGCTAATGGCAACCCGCATAATGCCAAACCAGTTAACCCTCTGCACCACAGTCACTTAGCTCTATTACTTTTGGTGGTTCTAAGGTCCTTCGGCAGATTGTTCGGCCACCTTGGCCGCCCTATAATCGAAGTACTCTGGTGAATCTCCGTCAGGCTGAGGGTAGGTAAGCGAAGGAGTTTGTTTCCTCGCGGAAGTCTACCCGATGATGCGCATACGCCTGCATTTCGTCCTGATGGCTGTTCCCGCAATCGCGATCTCCTTTCTTTTCACCACGCCATCACTGCAGGCCGGCACTAACTCGGACTCCCCCGCAGGAGCCGGAGAAATCGTCGGGGTACAAAAGAACGGGCACGTGGTTTACGTCAACGACGCTGCGCCGGCGGTAAGAAGTAAGGCGCCGCGCCCGCCAGCCATGCCAACCACAGGGGCTCGGCTCATGTACTGGAGCACTACCGAGCGCCGCTGGAAGCCGGTTCCATCCGCTAACCACTACTCTATGCGGGCGGCGCGCTCCGCGGCTGCAGAAGTGCGCAGCATGCTGAACGTAGCTCCAGCGCCAAAGGCCTCGGCGGGAGACATTGCCGCCCCGGCGGATATTGACGCTGCCATCGAGCAGGCTGCCGCGCGCCATAACGTGGATCCCAACCTGGTGCGGGCGGTCATCAAGGTGGAGTCCAACTTCAACCCGCACGCAGTATCGCGCACCGGCGCCATGGGACTGATGCAGCTGATGCCGGTAACCGCGCGGCAGCTCAACGTCACCAACCCGTTTGATCCGGAGCAGAACGTGGATGCCGGAGTACGCCACCTGCGGCACCTGCTGGACAACTTTGGCGGCGATGTGCGGCTCACTCTGGCGGCTTACAACGCCGGGGTAGGGGCGGTGGTGCGCAATTCCGGCGTGCCGCCGTATTCGGAAACGCGCAACTACGTGAAAAAGATCACCAACTTGTACTGGAGCGGCAAGTCAGGGCCAGGAATGTTCCTCATGCCCAACCGTGACCCGGTGCGCGTATATCGCGACGCGCAGGGCGTGATCACCATGACAAACACCGATTGAAGAGCGGTTCGGTGCAGCGGTAGCGGGAACAGGCAAAAAATTGGAACCGATAATCCCAGGTCAGGCGCGGTTGTGCGCCGCCGTGTTGTTGATTTCAACTCTCGCCGCCCCAGCGGCCGCCGGAGCGCGCAAGACGCAAGCGGCACGAGGGCAATTCGCGCGGGCGGAAAAATTGCGGGAAAGCCTGAGCGGGCATCCCGCGGGGGATCGTAACCGCCGTGATTATCAGCGCGCAATTGACGCCTACCGCCGCGTCTATTACCTGGACCCCGCTTCCGCCAAAGCCCCGGTCAGCGTGGCGGCGGTCGCCGAACTGCTGGCCGACATGGGGCGCGAGTTCGAAGATGCCAACGCGCTTCAGGGCGCCATAGGGCAGTACAAGTTCCTGCTGCGCGAATATCCGGGCTATCGTGGTCGCGGAGATGCGCTCTTCGCGATTGCTCATATCTACCACGACGATCTGCATGAGCCCGCGCAGGCCAAACCCGTTTTCCAGCAGTTCCTGAAAGAATATCCTCGCAGCGAGCGAGCGGACGAGGCGCGGCAGGCCCTGGCCAAAAGCAAACCTGCTCCCAAGCCGAAACCAGCCCAGGTAGCGAACAAACCGGCTTCCGAGCCGAACAGCGATGCAGATCTTTCGCGGCTTACCGGCATCCGCTACTGGTCTACGCCGGACTACTCCCGGGTTGCGCTGGACCTGGATAGCGACATCACCTTTCATTCCGAGCGCCTGCGGCATCCCGACCGCGTCATCTTCGATCTTCATTGGACACGGCTGGCGCCGTCGCTGGCGGGCAAGAGCCTTACTCCGAAAGCGGGACTGCTGAAAAAGGTCCGCGTCTC
This sequence comes from Terriglobales bacterium, assembly GCA_035935775.1. Classification (GTDB taxonomy): domain Bacteria; phylum Acidobacteriota; class Terriglobia; order Terriglobales; family Acidobacteriaceae; genus JAICWP01. The sequence continues at coordinate 12,141 of DASYWT010000353.1, forward strand.
CGAATACCAGCCCGGGGATGCGAGGCTGGTGTTGGAAGTGCAAGATCTGGGGACCTATTCGGCGTTCCTGCTTCCCAATCCCGATCGTCTGATCATTGACATTCACGGGCGCCAGGCAAGCTCGGAAAACCTGAAGACGTCCCCCACACGGCGGGCGAAAGAAAACGGCGCAGCCGGCGAAGACACCGGGATTATTTCCGAATCTGCTTCCACGCGCGAAGCCGATTCCCTGCCCGGGAAAAGTCCATCCTCTGGACCGCGTCAGGAAAGTTCAAATGCGGGCACAGGATTGAAGCCGCCAATGGGCCCGAAGATCATCAGCGACTATGAGGATGGTGATGACAGTACTTCGAGCGCGGCTTCAGGCGGACGTTCACCAGTGTTACCGCGTTCTGTGAAGCGGCCATCGCGGGTGGTGATCCGCGAGCGTGGCGAGGAGGCGGAAGCGCGGGAAGCGCGGCCCACCGCCAGCGGGGACCGGTCGCTGATCCGGGCACTGGGCCTGAAGATAGGCAAGATTGTGATAGACCCGGGGCACGGCGGACACGACACCGGCACAATTGGTCCGCATGGCCTGGAGGAAAAAGATCTGGTGCTCGACGTGGCCTTGCGCCTGGGGAGATTGCTGGAGCAACGATTAGGTGCGGACGTGGTGTACACAAGGCACGATGACACCTTCGTGCCCCTGGAGACGCGCACCGCCCTTGCCAACCAGGCGCAGGCTGATTTATTTGTCTCCGTACACGCCAATTCCAGCCGCAATCCCGAATCGCGCGGGGTGGAGACGTATTATCTGAATTTCACCACTTCCAGCGATGCCCTGGAGGTGGCGGCGCGCGAGAACGCCGTTTCCGACCAGTCCATTCACCAACTGCAGCAACTGGTGAAGACCATCGCCTTGCAGGAGAAGGTGGAGGAATCGCGGGAATTCGCCGCCGACGTCCAGCAAGCCCTGTATACAGGATTAGCCACGCACAGCCCGGGCATCCATAACCGGGGAGTTAAAAAAGCGCCCTTTGTAGTGCTGATAGGCGCCAAAATGCCATCCATCCTGGCGGAGATCTCCTTTGTCAGCAACCCGCAAGACGAGCGCAAACTGCGCAGCCCCGCCTACCGGCAACGTATTGCGCAAGCGCTCTACCGCGGCATCGCCCGCTACGCCGGCGGGCTAAGCGGAGTAAAGGTAGCCAGCAGCGCGGCCCAGGGCGACGGCCAATAAGCCGGTAAGTAGAAACTTGGGCCTTCCCGGCGTAGTCTAATAAGAGTAGACAGGTTCCGCCCTTTGTTCCGCCGCATGAAGAAAATAGCCATTCTTGTAAGTTTCTGCCTGGCGAGCCTGGCGGCAGCGTTGGCTGCGCCGGGGGCAGGCAGCACAACATTCTTGCCCAGCGAATTTGCCGGTTGGCGCTTGTCAGCCGGCCCCATGGTCAGCCAGGATGCCGCCAAGGCCGATCCCGCATTTGCAGCGCTGCTCCAGGAGTATGGCTTCCGCGAGATGGAGCAGGCCACGTACGTGCGTTCTGATCGGACGATGAAAGTGAAGGCGGCGCGCTTTGCCGACGCCAGCGGCGCTTTTGGCGCCTTCAGCTTTTACAAGCAGCCGGACATGGCGACGGAAGACATTGGCGACCAGGGCGCCTCGGCCAACGGCAGGGTGCTGTTTTTGCGCGGCAACATCGTGGTGGATGCCGTGCTCGACCGGGTCACCGTGATGTCGGCCGCGGAATTGCGCGATTTAGCTGCCTCTCTGCCCTTGCCTGCGGCAAACGCCCGTGACCTGCCCCCGGTTCTGAGCTACCTTCCGAAACAGGCGCAGCGCTCCAATTCAGTTCGCTATTTCATGGGGGCGGTGGGATTGGGAGACGTTTCAACTCCCATTTCTCCGGAAGTGGTGAACTTCACCAAGGGCGCGGAAGTGGCCATGGCCCAGTACTCAACTTCCGAAGGATCGCAAGGCGACGCCACCCTGATGGTGATTTCCTACCCTACACCGCAGATTGCGGCAGAGCGCGCGAAGGCGATTGATGCTGCCCTGCATACGACATCACAAGCGGAAAACCCAACCAGCCGCGTGAAACGCAGCGGACCCCTTGTCGCCCTGGTTTCCGGCCAGGTTTCCAACAGCGATGCGAAGTCGCTTTTGGACCAGGTGAACTACGATGCCGACGTTACGTGGAACCAGAACACGTTTTTCAGCAAGCGCGACAACATCGGCAACCTGTTAGTGGGTGTGATTCTGCTGGTCGCTATCCTCATGGGGTTCGCGCTGGTAGCAGGCTTATTGTTTGGCGGATTCCGCTTGCTGATGAAGCGCCTCTTCCCCGACCGCATTTTCGACCGTTCCAAGGATGTGGAAATCATCAGCCTGAAGCTGGGCGACTGGCACTGATCTACGTAAACCCAAGCAGCCGTGAGGTTTACGGCTCCCGCCCCGGGCGCAAATCCTCCCAGTGCCCGCTTTTTATGCTTCTGGTGCCAGCGATCGCTTTATTTGTAAGTTATTGAAAAATAAGGCAGTTATTCTAGAAAAAAATCTTGACACCCTGCTTTGGCGGCTCATAAGATTTCGCCAGAAAGTTTTGACGGTTTGAACTCCGTTAGAACTATTCTCCCTTGAACAAAAGGCTGCCTGCGCTGCCAGGCGGCCTTTTGGATTTTTAGGCGAACAAGCTGCGGTGGAACCACGTCTGCGCTGCAAATGCTCGGCGTTATGACAATGCGCGCGGGACACTTTGACGCGAAAGCGCGTCAGCATGACGCCCTGCTACGATGCGCGAGGAAAATCAGTGCGGGTGAAAGGATCTATCGGCCGCGGGCGTACCAGGTAGACCCAGGAGTGTTCCAGTTCGACCCTTCTCCCCAAACGGCCTGAGTTCGGCCCAAATCATCAATCGCCATCTGGAAATAATCTCCAAAGGGAAATTTGAAACCTGAGGGAGAGATGTAGCTGTAGCCGGCTACATAGGAAGAGACACGCACTTCGTCGGACCAGGAGGCGCCACCGTTGGTCGAACTGCGGTACAAGGTGTTCCAGTACGGAGCCGAGCGAGTATCCATCCAGGCAATGCGCACGTCACCAGCGGTGCCGGCGACGATGGCGGGAAAGGCATGTTCCACGCCCAGGGCCGCGGAAGATACATCCTGGCGCGCGGACCAGGAAGCACCCGCCGTGGTGGAGGAAGCGAAGTAGATGCGCTCGGGCGCGCCAGCCTCATGCCCGGTATTCCACAGGGCGTAGAGAGTACCGGCGACGTCGGAGGCGAGCGCCATTTGCGCGCCCAGGAAAGCCCAGCCACATTTGCGATGGGAACAGTCGGGAGGCGCAGCCGAGGAATCAAGCAGAGAGGTCTGCCAGGTAGAGCCGCCGTCGCTGGACTTGCTCAGGTAGAGATTTACGGGGCCGCTGATGCCTTCGCGCTGCCGGAATCCCGCCCAGGCGAAATAGACGTTTCCCGCCAGGTCAATAGTCGCGCCACCGGCCGTGACCCAACGCAGCCTGGGATTGCTGTTGAGGATGGCGGCGGAAAACGTCTGGCCGCCATCGTGAGAAGCCGAAACCCAGAGATGCTGCGCCTGACTGTAAGCCACGTAAACGTCGTTGCCGCGCACCGCCAGCACATCCTTGTCCACGCCGTGGGAAATGCGGTTGGCGACCACCAGCGACCAGGTCTGGCCGGAATCCGTTGATTTGGCAACCACCGCGTTGCTCTTCGAGTTCTGCAACCAGGAGGCGTAGACCGTGTGGCGGTC
>DASYWT010000354.1:0-9253 GCA_035935775.1 Terriglobales bacterium
TGGGGTTCATGGTGGTGGTGGGACTGGTTGCCGCGATCACGACCAATATTCCCTACTGGAACTGGTATGGCTTTCCCAGCAACTACACCGGCGCCTATATGTTTACGCAGGTGGTGGCGTTTGTTGCGGCCGGGCTGGTGGCGGCTGCGGTCATCAAGAACCGGGAGCCGCTGGGGTTTGCAGCCAGCGCCAGCTAAATATTGGGAACCGCAAGGTCCCTCGACTCGCGCCCCCTCGCCTGCGCGAGGTCGCGCTCGCTCGGGATGACAGACAGAGATTATAGAGGCAGAGTAGAGACGTAACTTGTGACGTCTCTACCCCAGTTTCGCGCGTGCGCGGACAGCGCAGTCAGGCGAGGTTCCGACGCGGGCGCCCGCGCCACAAGTCGTTAACATATAACGCTATTCGTTCCAGCGTCGGAACAGAAGGGCGCCGTTGGTGCCGCCAAACCCGAAGGAGTTTGACATGGCGAATTCCATCTGCACGGCGCGCGCTTTATTGGGTACGTAGTCCAGGTCGCACTCGGGATCGGGATTTTCCAGGTTGATAGTGGGTGGAATTTTCTGGTCGCGCAGGGCCAGCACGGTGATGCCCGCCTCCAGACCGCCCGCCCCGCCCAGAAGATGGCCGGTCATGGACTTGGTGGAGCTGATGGCCACCTTGCCGGCATGGTCGCCGAAGGCGCGCTTGATGGCCACGGTTTCCAGCTTGTCGCCGATGTCGGTGGAGGTGCCGTGGGCGTTGATGTAGCCCACCTGCTCGGGCTGGATTTTGGCATCGGCGAGGGTGTTGAGCATCACGCGGTAAGCGCCATCGCCGTTTTCCGCCGGCTGGGTGATGTGGAAAGCGTCGGCGCTCATGCCGTAGCCCACCACTTCGGACAGAATCTTGGCTCCGCGGCTCCGGGCAAACTCCAGTTCCTCCAGAATCAGCACTCCCGCCCCTTCGCCGATGATGAAGCCGTCGCGGCCGGCATCCCAGGGCCGGCTGGCCTTCTCTGGTGCGCCGTTGCGGGTGGAGAGCGCGCGCATGGCGGCGAAGCCTCCTACGCCCATGGGCGTAATGGCCGCTTCGGCGCCGCCGGCAAGCATGACATCGGCATCGCAGCGGGCGATGATCTTGAAGGCGTCGCCAATGGAGTGCGCGCTGGAGGTGCAGGCGGTGCAGGTGGCCTCGTTGGGTCCCTTGGCGTTATAGCGGATGCTGACGTGGCCGGCGGCCAGGTTGACGATGGAGGCGGGAATGAAAAAGGGTGAAATGCGCCGCGGCCCACCGTTGAGCAGATTAGAATGCTCGCGCTCAATCACGTCGAATCCGCCGATGCCGGAGCCGATATGTACGCCCACCCGGGGGGCAAGTTCGGGGGTGACCGCGAGCCCGGACATGCGCATGGCCTCATCCGAGGCGGCCAGCGCCAAGTGGATGAAGCGGCCCATCTTTTTCAGTTCTTTTTTCTCGACAAACTGCAGCGGGTCGAAGTTCTTGACTTCGGCGGCGATCTGGCTGGAAAACTGGGAGACGTCGAAGTGACTAATACGGGCCACGCCGCTCTTACCGGCCAGCAGGTTGGCCCACACTTCCGGGCTGGTATTGCCCACTCCGCAGATCAGTCCCACGCCCGTAATAACTACGCGCCGAGCCAAGGGGATGCCTCTGTCTTCAGTGTCATCGGTCTGGGGAATCCTTCGTTGCGCTCAGAATGCCGAGGCTCGCGCCTGCTTTGCTTCAGCCACTGCTATTTTCCGGCCTTGGCGTGTTTTTTGATGTAGTCCACGGCGTCGTGCACAGTGCGAATCTTTTCCGCTTCCTCGTCCGGAATCTCCAGGTTGAAGGCCTCTTCAAAGGCCATCACCAGTTCCACCGTGTCCAGGGAGTCGGCGCCCAGGTCGTCCACAAACGATGCATTGGGCGTGACCTCACCCTCATCAACGCCTAGCTGCTCGACGATGATCTCCTTCACCTTGTCGTCAACGCCCGCCATGTGGCTCCTTGTAGCCGCTCGCCCGTAGAGGTCGCCCGTTCAGGGCCGGCTACTTAGCCGCCTTGGCGTGCTTGCCGATGTAATTGATGGCGTCTTGCACGGTGCGGATTTTCTCCGCATCCTCGTCCGGAATCTCGATATCGAAGGCCTCTTCGAAGGCCATTACCAGCTCTACCGTATCCAGTGAGTCGGCGCCGAGGTCATCCACAAAAGACGCAGTCGGTGTAACCTCAGACTCCTCGACTCCCAGTTGTTCCACAATGATTTGCTTCACTTTTTCGTCCACGGATGCCATATCCGATCCCCCTCTGTGTTGAAACGACTAGTCTAATGGCGGCTGAGAATGGTGTAAAGGCGATCACCGCCGGCTGTCAACTCACGGCTTCTTGACGATGGCGTTGATTTCACCTTTGGCCAGGCGGGCACGAATCTCATCGCCGCTGTGAACCTGGCCCGAATCCTTAACCAGCTTGCCTTGAGCATCAAACACCAGAGCGTAACCGCGCTCGAGAATGTTAAGAGGTGAGAGGCCCTGGAGGCGGGCTTCCAACTGTTCAAAGCGGGAGCGATGGCGGAGCAACTGAGCCCGGCCGGAAGCAACCAGGGCAGCCAGTTGGGCCTGCAGATCGCGACGCACCCCCGCCAGCACGCGCCGCAGATCATGATGGCGCACGCCGGCGCTCGCAATATCTAGGCGCCGCCGCTCGCGGGCCAGCAGGCCGCGCTCCGCCGTCGCCAGGCGGTACACAAGGTCATCGAGGCGCTGCTGGCGGCGGGCGATGGCATCCGTGATGCGGGCGAAAGCGCCGTGCTGCGCTACCTCGGTGAGTTGCTGGCGCAGAAGCAGCAGATGGTAGCGGGTGGCGCGGGCCAAACGCAGGCGCAAGCCTTCCGCCTGCTCTTCGATCTCCTGGCGCGAGCGGATCACCAGTTCGGCGGCGGCGGAGGGGGTGGGCGCGCGCAGGTCAGCCACAAAATCAATGATGGTGAAGTCGGTTTCGTGGCCGACGGCGGAAATGACGGGAAGGTGCGAAGCCACCACGGCGCGCGCCAGGCCTTCGTCGTTGAAGGCGGCCAGGTCCTCCACCGACCCGCCGCCGCGGGCCACGATGATCACATCCACGTTGCGGGCGCGGTTGAAGTAACGCAGGCCAGCGGTGACTTCGGCGGGCGCGCTTTCGCCCTGTACTTGGGCAGGAAAGATGAGCACATTGGCGCTCTCGTGGCGGCGGTGAAGGATGTTGAGAATGTCGCGCAGCGCGGCCGCCCGGGGCGAGGTCACAACGCCGATAGTACGCGGCAACGCCGGGATGGACTTTTTGCGAGCGGCATCGAACAGGCCTTCGGCCTCCAGGCGTGCTTTGAGCTGCTCGAAAGCCACTTGCAACGCGCCCGCCCCTTTGGGCTCAAGGTACTCGGCGGAGAGCTGCAGTTCGCCGCGCGCATCGTAAACCGTAACCCGGCCGCGCGCGATCGCCTGCATGCCGTTTTCCGGACGGAAGCGCAGCAAACGGGCCTGGGAGCGGAACATCACGATGCGCACCTGGGCGCTCTCGTCCTTCAAAGTGAAGTAGAGGTGGCCGGATTCGGCGGGGCGGTAGTTGGAGATCTCGCCTTCCACCCAGACATCGGTGTACTCGCGCTCCAGGTGGGTGCGGACGGCGCTGACCAGGTCGTGCACGCGCCAGATGCGGCGCGCCTGCGCCGCCTGGAAGGTGAAGTCGAGCTGGCCGCCGGTGGACATCTGAGGCGAGTTTACAGTCGCCAGTTGCCAGTTGCCAGTGAGCATTCAGCAGTCAGCAATCAGCAATCAGCGTTCAGCCCTTGAAATTCTAACTGGTCTTCCAGTAAGCAATCAGTGTCAGCTGATGGCGACCCGGCGGTCCAACGTCGCTGGATGCAAATGCCTGAATCCGGCAGCTCTAGTCGTGACGAGTGGTGGGAGCAATCTGAAGCTCAGGGACTGAGTGCTGACGGCTGAGTGCTGCGTACTTGCTTTTACCTGTGCCCCACTCGGCTTACCAGGTACAACACCACGGAGAGCACGACGCTGAGGACAATGCAGGTCGCCAAGGGGAAGTAGAAGGTAGTGTGCTTGCCACGATAAACGATGTCGCCAGGCAGACGGCTAATGGGCAGATGCATCCGCCCCGCAAAAATCAGGATTATTCCGAAAAAAGCGATCAGGAGGCCAAGAAAGACCAGGATTTTGCCGAATTCGGCCACGTCTCAGAGTCTAGCGCACTTATGGGGCCGAAAAGGTAGTCGGGAGTCGGTAGTCAGGGGTCAGCCAAGAGTAGCTGGTAGTTAGTAGTTGGTAGTTGGCGTGCGAGTGGTGGTCCCGGCAGCCACCAGCTACCAACTACCGACTACCGACTACCGACTACCAACTACTGACTCCCGGTTTTTACCAACCTGCTGCTTCTCACCTGCGTCCTAAGTAGACAGGTATGGATCTGCGTCAGACCGTTTCGGTGGTGGCGAATTTCCTGATCATTGTAGGGCTGGTGATCTACGCCTTCACCCTGTTCGCGGAGTACGAATCCCGAGGGCGCTGGGCCAAGAACATTACTGGCCTGCTGGCGGGCATCGGCATGATGGTGCTGGCCATCGCGCTGCTGCTTACGCCGGGCAATGCGCGCACCATCCTGCAGATCGCCCAGAGCGGGGCCTCGGAGGTACTGCTGTGGGTAAGCACCGGGCTGCTGCTGGCCGCAATTGCCGCTTTCGGCGCCATCACCTACTGGCGGCCACTCCGGCTGTTACACGAGCGCAAGATCCAAAGCGACCTTCACCGTGAGCTCCCAAAAATCCCGTAAAGGAACCCGGGCGGATCGCGGCCAAATGATGTCCTGGCCGAAGGCGGGAATTCCGGCGGCGCCCCAGCCTGCTGGGATGCCGGCGCCGCCCGCGCCATCCCAGCGCTACGCCTTGCTGCGCAAGTTGGGGCCGGGGATTGTCACCGGCGCGGCCAACGTGGACCCTTCGCTGATCGTTACCGCAACGGTAGTGGGCGCCGCTTTCCATTTCTCGCTGCTTTGGGTAGTGGTGCTTTGCGTGCCCATTCTGCTGGCGGTTTTTGCGGTTTCCGCCCGCCTGGGTTACCAGACGCGCATGGGACTGGTACACCTGCTGCGCCAGAACTACGGGCGCAAAGTGGCGATGGGGTGTGCGGTTTTGATCCTGGTGATTAATCTGGCCATGATCGTGGCTGACCTGATGGCGGTTTCTGACGCCCTCTCCGTGATTCTGGGGCAGACACGCATCCTGTTCGTGGCGGCGACCGCCTTTACCATCTGGTACATCCTGATCTTTCGCGATTACCGCCGCATTACCGACGCGCTGGTATGGCTTTCGCTGCCGCTCTTCGTCTATGTCGTGTCGGCGGTTTTTGCCGCGCCTTCGCCGGTGCAGGTAGCGCTGCGGACGTTTGTGCCGCGCGTGCGGGGCGGGCCGGAATACGCGGACGCCATCGTCGGAATTTTTGGTTCTCTGCTCACGCCTTACGTGATCGTGTGGCAAACCAGTTCGCGGCGGGAGCAGGCGGTGATGGGAGATGAAGCTTTGCACGAGGCGCAATCGCGAGCGGGCACGGTGGTGAGCACGCTGCTCGCCTTTTGCGTGATGCTCTCGGCGGCGATGGTGCTCCATTTTGCCCATCCCGTGGACATGACCACCACCCAGGCTGCCGAAGCCCTAAGCCCGGCGGTGGGCGGCTTCGGTCCTATTCTCTTCTCCATTGGCATCATCGGGGCGGGCATGGTGGCGCTGCCGGTGCTGGTCGCCTCCATGTGCTACAGCATCGCGGAAGCGATGGGCTGGCGGGCGGGGCTGAGCGAGCATCCCTGGGAGGCAAAGAGTTTCTACGTTCTGATTTCGCTTTCCATGCTGGCGGCGGTGGTGCTGAATTTCACGCCCATCAATCCGGTCAAAGCGCTGTATTGGTCGCAGATCCTCGCGGGTGCGCTGACCGTGCCCATTCTGCTATCCATCCTGGTGCTGTCCAACGACCGGCGGATCATGCGGACAACCAATACTTTCTGGCAGAATTTCTGGATCGGCGGCGCCATTGGCGGCCTGATTGCCATCGGCGCCGTTTTGCTGGCCTGGAAACTCTAAAATGCGGACGCATCTCAGCCCGTGTGGGCCCAGGCGCCCCCGCCTGGGCGCCGGGCGAAGCCCGGTCATGAAGGCGAGCTTCGCTCGCCCGGACAGCCGAGGGCGGCTGTCCCCACATGCTGTCCCCACATAAGGATCACCGGTTAACGGCTTGTGCTCCGCAAGAACTACGGACCGCACGTTGCTAAAATGACCATGTGAGAACACTTGGAGCTTTAGCCGTCGTTCTTGGTGCCTCTTTCGGTTTGATGGCGCAAAGCAAGCCTCTCGAGCTCACCTCCGAGCCCGGGCATCACCTGGCGCTGCAGAACCAGTACACACGCGTATTTCAGGTGGAAGTGCCGCCGCACGCCTCCACCCAACTGCATCTGCATCGCAACAGCTACCTGTTCGTAAACCTGGGGCAGGCGGAAATCGAGAACGACATTCAAGGTAAGGTGCCCGTGAAGATGAAGCTGGTGGACGGCGAGACGGAGTTGGCTCCGGGTCCGTTCGCGCACGTCATCAAGAACGTTGGCAGCACGCCGTTTCGCAATGTCACCATCGAAATCCTGCGCCCCCCTTCTTCGGAAGCACAGAATTCGCCGCGCGAACGAGGGCTGAGTGTGGATAGCGGGCTCATGATAGACACTGTGTACGACACGCCCCAGGTGCGAGTCTCGGAATTTCAGCTCAGTCCCGGCGCCCACGTGGATATTCACCAGGACCGGTGGCCGCATCTGCTGGTTGCGGTCAGCGACTTGAAGCTGCGCGATCAGAGACCCAACGGCCGCGGCGTGGATCTGAACCAGAAGTCGGGTGACATTTCCTGGTCGCAGGGCGGGCACGCGCACACCTTCACCAATTTGGGCCTGAAGCAGGCGCATTGGATTGATGTGGAGTTCAAGTGAACTCTCCGGCGCAGCCGGGAGAGCCTCTCACCGCAAGTTCGGGCCAGCCGCGTCGGCCCGGGCAGACCTTGAAGTTTCTAGCCGTCGCGATCTTTGTGGCGTTCCCTTTGCCGCTGGCATTTCTTTCCGGGCTCCTGGCCTGGCATCAGTACCGCATTCTCACCACCTGGCCGGCGGTGGATGCGGTGGTTACCAAGGTGGATCGGACCAGTGTCACGACTCGCACGTCACGCCAGCCGGTCACCTCTTACGGCGCTCGCTTCAGCTTTCGCTACTCAGCAGCCGGGCGGCTGTACGATTCCAGCGCCGACCTGGGATATACCTCGTCCCTCAGATCTGATGTTGAGCAGTGGATGGCACAGATGCCGGTGGGCTCGCACCAACGCATCCGCTATGACCCGGGCAATCCCATGAACATCAGCCTGGCGGCAGACTACACTCCGCGTTCGTTTGCGGCGCCCTATCGTCTGGCCGAGTGGGCAGGTCTTATCGCGGTGGTGTGCGTGGTTCTGTTCTGGCTGGGGTGGCGGGCTGGGAGGCAGGAGTCAGTAGTCAGGAGTCGGTAGTCAGATAGGAACACGCTGATGGGCGATGATGATCTCCCGTGATGCCACGACTGTTTACCAAATGGATTCCTTTCTTAACCCGATTTTGTGACCACAGGGAACGGCAGCGTCGTAGCCAGTCCGGCTAACAGGGCCACTGACAGAACAACTGCCGTAAAATTGGGAATTTGCCGCCTATCTACGACGGGCTGCTGACCCCTGCTGACTCCTGACTACCGACTCCTGACTCCCGGGTTTCGGCCACTTGCGCTCTTTCCCGCCGAGTGTTATAAAAGATTCACCGATTACAAGCGATCGGGAAGGTCTGTCTTTTGAATCTTTGTCGGCGGACAGACATCTAATGGTTAACGCTTGAAATTGGCTCCGGCCACGGAGCTCATATTCGGGGACAAAGATCCTCGAAGGGTTTAAGCGGTCTGGTAATCGCAAAAACCTCCAAACGATCTTTTTTCAGGTGAATCTTCCGCGCGGCCTTGGTGCCGAAAGGGCACGGGTGCCAGTCGCGGGAGCGTGTCGCATCGCGCAAATTTCTGCTCCGCTTAGGGCGTTGAGGGCCCTGGGGAAATGCCGTCGAAATCCTCTGGATTTCAGGCCGGCTCTCCAGGTTGACAGTGCGCGAATGTGCGCGGTAAGTTGAAAAGGTTTCCCCTATGTTTTGGCCCTGCCAGAGCGTAGAGGAGCGAGGACGGGCGTCCGGCAACGGATTCCCGGCCGCAACGCGCCGCTCAGGCGGAGAGCGCTTCGGTCTTTGAAAACTAGGTTGAACGTGCCAGTCGTGAGAAAGGCTCCAGCGCGCATGCAAATGCGCAGTGGAGACCCCGGAAGTGCTTGGGTTAAAAATCCGAGCGATCTCACAAGATAGGCCAGTCCGGCTACGGCCGGGATGGCCAGTCTCTCCACCCAGGAGAGACATCAGGTTTCAAACGAGAGTTTGATCCTGGCTCAGAATCAACGCTGGCGGCGTGCCTAACACATGCAAGTCGAACGAGAAAGCGGGGGCAACTCCGCGAGTACAGTGGCGAACGGGTGAGTAACACGTGACTAACCTGCCTTCGAGCGGGGGATAACCCCGGGAAACCGGGGCTAATACCGCATAACATCCCAAGGTGAAACTCCTTGTGATCAAATGCGCAAGCAGCTTGAAGAGGGGGTCGCGCCTGATTAGCTAGTTGGTGAGGTAACGGCTCACCAAGGCGATGATCAGTAGCCGGCCTGAGAGGGCGCACGGCCACACTGGAACTGAAACACGGTCCAGACTCCTACGGGAGGCAGCAGTGGGGAATTTTGCGCAATGGGGGAAACCCTGACGCAGCAACGCCGCGTGGAGGATGAAGTCCCTTGGGACGTAAACTCCTTTCGACCGGGACGAATATTGACGGTACCGGTGGAAGAAGCCCCGGCTAACTTCGTGCCAGCAGCCGCGGTAATACGAGGGGGGCGAGCGTTGTTCGGAATTATTGGGCGTAAAGGGCGCGTAGGCGGTGCGGTAAGTCACCTGTGAAACCCCCGGGCTCAACTCGGGGCCTGCAGGCGAAACTGCCGTGCTGGAGTGCGGAAGAGGTGAGTGGAATTCCCGGTGTAGCGGTGAAATGCGTAGATATCGGGAGGAACACCTGTGGCGAAAGCGGCTCACTGGACCGCAACTGACGCTGAGGCGCGAAAGCTAGGGGAGCAAACAGGATTAGATACCCTGGTAG
>DASYWT010000355.1:0-10197 GCA_035935775.1 Terriglobales bacterium
AGCCCAGCTTGCGATTGCGGATAGCGGCCAGCGCTGGCTTATCCAGCCGCGATACATCGCTGCCTTCCAGCAGATAGCGCCCGCTGGAGGGCTTATCCAGGCAGCCCAGCAGGTTCATGAAGGTGGATTTGCCGCTGCCGCTGGCGCCCATGATGGCGACAAACTCGCCGGGGGCAATCTCCACGCTCACGCCGCGCAGGGCGTGCACCTTGTTTTCTCCCAGGTCGTAGTACTTGTGCACGTCCTCGACGCGGATTACCGGCTGCGCTTCCGCCGCGTCCTGGCCTTCCCTCAACTCAGCCTGAATGAGCAGTTCGGTTTGGGTGATGGTTGCCATTAGCGCACCCTCGTCATTCCGCCGAGCCCGCTGGACTTCTGGGTGATATTCATCGCCCCGGTCACCAGCTCATCGCCCGGCTGCAGGCTGCCCTTCAGCAACTGGGCCACCTCGGTATCGGTGTGGTCGGTGATGCCGGTGCGAATCTGAACCGGTTGCAGTGATTTGTCGGCCGCCACCTTCCACACCACGCTCAGGTCGTGCCGCGGAACCCGAGCCGCTGCGCCCTGGGCAGTGCCGCCAGCCGCGGGTTTGGCTGCGCTCTCGCCGCCGGCCGGCGCCGCGCCTGTCACCTGGCTGATTCCGTACTCCTCATACGCAGCCCGCAGCTGCTCCGGCTTCATATCCGGTTTGTAGCGCAGCGCCGTGTTGGGTACTTCGAGAACGTTCTGGGCCGTAGCCACGGGAATGTTCACGTAAGCCGTCATGCCCGGAAAAAGCTTCATCTGCGGATTATCGAAGGCGATCACCGTGTCGTAGGTAACCACGTTCTGCACCGTGGTGGGGTTCAGGCGAATCTGCACCACCTTGCCGTGGAAAGTCTGGTTCGGGTAGGCGTCCACCGTAAACGTGGAATCCTGGCCGACCTTAATGTTGCCCACGTCGGACTCATCGGTTTGTGTATCCACCTGCATCTTGGTGAGGTCCTGGGCGATGTTGAACAGCGTAGGAGCCTGCAGCGAAGCTGCAACGGTCTGGCCCACGTCCACGTTGCGGGCGACAACAATGCCGTCTATTGGCGAACGAATAACGGTGTAGCTCAGGTTGGTTTTCGCGACCTGCACCGCTGCCGCCTTGAGGCTCACCTGCGCGGCCGACTGCTTCACCTGAGCCTGGGCGGCAACCACGGCCGCATCGTTGGTATCGGCGCTGGCCTTGGCCAGGTCGAACTGCTGGGCGCTGACCACGCCATCTTTCACCAGGGCCGCATTGCGAGCGTAGTCCGCCTTGGTTTGCGCGGCGGCCGCTTGCGCCTTGGCCAGGTCAGCCTGCGAGGAAGCCAGGGTGGCGCGCGCATTCTGCAGATCCGCTTCGGTCTGCAGCAGCGCTCCCTGGAACAGCGAAGGATCCAGTTCCGCGATCACTTCGCCCTTTTTCACCCGCGAGTTGAAGTCGGCGTTGAGCTTGGAAATCGTGCCCGAGACCTGCGAGCCGACCTGCACCGTGGTTACCGCATTGATGGTGCCGGTGGCCTGCACCACGTCATTGATGGTGCCGATCTGCGCCTGGGCGGTGAAATACTGCGCCTGGTCCTTGTGCCCGAAGGTGAAGGCCGCCAGGAGGACGACGAGCCCTATCGCGGTCAGCGAGAGAAGCCACTTGTTGCGTATGAGCTTCATAACGTTCCTTCTTTCCCCTAACCATTCGATCCCTGGGCCTTCCCGCCTGGCGTAAACGAGTCCGTCACAGCGGGGTAAAACTTTGTAAAGACCGGCCAGCCGGCCTCTCACCAGCCGGCCGGTCGGTCGGTTACTGCCCTTGGGGCTGGCTCTGTGAGCCGCTTCCCAACCACTTCTGCATGTGTTCCAGCCGGCGCTGTTGCATCTGGTCGAACTTGGTGCGCTGTTCGGGAGTGAGCAGGTTGTAGATCTGGGACTGCAACTCCTGCCGGGCCACAATCAGGTTGGCCATGGTCTGACCTTGCTGGTTGGCAATGGTCCGCACCTGGGCCGCATCGAACTGGCCCTTCTGGGTCACATTGAGCATTTGCGCCCGCTGCGAGGCCATCTGCTGCATCAACCCCTTGAGGGCTGGACGCTGGGCCTCCACCAGCGATTTCACCTGCTGTTGCTGAGCGTCGGTCAAATCCAGCGCCCGGGTCAGGTGGGCGACGCGCCGGTTCAGAAAGTCACCCCGATGCCAATGTCCGCCGTTGGCGGCCAAATTCTGGCCCAGAGCGGCTGCTCCAACCACCACCAGGAGCGCGACCAGGCCGATTACAATGCGCTTGCGATTCATCTCGAAACCTCCATAAAGGGTCTTGCTAATCAGGTAAACACGGGAGCGGAACTGCGGGGGTAAAGAGTCGGTCAAAGCGGGTAATTTTTTGTAAAGAAAAGCTTACACTTCTTTACATCGAAGACTCCCATCTTGAGGTAGAACAGGGACGAGGCCAATGGACCGCGTGCTGGTAGTGGACGATGACGTCGAACTTTGCGACCTGGTGAAGGAGTTTCTCGAGCCCGAGGGACTGCAGGTGGAGGCCGTCCACAACGGTAATCGCGGATTGGAGCGAGCGCTTAGCGGTGAGCACGCGCTGGTAGTGCTCGACGTCATGCTGCCGGGCATGAATGGACTGGACGTGCTGCGCAAGTTGCGCGCCTCCTCCACAGTTCCGGTGCTGCTGCTTACCGCGCGCGGCCAGGACGTGGATCGCATCGTGGGTCTGGAACTGGGCGCGGACGATTATCTGCCCAAGCCCTTCAATCCGCGCGAACTGGTAGCGCGCATTCGCGCCATTCTGCGGCGCACGCGCGGCGAGGCAGGAGAACGGCAGGCGCCGCAAACCAGCGTGCGAGTGGGTGATGTGGAGCTCAACCCGGCGACTCGCACGGTGCTGCGCGGCGGCGAAGCTGTGGACCTGACCGCGGTCGAGTTCAATCTGCTGGATGTGCTGCTGCGTGAGGCCGGGCGGGTGGTCACGCGCGACGAATTGGCTAAAATAGCCCTGGGCCGCTTGTTTTCTCCTTACGACCGCAGCATTGACATGCACATCAGCAAGCTGCGCAAGAAACTGGGAGAAGACGGAAAAGGAGGGGAGCGCATCAAAACGGTTCGCGGAGTGGGATATATTTACGCCGCGCCGGGCGGCGACTAGACGGCCATGCGAAGCATATTCCTCAAAATCTTCCTGTCTTTCTGGGTGACCCAGGCGCTGTTCCTGGTGCTGGCGCTGGTGCTCGCACAGCGTCCTTCCGAGCGCGTGATCATGCGCTGGCACTCACTGACCGCGGACGCCCTGAAGCTTTACGACCAGAACGCAGTTGCGCTGCTGGAAAAAGGCCAGCCGGAGAAAGCCAACGCCTACCTGCAGGAACTCGAACACAGCGCCGACGTGCAGTTCTTCTGGTTTGACCCTCAGGGGAAGGAGTTGTTTGGCGAGAAGGAGGTTCCGCGCAAAGTGCGCGACCTGGCTCTTCGCGTATCCCGCACCGGTCAGCAGGACTTTGTTCCCACCGACATAGCGACCCTGGGCGGTCAGATTGCCATTAGCTCCAATGGCGATCGTTACGTCCTGGTGGCGCAAATCCTCCGCGGGCATGGTCCCTTCGCCTTGCGCCGCAGCACCGAGGAGTTCATTACCCGGCTGGGACTCGCGATTCTGGTTTCGGGATTTGTGTGCTTTTGGCTGGCGCGCTACCTGACTGGCCCCATCGTGCGTTTGCGGACAGCGACCCATCAACTGGCGGGCGGGGACCTGGGAGCACGCGCCGCGGAAACCAGCCGCAAGGATGAGATCGCCGAACTGGTGCACGATTTTAATCGCATGGCGGAGCGGCTGGAGGTTCTGCTGAACTCGCAGAAGCAGCTCATCAGCGATATTTCCCATGAATTGCGCTCTCCCCTGGCACGCCTGAACGTCGCCCTGGGACTGGCCCGGCAACGTGCCAGCGATGACTCCACCAAAGCGCTGGACCGGATCGAACTGGAAGCTGAGCGCCTGAACGAAATGATCGGCAAGCTGCTCACACTGGCCAGGCTGGAAAGTGGAGAACCACCGGTGGAGCGGACGCCGATTCAGATTCTTGAACTGCTGCAGGATGTGGTGGCCGACGCGGATTTTGAAGCCCGCAGCCGCGATTGCGGTGTCAAGCTGGTGCTAGGGGAAGACTGCACCACTCTGGGCAATCCCGGGCTGCTGCGCAGCGCCTTCGAAAATGTGGTGCGCAATGCGGTGCGCTATACCGCACCCGGAAGCGCCGTGGAGATCCGCCTCCAGTGCCAGAGCCAGAACGGGGGAAAAGCGCAGGCGGTGATGACCGTCCGCGACCACGGCCCCGGCGTGCCCGAGCAGGAGATCAGCAACCTCTTCCGTCCCTTTTACCGTCTGGATGCGGCGCGGGAGCGCCAGACCGGCGGGGCGGGGCTGGGACTTGCCATTGCGGAACGCGCCGTGCGACTGCATCAGGGAACCATCACAGCGCGCAATGCGGATGGCGGCGGCCTGGTGGTGGAAATCCGCCTGCCGGCCTCGCCGGTTGCCTCGCCCGCCCTGGTTACTCAGACATAATTCTGGCAGCTTGCGAAACCCTTGCCCGCCTTGACTCATCCAAAACTGTGAGGTTTATTGGGTGGGTCGGGGGAGTTCCACGGCCGCAACCGGGAAAACGTGTCCATGGCAGCTAAAGGTCGGCGTTCTTTCGTTTTGGTCCTTTCTGTTTTGTTGGCCTGCGGGGTTCTGGGGGCGGTTTTTGGACAGGCTCCCAGTCAGAATCCTCAGGGTGACTCGCAAATCAGCGACAGCCTGCGCAGTTTTACCGAAGCCTACACCCTGGTAGAGCAGAACTATGCCGAGCCGGTGAATCCCGATAAGGTGATTTACGACGGCGCCATTCCCGGCATGCTGCGGGTGCTCGACCCGCACTCTACCTTCTTCGATCCCAAGGCCTACGCCATGCTGCGGGAGTCGCAGAGCGGAAAGTACTACGGGATCGGCATGACCATCGGCCCGCGCAACAACCACATTGTGGTCATTGCTCCGTTTGCGGGCACGCCCGCTTACAAGGCCGGAATCCGCCCCGGAGATGTCATCGTGGCCGTCAACGGCAAGCCCACGGACAACATGGGCACGGAAGAGGTTGCGGAATTGGTGCGCGGTCCTAAAGGCACGTCCGTTACCCTGACTATTCTGCGCGAAGGTGAAGCCAAACCGCTGCAGTTCAGGGTGGAGCGGGCTGAGATTCCTCATTACAGCGTGGATCTGCATTTTCTGCTGCGGCCTGAAATCGGCTATCTGCACATCGCCTCCTTCGACGAAACCACGGATGAGGAAGTGCAGAACGCGTTGGACCAGTTTGGCTCTCTGCAGGGCCTGGTTTTGGACTTACGGCAGGACCCGGGCGGTCTGCTCAACTCTGCCGTGGGCGTGGCCGATAAGTTCCTGCCCAAGGGGGCTGTGGTGGTTTCGCAGGCGGGGCGCGCTTCCCCGGAAAAAATTTATCACGCCACCCACGGTGAGGACGGCAAACCCTATCCCATCGTGGTGCTGGTGGATCGCGGCACCGCTTCAGGCGCGGAAATTGTCGCCGGCGCCATCCAGGACCATGACCGGGGGCTGATTGCCGGCGAAAATACTTTCGGCAAGGGCCTGGTGCAAACCGTGTTCCCCCTGACTGAGGATACCGGCCTGGCGCTCACGACCGCCAAATATTACACCCCCAGCGGACGCCTGATTCAGCGCAACTACAACGGCGTATCCCTGTACGATTACTATTTCGAACGCAACAGCAACAACGGCACCGCCGGCCGCGAAACCAAATACACCGATAGTGGGCGGCTTGTGTATGGCGGCGACGGCATTACACCCGATGTGAAGATTCCCCCGCCCAAGAACAACGTTTTTGAGGACAATCTGCTCCTCCACTACGCGTTCTTCAACTTCGCCCAGGATTATCTGCGGCAGCACCACGTGACTCAGAATTTCCAGGTCACGGACGAGGTGATGCAGGATTTCCGCAATTTCCTGAGCCAGAAGAATGTGCCTTATTCCGAGACGGACTTGGCGCAGAACGCGGATTGGGTGAAGTGGAACCTGCGCAGCGAAATGTTCACCGACGCGTTTGGCATGGAAGCGGGATTAAAGGTCCATGCTGAAACCGATCCGGAAGTCATCCAGGCCCTGCAACTGCTGCCCCAGGCCAAACAACTGGCGGAGAACGCCCGCCGTATCATTGCCGAACACAGGACGGCGGCCAGCCTGCAGAGTGAGCACTCCTCGGCAGACCACCGCTAAAAGACCGCTGTCAGCAGAATAGCCTGAAAACACAACCGCCCGGTACCAAGCGTGCCGGGCGATTTTTTTTCCCGTGGAAGTCGCGCCGTCGCTTCGCGGAACGTGAGTATGGGAGTAGGAGCAGTGCGAAAGCCCCGGCGCAAATTCACTCTAATGGTACGTTTCCAGCGCTCCCGAGTGCCAAGAAACGTCATCCCGGCGCCAACTGACGCCGTGCCCGCAAGGCAGGCGAAATCAACCATCAGAGGCCGAGGCTGCCGCGCCCCAGGCGGGAATAAACCTGATTTCGTGGCACCCCACCAGCATGGGAAGCAACGACGGTGACCACGTTGAGCCCAGGAAAGACGCTTTTGATGACATACTCAACTGCCAACACGCTGCCTTCAGCGCGCAGCGCATTGCGTAGTCCCAGCGATGCCCCCGCCTCGAGAAAATGATTCCACTCCCTCTCATCGTATTCCGCCGAACCTTGAGAAAGCACGTCGAGCACCCGTCCGAGAAGGACAGTGCGCTCAACGCCCAGCAGTTCGCACAGGGCGTCATTTACATCGAGGATTCTTCGCGAGTTATCCACCACTACACTCGGCAGCGGTGAGTTCAGGAACATCATGCGGAAGTGCTCGTCGCGCACTGTTATTTCCGCCGTCTGGGTGCGGGCACGAAACCAGGTGTCGAGGTCGGAACGAAAGGCGAAGACCACCGCGCCCTTCCTGGTAGCAAGGCGACGAATCGGCAGATGAAAGTCTTTTTCCCAGCGCTGCAGGGTGCGCACCGAAGCGCCGGCGTAGGAGGAAATTTCCTTCCATGAGCGCAGGATCTCGCTCATAAACAGCACCGCCCCAGGAACAAATTAATCCTATGCTGAACCGTTTCTAGTTCTGGCGCAAGGACAGGTGTCACACCAAAGGTAGGGGCTCTGCGGTCTGCGGGGCTTCCGTGCGGGCGGGATTTCTAATACCCAGCCGAAGTGGCCTGCTTCTTGGTTTGTAAGTGCTCGATGATGGATTCCAACGCCTTCCAGTCTTCGACGGTGGTTCCATTGCTGAACCGGATGCCGAGGCCGTCCCGGTCCTGGCGCTGAATGATGCCCCAAAGCTCGGCCTTCAGCGAGCCGGAGTGCAGAACAATGCGCACCCGAGTGTGTTCCGCCAGCTTTTGCGGGGTACTTACATAGCAACCGCTTAAGCTGATGTTACTTAGCTGGGCCAGCACGGTACCTGGAAGGCCGGAGGCGCGAATTTCCACCGTCGTGGCCAATGAATACCGGGTATGGGGGCGACTGGGTTCTCCTGTCGCCGACGAATGGGCGCCGTGCATGGTAGGACGGTAAGACCGTGGGCGGAAGCGGGCAAATTACGTCCGGCGAAGGACCAAAGTGTTCCCGCAGCTGGGCCGGCGATTGACACCCTGCCGCTTAGCCCTCGGCTGCGGCGAAATGCCACTGCTGTTGTGTTCTCGTGCAACTTTGCATCACAACTAGTGCAAATTTCTGCACCCCCTGCTCCCTTCCCTTCCCAGCTTGAACGTTGGCGCTGCAATCCACAGATTTCTAATGCTTTTTCTCTTGACAGGTGTTTCCCCTACAGCGAGAATGGCCGCCCATTGGGGCTGTTCGCAGTTGTTTTGGTTTGAGTGTATTGCGCGCCATTTTCAGGGCGAACTAAATAAGCCCGTGTTGAGCTTACGTGGCTAGAAAGATTGCCATTTGGGCAAGCTGATCCTGGGTCGATCCTTACCAGAAAAATCGTTTCTCGTCGGCGGCTACGCAAACCTGCTGCAGCTGCGCGCTCATGCTCACACAGCCGCTACAAAAATCTCAGAATGTTCCGTGGAGGATTTATGCAAGACATCTGTTGCAAGCTGAGCCGCCTGGCGGCGGTAGTGGTTGCGATTCTGTTGAGCTGCGAAGTTTTCGCACAAACAACTTTCCCTACCGTGTACGTCTCAACCGGAGCCGGGCAGCAGATCCTGGCCATAGATGGTAGTTCGGGAACGATTACGGGCGTCTGCAACGTCAGCTTCGTTCCCGAGGACGTGGTGATCGGTCCGGACGGGAATCTCTACATCGCGAATACGACTGGCAACAAAATATTCCGCATGTCCCCTACTCCCTTTCCCGCAGGCAACTGCACGCCGGAGCAGATTTATGACTCGACGTCCTCAACCTGCACTGATGTCAACAACAACCCTTTGCAGTGTCCTACTGGTCCGGAAGGTCCCAGTTTTCTGCACATAAACACTCTTGACCTTTACTTCAACACGCACGGCAGTAGTCAGGGAGTATGGAAGATCGCCGCCATTGCTAATAGCGGCGCTAGCAGTTGCACCAACGTGAATGGTTGCGCCATCCAGGTGCTTGGCCCGCTGGCGGCGGGGGCTTCGGGGGAAGGCCTGGATTTCGATATTTTTGGCAATCTGCTGGCCGTTGATCAGGCAGATAACACAGTGTTCCGGTCAGTGGTGAACAACGGCCTATTTGGCCCGGCGACCGCCTTAGTCACTTCCAGCCTCTCCTCGCCTTTCGGAGTGGCCCTGAACACCTGCGGTGATGTCCTGGTAGCCACCGGTAAGAGCGTCAATCGTTACAGCAGCACAACCGGCGCCTTGCTCGATAGCCTCAACTTCAGCGGCAACAACAAGCCCAAGTTTCTGGAAGTGGATTCTGCCGACCGCCTGTACGTAGTTACCGCGCAGGATGAAAGTGGTAAAGGAGGTACGGTCGCGCGCTTCGATCCCGGATCCGGCAACTTGAATTCTTGCAACTTGGCGACCACGAAAAATAGCCCGGGATTCACCAAGGGTTTCTCACTGGCGCTGAACCCCAACCTGGTGCCTGGTCTAGCCACAGGGAACGCGCTGGGGTTGGGGATCTCCGCCAGCGATGTGCAGATCGGGCCTTTGCCCATCAGCAGCACCCCCCAGCTATTCAGTTTCGGTGCGCAGCATACCTTCTCTGTGAGCTGCAGTCAGGTGGCTATTCCCTTCACGATGACTGTTACCGCCCTGAAAAGCCGGCCGACGGACGCCCAGAACGCTGAAGTCACTTTCAGCCCGTCATCTGTAGATCCCACAATACCCGTTTGGCCCGCCGTCACCAGCCCGCAATGCCCGGTGCAGATCCCAGACCCGGTCTGCGTTCACTACGGGTCGGACCACGGCGATTGCATTCAGTACGCAGAGACAACAGATGTCGATCCCACTCTTGCCTGTCCTGGCGGCTTCACCTTCAAGGTCGGCTACTTCGCCGCAGACTTCCTCGCCGATCCGGGCGGGGCGCACAGCACAGGAACGGGGCGAACGGACCAGTACACCGATTGCCAATCCCAGGACTTCTACGCCACCGCCGGGCCGGGCCTGGACTCCGGTGGACGCCTAAGCGGCAGCAATTCCAAGCACGTGGTCTTCAGCTCCGGTCTAACCTTTAACGGTACTATCACGCTGAACTCGCCCATTTCCAGTTGCCAGCCCACGTCAATTTGCAACCCGCAGTTCAACGCGGGGCAGAACATCAACGTGAAGTTCTCGCTGACAGATGCTACAGGGGGAGCGATCACCAACGCGACCGAGCAACTCTCGATTCTCTTGGTACAGCACACGCCTAAGGGCGCCAAGCAGCCCATCATTGACATGGTGCCGCAAACCGTGGTCGCGACCAAGAACTCCGCCGTGGCGAATTTCTTCGTTCCCAATAGTTCAGGCCAGTATTCGTACAACGACGACTCTTCAGCATTCTCGCCAACGTTTGCCAAGGGCACGGTCGCCATCTACCAGTTCAATATCTGGGGCAATGGCGCGCCGCCTTTTTCCTTCAATGTGACCGTTTTGTTCTGAAGTCGAGGTTCGCAAGGAGCCGGATAAACTCCGGCTCCTTATTTTTTTTTGAACTCAAAATTAATGCGTGGTTGCG
>DASYWT010000356.1:0-8854 GCA_035935775.1 Terriglobales bacterium
CAGGTTCAGCTGGGCCAGGAAATTCATGTTCAGCCCAGGGAGGTGCGCAGCGCCGGCAGATACCTGGTTCTGCTGCGTGGGGGTGGCGCCAGCCAGAGCAGCAGTTTCTATGTAGTGGCAGCCAAGCCTGCCAGCCTCAGCTTCCTGGCCCATCCTTCGCGGGTTCCCGTGGCGCAGCGCGAGAGCATCATCGGCATCGCCTTTGTTTTTGACAAGTGGCACAACCTGGTGCGCCGCCCTGAGACGGTGGATTTCCGCCTGGCCGCTAAAGACGCTCCCGCCGCCGCTCAGGCTGTGCGCAGCCACGATGGCGTGGCCTGGATCCTCATGAATTCGGGACACAAAGCCGGCAACGCCAAATTTTCCGCCGCGGTGGATGGAATTGAAGAGACGCGCGTGATTCAGCAGGTTGCCGCCGACCCCTGCCATCTGCAGATCAGGGCAGAGCGAAATGCGAAAGGCGTACTGGTCGAGACTGCCCCGGTGCGCGATTGCAGCGGCAACCCGGTTTCCGACGGCACGGTCGTGACCTTCACCGCCAATAGTCCCGACGGCCTGAGTACCGTGGATGTGCCCATCAAGAAGGATGTTGCGCAAGCTGAGCTGAAGATTCCCGGCCCTGCCACCATCTCCGTCGCCTCCGGCGTGGTCATGGGCAACGAAGTCAAGGTAGGAGGCCGGTAATGAAGAGTGCTCGCGCCTGCATTCTGGTGGCCGTCGTTTTTGCCTCTTCGGTTGCTTGTTTTGGCGCCGACGCTCCACAAGTCCAGTTCGATACCTCGCACATTGGGCCGCGGCAGATGGAAGACGTCACCGGCCACAACATTCCCCGCGACTGGGGCCGCGCCTGGCAGACCTTGGCCGTTGCCTTCGAGCAGAATCGTCCTGACCTGCTGAGCCGCTACTTCACCGGCTTTGCGCAGCAGAAACTTGTTTCCGCCATCGCCACCCAGCAGAAGACCGGCCTGCGCACCCGCTACATTGACCACGGCCACAAGCTCGCCGCCTACTTTTACTCTCCTGATGGCGGCGCCATCGAGCTGCACGACACCGCCGACATGGAAATCCAGGTCTTCGACGGCAACGATCTGGTGCATAAAGACCGCGTCACTCTGCACTACATTGGGCTTATGACCCCGGCCGCCGACCACTGGGAGGTGCGCCTGTTGGAGGCTGTGCCCAGCTTCTGACCAGATTAATACCGCAGAGTACGCAAAGGACGCATAGGAATATGGGTGACGCAAGGAAGATGGGTAGAGACGTTCCTTGGAACGTCTCTGTTCCGTTTGGTGTACTAGCCAACCCTTCGATTTTGTCATCCTGAGCGCAGCGAAGGACCTGCTTTACCGCATCTCCGCCGGCATAGGGTGGGTAGCCTGGTCGGCATGCGGCACAAGCTGTTGGTACACCGCATCAGGCAGTTGAGTTTGCCAGTGGCCGCTGAGCCGGGCGTAGCCGGTTACTCCGAAGAACAGTGCGGCAATGCCGGCGGCCATCACCCATGCCGGGACCGTGCGCCGGCGCGGGCCCGCGATCGCAAGTGCATCCTTGGCCGGACATACGGCAACGCATTCCAGGCACCCGGTGCACTCGGCCGACTTGACGCTCACCAGTTTGTCCACAGGCAGGGACGAGGGGCAGACCCTGGCACACTTGGCGCAGTCAATGCAGGCCTGCGGATTGCGACGGATGCGCAGCGGTCCCGGTAGCGCCGCCAGCCCCAGCAGCGCCCCGTAAGGACACAGATAGCGGCACCAGAAGTTCTGCACCAGCACCGATGCCACCACCAGCACCGCGATCACGATCAGGCCGGTTTCGCCTAGAAAGCGAAAGAAATTCAGCATCTTCACGTCTGCAATCAGGCCGTACGGGCTGCGCATGAAGCCGGCAATTTCGGCCGCGCTCATGCCCGCCACCGCCCACACGAAGAATCCCAGCAGCAGATACTTCAGTCCGCGCAGAGGAATATCCAGCCAGCCTGGCAGGTGGAAGTTGCGCCCAAAGATCTTGCGTCCCAAGCGCCACAGATATTCTGAGATCGTGCCCACAGGGCACAGCCAGGAGCAGAAGGCTTTGCGAAACAGGAACGAGGTGGCGAGAAAAGCGATCAGCAGAAACATAGCCGCTGCGTGCACGGCGGGAACCTGCTCGCTCAGCAGCCAGTATCGGAGGTTCATCATGCCGGCAATGGGCAAGTAACCTTCGACGCCTGCGGGTCGTGCCAACCCGGGTGTCCTGCCGGTTTCGTAAGCTCGAACCCAGAAATAAAACACCACACCGAGGTATGTGTTCAGAGCCAGAAACGCCAACTGAAATCCGCGCCGCAGTGTTTGTGAATAATCGCGCCCGGGCCGCCGCACCAGTTTCTTTTTTGTCGGCTTCGCGGGGCGTGCAGCTAACGCCATAGGCGTTCCCGTCTCGTAGATAATCTGGCTCGGCGAGCCAAGGGCCATAAGCTGCTCCAAACACATTAGCTTAGGCCGCCGATCGGGTCCGCGGTATGACTTAGGTCACAGTGCAAGACAGTCTTTAGCAATCTGCATTCAGTACTTAGCAAATGCGCGTTGATGGAAGGCTTAAGAAACTGCAAGGAGGTTGGTGGCCAAATGCTAATTGCTAAATGCTAATTGCTGCTCCTGCGTTATCATGCCTGTTACAGGAGGCAAACGTGCGGCATCGGCAGAATCCCCTGGTTGTGCTGATGGTTGTTGTCGTCTGGGTCTGCTTGGGCGCGGCTCAAAATACCTCGTCTCAAAAGCAAAACAATTCTGCGGAGCAGAAGGACGCGCAGTCCAATTCCAGTGAAAAAGTTCCGGAAATCAGCGGCAACCTGGGCGGCTGTTCCGTGGACGTCCGCGTGATTGATTCTTCTGGCAAGCCGGTCTATAGCGCACAGGTTTCGGTGCACATTCGCTACGGGTTTGGCGGTTTTCACCGGCTCGATCTGCAGATCGGCACCAATACCGATGGTCGCGCGCGTTTTGTGGGTCTCAGCGAGCGTGCCCGCATGCCGCTCTCCTTTTACGCCGACTATCACGGGCGCGAGACCGTGGTCCCGGTGGACCTCCGGCAAAACTGCCACCAGAAACAGGACGCCGCCATCCCGGACAAACCGGCACCGCCTCCGCAGGAGTGAGCAGTCAGCTCCAGCCATCAGCCATTGAAGTTAAAGCATGAGAATGAGGTGAGCTTGAGGAAAGCGGGTGTTAGCTTATCGCTGACTCCTGACTCCTGACTCCTGACTCCTGACTCCTGACTCCTGACTCCTGACTCCTGACTCCTGACTCTACCTTCCCGCCAGATAGGCGCCCGTCACATATCCGATAGTGGCGCCTACAAGGACATCGGAAGGGTAATGCTTTTTGGCTGGTATGCGCGACAAGCTCACGGCCGTGGCGAACGCATACGCGCTCCATTTCACCCAGCGCTTGTGTGGGTAGCGGTGCGCCAGCGCGCTGGCAAACGCCCAGCTTGCCGCTGAGTGGCCCGAGGGAAACGATTTGCCGCTTTCCCAGAATTCTCCACCGCTGTTCACTCCGTACGGGTACTGCCGGTTAGCGGCTAGCTTGAATACCTCGTTGATTCCAGCCGCCGCTCCTGCTGCCTCCAGGGCAACAAAGCCGTTGTTGCGCAGCGTGTCATTACGATGGGTGCACCCGCCCGCCCACATCAGTCCTGCGGTTCCCAATTCCATCCCCAGCCCCACATTCGACCAGGTGCTGGCGGTGTTCTGCCGGCTTAATGACTGATTATGCGTCGCAACGGGTTGATCCAGCTCGGCGATGAAAATTCCGGTGGCAGCGGCAATCGGCAGTTCCCATTTCACATTTTGCGGCCGAATTGCATTCCGTGGCGCTGCCGCTAACCCATGGCCCAACCCTGCCGCATCTTGATGAAGTTGGGTCCCGGTCTCATTCAGGCAGCCACGCTCAGCGGCGGCCCCGCTCTGCAGCTGCGCGGCGCATTGCAGGCTCCAACCGAGCAGCAGGAGCACGAAGATTTGCAAGCCCGCGCGACGATAGCGGCTCACTGAACCCCCAAAGTAAGTCAGGTGCCCGGAACTCTGGCCGGGATGGTCTGTTGGATGCAATTGTGCGACATCGCGGATACGAAGTGTGCTGAATTTTCAGGCGGCCAGGCCGGTGGAGGGAACGGCAGCCTGCGGCTCGGCTGGGCCAAGCTGTCTGCCGTGGCGCCACCAAGTCAGGTTTCTGATGGCCACATATCCTGTCCACAGCAGTACCGGAATGAGCAGGGCGCCGGCAAGAATGCGGATGTTCCAGAACACAATCACAACCGCCAATGTGACCAGCCACTGCACTAACACCGTGCCGAAAGCGGCGCCGGAACGTGCTTCGCGGAAGAACAGGCCCGACCACAACACGCTCAATCCCAGCAGCACAAAATAGAGGATCATTCCCAGGCGCATCCCAGGCACGTCCCACTGCGGCCCGCTCAGCCACGCCAGCCAGGCAGCCGCTCCCAGGAGTACATAAATTGACCTCCACCCCCAGCCATAAGCGGGGGGAGGCGGCACCCCCTCCGGACGACTGAGGTTCCTGTACCAGCTCTCCACCCTTGGCCGAGCCAGGGCGGTGGCGAGCCCGCCGGACAAAAACGCGAGCCCCATCAGAGCAGTAAGCGCAGCAAAGTGATAGGCCTTCATCCTGCTAAGTTCGATTCCGGCGCCGCACTTTTCGATGGCCGGACTTGTTCGGGCTTACTGGCTTGCCAGAGGCGCGGAGACGTGCTCGTGCACAATCAGCCACTCTACACCGATCTTCTCCCATATTACCGTCCAGCGGAAGTCGCCCTCGCTCTTGCTGCCGTTCCTTGCCACATCCGCATGATGCACGGTAGCGGTGCCCCAGACGAGGCTGCCATGGTGATGAATCTGGGCATCGTCATTGACCGTGGCCTTCAGCGATTGGAAGCCGGAAAGCACCCCCGTAACGCCCTTCTCGTATTCCGCCCAGCTGTTGTATTTAAGGGGAGCGATATCGAAGAAGACATGTGGCCCCTTGGCATAGTATTTGGCGACGTTCGCGGGATTTCCCGAACTCCAGCCCGCCCAGATGGCGTCCATCAGCGCTTTATCGGGGGTCTTGGCGCCGGCCGATGAGTGGACAGCCCCCTTACTTTCCTTGCTCGCTTTTTGCTGGCTGAAAACTGGGAGAGTCAACGCCACTGACAGCAGAGCAATCAGGCCCAAATTGCGCATGGCAAACCTCCTTCTAGGAAGCGTTTAGAGCCGCAAGTGGCGCAGATTGTCCCACGTTGCCGGCCTCCCGCACCAGAGAAAACAAAGTTTCCCAGGTTTCAAGGTTTCAGGAAGTAGGAGCGCGCCTGAACCCATTGCAGCGGCCACACTTTGAAACCTCTGAAACTGGAAACCTTGAATCTTCTTTTGCCAACTGGTAACTGACAACTGGCAACTGGTGTTTGACGCTTTTCCGCAGCAAACGCTAAAATAACTGGGTTTGCCTGTATCTGCCGCCCCGTTCTGGGACGGGTTGCCGCCCGCAGGCTGCAGCGCGGAACATAGCAAGCAAAATCGCACATTTTCCCAGTGCTTCAGAACTGCGCCTGGGGAGTCGAAACCGAGAGAGGCATCATGTACGCAGTGATTCGTGCCGGGGGAAAGCAGTACCGCGTGGCGCCTGGCGATGTGATCCGGATAGAAAAGCTGGGTGAAGACCAGCGCCACGACGGCAACGTGCAGTTTTCCGACGTTCTGCTGGTGTCCGGCGCCGAAGGTGAGGCCAGCCGGCCGCAGTCAGAGGCCAGCGTCACCGGCCATGTGCTCGGTGACGGCCGTGGCGACAAGGTGCTGGTGTTCCACTATAAACGCAAGAAGCAGTACAAGAAGATTTTCGGTCATCGCCAGCCCTTCACCGCCGTGCGCATCACAGAAATCGCCTTTGATGGCCAGCGGTTCACCGCCCCCGAGGAGCCAGAGAGCGGGCCCAAGCCAAAGAAGGAGGCGGCGGCCGAGACCGAGGTCGAAACTGGCGAAGAAAGCGCGCGTCACCACGCGAGCGCCACAAAAAAGGCTAAAGGCAAGAAGAGCGCCGCGCCAAAGGCGAGAGCCTCTGCCGGGCATAAGAAAAAGAAGTAATCAAGGTTTCGCAGTCAAAGAGTCAGCACAAGCTGGCAGCAAAGGTTATCAGCTAGTCGGCTAGGAGCGGGAAGCTTATATGGCCCACAAAAAAGGTTTAGGCAGTTCACGAAACGGCCGCGATTCCAATTCACAGCGGCTGGGATTCAAAGCGTTCGGCGGCCAGGTCGTGCCCGGCGGCACCATCATCGTGCGCCAGCGCGGAACGCGGGTGAAACCCGGCCTGAACGTCGGCCGCGGCAAGGACGATACCCTGTTCGCCAAGGTCAGTGGCCGCCTCAAGTTCGTGGATAAGGGCTCCATGGGCAAGTTCGTGATCGTCGAGCCAGTCCCTGAGTCGAATTAAAACCGCAGAGGACGCCAGGGACGCGGAGGAGTCTGATTTCATCTCGTATCTCTGTTGTTGAGGCCTCGTGCTGTTTGCGAGGCTTTTGTATTTTGCTTCACCACCGAGCCACAGACACGCCGAGAAAGACAATTTTCATTTACGAATTTCAGAGTAGTAAATGATGTCTTCGAGTGCACGGGCATTCATCCTAGGGTCCTTAAATATCAGTTTCTCGGTGCCTCCGTGTCTCCGTAGTGAATTAGATTTGGAGTAGTGTTTTCTCGGCGCCCTTGGCGTCTCGGCGGTGGGATTTTCTATGTTCATTGATGAGGCCAAAATCCGCGTAAAAGCCGGCGACGGCGGCAACGGCTGCATGGCCTTCCGCCGCGAAAAGTTCGTGCCCCGCGGCGGGCCTTCCGGCGGCGACGGCGGCAAGGGCGGCGACGTGGTTATGGAGTCGAGCGAGCGCCACAACACCCTGGTGCACTTCCGCTTCAATCCTGAGTACAAGGCGGAGCGTGGCCGCCATGGCGAGGGTTCCAACCGCAAGGGCCACGACGGCGCCGACGTCCTGCTCAAGGTCCCGGTGGGCACCATCCTCTATGACGACGAAACCGGCGAGCGCCTGCACGATTTTTCCCGGCCCGATGAGCGCCAGGTGATTGCCCGCGGCGGTCGTGGCGGCCGTGGCAACGCCCGCTTTGCCACCTCGACTCACCAGGCGCCCCGCGAGTGCGAACCCGGACGCCCCGGCGAAGAGCGCGCCTACCGTCTGGAACTCAAGCTGCTCGCCGATGTCGGCCTGGTCGGCTATCCCAACGTGGGCAAGTCCACGCTGATCTCCCGTATCTCGGCGGCGCGCCCCAAGATTGCTGACTACCCTTTCACTACCCTCCAGCCTAACCTCGGCGTGGTGGCGGTGGGTAAGGAGGGCGACCCTGACCAGGTGAGCTTTGTGGTCGCCGATATTCCTGGTCTCATCGAAGGTGCCCACACCGGCGCCGGACTGGGCACCCAGTTCCTGCGCCATATTGAACGCACCCGGCTGCTGGTGCACCTGGTGGATGTTTCCGACTCCAGCGGACGGCCCGATCCAGTGCGTGACGTCGAAGTCATCATGGGCGAACTCAAGAGCTTTGGCGCCCACCTGGAGGAGAAGCCCGTACTGCTGGCGGCCTCGAAGATGGACATCGCCAACAAGGAAAAGCTGGCTAAGCTGCGCCGCTATGCCAAGAAGCACGGCCTGGAGCTCTACCCCATCTCCGCCGCGACCGGGGAAGGCGTTGATCAGCTTAAGCTGGCCATGGCCCGCCGGCTGGAGGAGCTGCGCCATCAAGAATCAGAGGCAGTGGCGGAATAACAATCAGATTTGTGGCGCGGGCGCCCCGCCCGCCAACAGACAGGTTTCGGAAGGGCACAGCTTTAGCTGTGCCGCAAGGCGCACTCTGATCTTTGGGCTTTAGCCCCTGAGGGAATCGCCCGGCCCCCCTTGCAACCTTCCCCATTTAACGCGAAACTACTGCTGAGAACCGAACGCTGTTCATGAATCTTGCCCTGTTCGGCGGTACCTTCGATCCCGTGCACAACGGTCATCTCGCGCTGGCCCAGGCGGCGCAGCAGCGCTTCGACCTCAAGCAAATCCACTTCGTTCCGGCTAGCGTGCCTCCATTGCGCCCAGACGGACCCCTGGCGCCATTCGAGGATCGCTATGCCATGCTGGCCCTGGCCACGCTGAGCGAGAAGGCGTTCTTCCCTGCGCTCCTGGAGGCGCCGCACGTGACAGGGGGGGACAATCCCGGCGAGGTGGTTGGAATGCCCCGCCCGCGTAAAGGCCCTAAGCCGGTTCACGGACACATGCGCCACGCCGGGCCGGGGACGAACTATTCTATTGATACGGTGCGCCGCTTTAAGCACACTCTGGGCAAAAGTGATCGCCTGTTCTTCCTCATCGGCATTGACGCGTTTCTGAAGATCGCGCAGTGGAAGGAGCCGGAGGCGCTGCTTAGCGAGGTGGAATTCATCGTGGGCAGCCGCCCCGGCCATAACCTCGCCCAAGTGGCGGAGGCGCTTCCCGAATCCATTCGTCCCAAGGCCGCGGTCAGTCAGGCATTTCGCAAGCAGCCGGTTCAGGGCGAGCTGGTCCTGGGCCCGGCCCACATTCATTTTCTGGAGGGCGTGAACGTACCTGTTTCCTCCACCCAGATTCGCGCCGCCGCCGCGGGCGGGCGGTCGCTGGCGCGCTTTGTACCCGAGTCGGTGGCGGAATACATCAAAAAGATGCGGCTATACCGGACAGCGCATTCGGCGAAAGCCGGATCAGAGGATAAAGTCGTTGGTCGTTAGCCACAGGCTCTTAGCTGGTAGATAAAGGGGGTTCGACCTAAGAGTTAAAGAACCAATAGCTGAAC
>DASYWT010000357.1:0-7531 GCA_035935775.1 Terriglobales bacterium
TCGGTCACGAGTTCAATTCCTTTCTGCCATGCGACGAGATCGCGATAGGACTGTCCCATATTGCCCCAGCCATCCTACCCAAGAAGCTCTTGTCTGAGAACCGAGAACCGAGAACCGAGAACTGAGAACCGAGAACTGAGAACCGCCTCTATCCCGAATGGCGGATGTGCATGACGTCGCCATCCTGCACCAGGTAGTCCTTGCCTTCCAGGCGCAGGGTACCGCGGGCGCGGGCGTTGGCCTCGGATCCCGCCTCCAGCAGAGCATCCCAGTGGATTGTCTCAGCGCGAATAAAGTGCTTTTCCAGGTCAGAATGGATGGCGCCGGCGGCCTCCACGGCGCGGGTGTTACGGGCTATGGTCCAGGCGCGGCACTCGTCTTCACCCACCGTGAAGAAGGAAATCAGGCCCAGCAGTTCGTAAGTTTTGCGGACCAGGCGCACCAGGCCGCTTTCCTTCAAGCCATAGCTGGCGAGGAATTCAGCGGCGTCTTCGTCGCTCATTTCGGCGAGTTCCGCTTCCACTTTGCCGCAGATGGCGATGCCGCCCGCGTTCGGACGCGCCGCTACCTCGGTAAGGCCGTATTTGGCGATGGCGCCCTCCAGTTCCCGGCCCAGGTCGGTGGTCTCACTGACATTGAGGACGTAGAGAATGGCCTTTTCACTAAGGAACATGAAACCGCGGACCCGCTTTTTGTCCTCCGGCGTCATCGGCATCTCGCGCAGGGGGCGCTCGCTCTCCAGGTGCGCCTTGGCGCGCAACAACAGTTCATGTTCGCTCTCCAGTTCCGCGGAGCGCATCTTCTTCAGATCTTTTTGCAGGCGCTCCAGGCGCTTCTCGATCTGGCCGAGGTCGCTCAGGATGAGATCGAAATCCACGTTCTTGATGTCGCGCAGCGGGTTGATTTCGCCGACGTGAGCGATGGAGGGATCGTCGAAAGCCCGCACTACGTGTGCGAGGGCATCCACGCCTCGGATGTTGGTGACAATGGATTCGCTCAGCCCTTCCTTGGGACCGGCGGCCGTTTTGGTGGAGGCCACCGGCATGGCGGCCACGTCCACATATTCGACGGAAGCGTGGATCAGCTTCCGCGGATTACACATTGCGGCCAGGCGGTCGAGCCGGTCGTCCGGCACCTTGGCCACGCCAACGTGAGCGTCGCGCGGGTTCGCATGCGCGTGTTCGGGGACATGCGTCTTAGTCAACATCCGGAACAGCGATGATTTGCCCACCTGAGGCAGGCCGATGATTCCTGTCTTCATAATTTAAGGATGTAGTTGGCTGCTGTTTAGTGGATAGCTCGTGGTCTCGAAAACTGCCGGCCACCAGATATTAACCACCAATCCATCATAAATGGAGTGGCTGGCTCAGGGCGCGATGGTATGCTGCGGCCGGGAAGTTATGGGCTTTCGATCCCGATTCATTGCCACAGGAATGCTGATTGCAATGCCGACTGCGCTAAGCGCGGCTGGTTTGCACTTTCAGGCGGTCACGAAGGAGGTAGTGGAGCACAGGATCCAATCATTTTCCCGTAATAACAGCCAACGCGAAGCCATCCTAAAGAAAATGTTCGCGGAAGCAGGCTGCGGCGATCACCTCACAGAAGAAGCCGTAAAACATGTAAAGCAGCCGGACCTCATCTGCGTACTGCCTGGCCAGACGGATCAGGCGATCATCGTGGGAGCGCATTTTGACAAAGTACAGGCAGGCGACGGCGTAGCGGACAACTGGAGCGGAGCCTCGCTTTTGCCCAGCCTCTACCAGGGCCTGTGCTCCGCGTCCACGCGGCATACCTTCATCTTCGTAGCTTTCACCGGCGAGGAAACCGGCGAACTCGGCTCCCGGGCGTACGTGCACCGCATGAGCCAAGACGATGTCGAGCGCACGGAAGCCATGGTCAACATGGACACGCTGGGCTTGGGGTCAACCCAGATGTGGCTAAGCCACGCCGACCCACAGTTGGCAGAGGCTCTGAGAGCGGTTGCCAAAGCGCTAAATCTGCCGCTGGGAGTGGTGAACGTGGATGGGGCGGGAAGCAGCGATTCAGAGCAGTTCGCCCGGCGCAAGATCCGCCGCATCACGATTCATTCAGTGACCCAGCAAACCTGGCCGATTCTGCACAGCCCACAGGACAACATGAAGGCCATGCACTTAGACGATTACTACGAAAGCTATCAGCTCATACAGGGATACCTGGTCTTTTTGGACGGAGCGCTGGAAAAATCAGGGGTCAAGAGTCAGTAGTCAGAAACAAGCTGAAATCTGAATCCTGACTCCCGGCTCTAGCTGCCATGCATCACGGTGGAGGAAGCGGGCATGGTGATGGTAGTGGCTGGGCGTGGTTGTACCGCGATGCGAGCGGTCAGATAAATCAGCGCCAGGCCCAGCAACAGGACAGCACCTTCCAACCGAGTGGACCAGACGTGCAAAGCATTGAACTGCACGCGAACCGGGTTGTCAGGGGCAACGGCATCAATCTGCCCGACCGAAAGCCGCAGCGCATCGATACGCGGAATGATGGAGAACTGCAACACGGCAGTGAGCGCCAGCATGAGGTAGACCAAAACATTGCGCGCCGCAAGTGGCTGTGGCGAGGTGGTAGTCAAGCGGGCATAGGCGAGAGAGGTCAGCACATACACGACCCCCGAGATCAGCCCAATCCAGTGCAGAGTTTTCAGTGAGCGGGCGACGACCAAGCCGGCCAGGTGCGTGTTAGGCAGCAATGTAAACAACGCAGGCGCAACTACAAAGGCAAAAAAGATAATCCCGCCAACCCAAACCACTAGCGAGAGCAGCATAAAAAAACGGAGCACAGTCATAGGAGAGCCGTCCTAGGGAAAGTGAAGAGTATTTTACAGGTTTCGAAGTCTTGCAAGTTCTAGTGGGCAGGGCTGCTCGGGCGATGTCAGGGGACTTAGGCCCACCCAGTGCGGACTACACCGGCACCGGAACGGTCTCCACAATTTCTTTCAACACCTGCTCGGCTTGCTCGGTTTTCTTCAAGGTGGAAGAGTAGAGCGCATTGACCACCACGCGGTGGGCGAAAACCGGGACTACCAGCGGCTTAAAGTCTTCCGGGGTGCAGAAATTGCGGCCTTCCAGATAGGCCAGCGACTGAGCGGCGCGATAGAGCATGAGCGCGCCGCGCGGCGAAACGCCAAGCGAGAGATATTCCGATTCACGGGTGCGCTTCACGATCTCCAGCGTGTAACTGACCAGCGACTCATCCACCTGCACGCGCGTCACTTCCTGCTGAATGGCGACTACGTCCGTGCTGCTCAGGACGGGTCGCATCTCGTCGAGGCGGGCCGCGCCGGCTTGCGAACGCAGGATGGCGCGCTCGCCGTCACCTTCGGGATAGCTCATGCGGGCCCGCATGAGAAAGCGGTCCATCTGCGATTCCGGCAGAGGATAGGTGCCATGGTGCTCCACCGGATTCTGCGTGGCCACCACCAGGAAAGGCTGGGGCAGGGGATAGGCATGGCCGTCCACCGTGACCTGGCCTTCATTCATGGCTTCGAGCAGTGCGGACTGAGTCTTGGGGGTCGTGCGGTTGATTTCGTCGGCCAGCAGGACGTTGGCGAAAATGGGGCCATGGCGGAACTCGAACTTCTGTTCCATGGGCGAGTAGATAGAGATGCCGAGCACGTCGCTCGGCAGCATGTCGCTGGTGAACTGGACGCGCTGAAAGCTGCAGTCCAGGCCGCGTGCCAAAGCCTGGGCCAGGGTGGTCTTGCCCACGCCGGGCACGCCTTCAATCAGCAGGTGGCCACGCGCGAAG
Organism: Terriglobales bacterium; assembly: GCA_035935775.1. Taxonomy (GTDB): domain Bacteria; phylum Acidobacteriota; class Terriglobia; order Terriglobales; family Acidobacteriaceae; genus JAICWP01. The sequence continues at coordinate 3,781 of DASYWT010000357.1, forward strand.
ATGGTTACAAGTGCCAGTCGCACAACTTCATCCTTGCCGCGGATGATGTTGCGCAGAGCATTCTCAAGCTGCGCCGCGCGCGAAATGGTGGCCGCTGGAGTGGACATGGAAATTTGATTTTACTATGCACGCCACGGGTTACTGAGATTACTTCCGGGTAGGGACGGTGGTCAGTAATCACCCCGACGGGCTTTCGCCGAACGCAACCTAGTACCGACCTGTCACTTCCGATGCTTGTTGACCTTCTCTGGGCACCGACCTACGATGCGGAAATACCCCCAAAACAGGGCGCAGGCGCACAGTTTTGCGAGCGGGCGACCCCGGCGTCAGGCCATGGTGAAGTTGTTGGCAGCCATATCGGTAATCTTCCTTTTGCTCTTGTCCGGAACGCTGTCCGGTCAGAATGCGGCGTCTAGCCTTCCATTGAACGCTGCGACGGCGATGCCGGCGGGAAGCAACGATCCGCGCGAAATTGTGCGTCAAGCCGCGCTCAACGACATGGCCAACGATCTGAAGGCGCGCAATTACACGTTTCTGGAGAGCCAGGTCTTGCACAAACTGGATGGGCAGGGCAAGCCACGCTCAACCGAAACCAAGACTTACGAGTTCATGATGCTCTATGGAGAGCCGGTGCGGCGGCTGATTGCCAAGGACGGCAAGCCGCTTTCGGCCGAAGACGCAGCCAGAGAAGAAGAGAAAATTGACAAACTGGTGCAGAAGCGCGAGCACGAAACAGCGGAACAGCGGCAGAAGCGCCTGGAGAAGTACGAGAAAGAACGGGAACAGGAACGCGCCTTCGTGGGCGAGATAGCCGATGCCTACTACTTCCATCTGCTGGGCGAAGAGATCATCAACGGCCGGCCGGCGTGGGTCATCTCCGGCGACCCACGTCAGGATTTTCACGCCCATTTGAAAGAGGCGCGAATTCTGCCCAAGTTCCGTTTCAAGGTGTGGGTGGACAAAGCGGAGTGCCAGTGGGTGAAACTGGACGCAGAGGTGATTGACACGGTTTCATTCGGCTGGTTCCTGGCTCGCCTGAATCGGGGCTCGAATCTGGCGATTGACGAAACCCACGTCAACAACGAGGTGTGGCTCCCGCGCCACATAGACCTGGTTCTGAACGCGCGTTTGGCGCTGCTCAAGAAGTACGACCTGGCAGAAACCATTGATTTCAGCGACTACCGCAAGTTCCGCGCCGATACGCACATTGTGAGCGGCCCGCCTGTAAAACCATAAAGCTGTTCAGAGCCTCTAGCGGTCCCAGCCGGAGATGGTTGCGGGCGGGTGCTGTCACTCGCAGCACAAAACATCCAGTAACAAATAACAAACAGCGAAAATCGAGTCTTCGGGTTCCCGAGCCATCGAGCGGTATTGCCCAGCTTTCGGCTAGCCGGTGCTGAGAACTGGGAACTGATTTCACCTAGCCATTTGGGTGATGTGGGCTCGCGTTGAGTGCCGGCATGATGAAAGGCGTGGTAGGGAGCAAAGTTTGAATCAGGAGCATCAAATGGCATCAACGAGCAAAGCAGGTTGGGGGGAAATCTCCGAGGATCTGGCACGAGTTGCGGAAGAAGTGGGGAAGACTGTGGTCGCTCTGCAACCCAAAGAGGCACACGCGGTTAGCGGCGTGATATGGCAGAAGGGGGTGGTGGTTACGGCCAACCACGCTGCCCGCGGCGATGAGCTAGCGCTGGTGCTGCCCGGCGGAAAATCAGCGGTCGCGCGCACAAAAGGACGCGACCCAAGCACCGATCTAGCCATCTTTAGCCTGGAGGGAGATGACGGGACGGCGGTAGCGATACCGGGTGACGCCAAACAGTTGCGCGTTGGCCACCTGGTGCTGGCACTGGCGCGGACACGGCGCGGCAATTTGACCGCCAGTTCAGGGATTATCTCCGGGCTGATGGAGGAGTGGCAGACGTGGCAGGGCGGTCAAATTGACCGCTTTATCCGTCCCGACGTCACGCTCTACCGCGGCTATTCGGGCGGCCCGCTGGTGACCGCGAAGGGAGAGGTGGTGGGAATCAATTCAACGGGACTGAGGCGAGGCACCCCGATCACAATCCCGAGCAGCACGGTGACGCGAGTCGTCAACGAACTGCTGGCCAAAGGGCATGTCGAACGCCCCTATCTGGGGGTCGCCCTGCAGCCGGTGGCTCTGCCGGAAGATTTAAGGGCGAAGCTGAACCTGGCCAGCCGTCACGGCCTGCTCCTGGTGCATGTGGAGAGCGATGGACCGGCGGCGGCAGCGGGACTGATGCTGGGCGATATCGTGCTCGAAATCGGAGGCAAGCCAATCGCGCAGACGCATGGTCTGAGGTCGCTGCTGGGCAAAGAACGGGTCGGGCAGCAAGTGGCCATCGGCATCGTGCGCAGCGGAGAGAAGAAGGAAATTCCGGTAAAGCTGGGAGACCGCTTCGGGCAATGAGTGTGAAAACAGCTGCGGCGCAGGCTACGCGCGTTTTGATTATAGGTCAGTCTGGCGAGCGTCCGCTTGCGCTGCGCGCGGAATTGGTGGAGGAGCTTGATCTTGAGCCGGCGAACATCTCCGTCGTCGAGTTGAGCGCGGCTCTGCGCCAGGTGCGAGAAGGCGTGGTTGTCATCATTGACGCCGAGAGCGAGCAGGGGGAGACGGCGGGCAGGATTGCGGAGCTCGGAGCCGCGATAATCGTGCTTGCCGAAAATCCGGAGCCCAACTGGGTGGGACAACTGCTTGCTGCTGGAGTAAGCGGAGTCTTGCGCCGCGACGGCAGCGGACGACAACTCGCGGCGGCGGTGCAGGCCGCAGCCGCGGGGCTAACCGCGCTTGAGCCGGAGACGCTGCAGGCATTAATGCGGCCTGCAATGGAAACAATAGAACTCGAGCCGGGCGAGGAGGAGTTGACGCCACGTGAAACCGAGGTCCTGGGTATGATGACCGAGGGCCTGAGCAACCGCGAGATTGCCTCCACGCTGGGTATTTCCGAGCACACCGTGAAATTCCATATCACTTCTATTTTCGGCAAGCTGGGAACTTCGAGCCGCACGGAAGCAGTCACTGAGGGCATCCGGCGGGGCTTGGTCCTGCTTTGAGTCCTGGAAAAATGGAGGAACGATGAAAATTGCGGTATTGGGTGCAGGCAACGTGGGCGGCGGGCTGGGAAAACTATGGGCCGGGCGAGGGCATGAAGTGCGCTTTGGAGTACCGGATCCGGGTTCGGAGAAGATAAAGGCGCTATTGGCCAGCACCGGCGGGCGTGCGAAAGCGGGCAGCAACCAGGAGGCCGCCGGCGCGAGCGAAGTGGTGGTGCTGTCGGTGCCGTGGCCGGCGGCCGAGCAGGCCATTCGGGATTGCGGAGACCTTAAGTCGAAGGTGGTGATTGACTGCACCAATCCTCTGCGCCCAGATTTACAGGGGTTGGTTGTAGGTCAGACCACCTCGGCAGCCGAGCAGGTGGCCGCATGGTCGGGCGCTAAGGTGGTGAAAGCATTTAACACGATTGGCGCCGGCGATTATGGGAACGCCGAGTTTGCGGGCACGCGTGCGGACGGATTCTATTGCGGTGACGATGCCGCGTCAAAGGCCAAGGTGAAGCCGTTGATCGCCGACATCGGCCTGAATCCCGTGGACGTGGGCCCTTTGCGCAATGCGCGCCTTCTGGAGTCCCTGGCCATGCTGTGGATTGACCTGGCCGTAAACCAGAAGTGGGGGACGAACCACGCATTCAAGCTGCTGCGGCGGTGAAAAAGCAGGAGTCAGGGGTCGGTAGTC
>DASYWT010000358.1:0-2098 GCA_035935775.1 Terriglobales bacterium
CGCCATTCGCGCTTTCGCTGCGGGCGAACACGCCCAGCACCGTGTTGGTATTGCCGACATCAAGAACAAGCAGCATAGTGTATTCACGGTAGCGCCGGCATCTTGCCGGCTGATCCGGAAGGCGTCTCGCCTTCCGCAACGCGGGCGAGACGCCCGCATGGACAGCCGCCGGGACGGCGGCGCTACTCTACTCCACCGCCCGTACGCCGCCGGAGAGCACGGTTCGCAAGCCTTTGGACGTTTCCACCTGCAGGAAGCCACGCGCGTCCAGGCCAGCGGTGACGCCCGAGTACCCGCCATCGTCGTCCACGTGTACGCGGCGGCCTTGGGCGTACGACGATCGTTCCTGAAACCGTCGCAACACCGACTCACGCCCGCCCGGCCCAGACTTCAGCAGGGCCCGATACTCACGATCGAGCGATTTTAGCAAAGCTGCCGCCAGTTCCACTCTTGACCAATTGCTGCCCGTTTCCAGGCGCAGCGAAGTGGCCAGATCACGCAGTTCCGCCGGAAAGCTTGGCTGATTTACATTGATCCCGATGCCCACCACAATGTGGCGCACACGCGTGGCTTCCGCCGTCAGTTCCGCCAGAATGCCCACGAATTTCTTGCCGTTCAGCAGCAGGTCGTTGGGCCAGCGCAGGTCAACTTGCGGCGTGGCGCCCGCTTTTTCGTCGCCTGGGGAATGGCGCGCCAGAAGTTGTTCCACAGCAGCGCCGGTGGCCAGCCCGGCTGCCAGCGTGAGCACCAGCACGTCGGCGGGCGAAAGCGCCGGGCGCAGAATTACCGAACAATAAATTCCCTGGGAACGCGCCGAATGCCAGCCATGGGCGCTGCGTCCGCGCCCCGCCACTTGCTCCTCGGCCAGGAAAACGCTGCCTTCGGGAGCCGCGGTCGCAGCAGCCTCCATCGCAACAGTGTTGGTGGAACCAATCTTGAAGTAATGGTGAACGTGGCTGGAAAAAATCGTGCCTCGCACTAATGGCGCCAGAGTCTCCGGCAGCAGCAGGTCGGGAACTTTGCGCAGGCGGTATCCGGTGGCGGAATGGCCGGCAATGTCCACGCCCAGCGCGCGCAGCTGCTGCACCAGGCGCCACACCTCGGAACGCGTGGTGCCGATTTCCTGGGCAAGCTTGGTTCCGCTGACCACCACGGTGGCGTGATCCATCAGCAGGCGAACAATGCGGCCCAACCGCGCGTCGGTAGGCGCATGGGCGACAGAGGTTGCAGTTTTGGCGGTTCGCGCGATGCCGCAATTATCACGCAGTGAGGGACGAAATCAAAATGATGGTGTTAGGCAGCAACCAGTGTGCCGTCCCTCCGGGACTTGAGCTCCTTTCGGCATCCCTACCCAGGACTTCCGTCCTGGGCTTTCCTATTCCGCCCCTGCGGGGCTCACCCCGCTCAAGGGTTGCCATTTCTGCGCAGGCGAAACATCGCCGCGCGGCGCACATCCTCAACCGGCATATTGTCGAGAAGAACAGCCGCCCGATTTGAATAGCAACACCATCGTCGTACTCCAGATCTTATCGCGAACGCGAATCTAGGCCCAGCGGGCCGTGATGTTAAAGCCCAGGACGGCAGTCCTGGGTAGCCGGAAGCTGGGGTGGCGGAGTCCCGGAGGGACGGCACCTTTCCCTACGAGCCCGATTTCGAATCAGCTTCGCCTGGCGGACAGCCGAGGGCGGCTGTCCTACTTGACATCCAATCACTTCTTTTCCGCAGATGAACGCTGATCAGCGCTGATCTCGAACGGAATTGATCCGCGTCATCCGCGTGCATCCGCGGCAACGAAGTTTTCGCGGGCGGGGCGCCCGCGCCACAATCGCGGCTGCTTATCACTGGCCACTGACCACTGGCCACTGGTTTTAGGCTGGAACGACCCGCAAACTCAGGTCCACCGCGGGAGCGGAATGGGTCAACTGGCCCACGGAGATGTAATCCACGCCGGTTTCGGCGTAGGCACGCACATTCTCCAGAGTGATGCCGCCTGAGCACTCGAGATTCATGCGGCGCGTGTGCCTGGCTACGCGCTCTACCGCCTGGCGCACGTCTTCCACCGTCATGTTGTCCAAAAGGACCGCCTCGGCGCCGTGGT
>DASYWT010000359.1:0-8828 GCA_035935775.1 Terriglobales bacterium
AGCGCCTTCTGCAGCACCAGATCAGCTTCCGGGGCGCGGTCCTTTATCAGCAGGTCTATGGCCTGCACGTTAAAGCGGTTTACCTGCAGCTGGCGATCGTCGGCGTTGCCCGCCACGGTGGAGACGGGCTTACCCCTGACAGCGTCAACGTTGCTCATATCCACCGCGGCGTCGGAGCGGTTTTGTGCCGCCAGCGCGTAGAAGCGCTCCGCCCGGTCCACCTCGCCCTCCAGTTCCGAAATGTAACCCAGGTTGTTGAGGGTAAAGGGATCGTTCGGGTCAATGAGGTAGGCATCGTAAAAAAGTTTCTTGGCCTTCTCGTAATCGTGATGCGCAATGGCCTTCACACCCTCGCGGTTGAGCTTCTGCACCGGCGTGGCCTTAGTACGCTTGGGGAGGGTAATGCGCAACTGGGCGCCGGCTTGGCCCGCCAGGAGCACGCCGGCAACCAGGCTTAGCAGCAACCAGCAGGCGAGTTTACGAAACATCAGCCCTCCGCGCCATGGGTGCGGCTGGAGACAGAGCAGCCGCTCACCTCTCTCAGATTGGCTTTGCCGCCGCAAATGTTGCCCCGGCCGATTTGCGCGTGGCTTCCCACCCATCAGTAGCTGGCGGCATCCAACCTGTCCGGGTGCTCAGGTTGAGGTGTTTTCTTATGCGCTATGGTTGGTTCTTATTGCTGATGAGTGTGGCCTTGGCCGCGGCTCCAGCCACGGGACAAAGCAATGCCGCGAAAACGCCAGCAACGCCGGCAGCCGCCGCTGCCCAGCCGGAAAGTGCTGGCTACGATCCGTTACTCGACTTACCGCCGCTACCCAAAGGCCGGACGACCCTGGTCGGGGGCACGGTGCATAGCGTTGACCAGATCCGAGACTGGGTTAAGGTGCAGGCGTTCGGCGGGCAGACCATGAAGGTTTTTTTTGACGAACGCACGCACATTTATCGTGACGGCGTGCCCAGCACCCAACTCGTGATTCGCAAAGGCGAACGGGTTTACGTGGACACCATGCTGGATAGGACCAGAGTGTTTGCCAGAAATATTCGCGTAGTTACCGGAACCCGGGCGGCGGATGCGCGCGGCCAGATTACCGGCAATGATGCGGCCACCGGCCGAATCACCCTGCAGGACGAACTCTCGGCGCGGCCCGTGACCTTTCGCGTGACGAACGCCACGGTGGTCAGCGGCGCCGGCCCAACCTCGGTGGCACAACTGCAACCCGGCTCACTGGTGACTGTGAAGTTCGTGCCCGACCGCGGCAATCACGACGTGGCCCAGGAAATTTCGATAATCGCCGCCCCGGGCTCGGTCTTCACCTTCTACGGCAGGATTTCCTACCTCAATATGTCCACCCATACCCTGGCGGTCGCCAATGAGAGCGACAAGAAGACTTATGACATCAAATTTACGCCGGCCGCGGTTGACACCCAAATGTTGGGAGAAGGGAAGCAGGTGCTGGTCAAGGCCAGGTTCAACGGCACCGGGTACACCGCCGACAACATTCAATTCATGAAGGCCAAGTCGCAGTGAAAGCAGGCGCTGCTTCTCGCGGCCGGGCTTTTGATTGCGCTTAGACTGGTTTTTCCGTGCACAGAAGCTAGAGCTTTGTTCCGGAGTTGGGGGCTACCGCGGCGAACCCTTCCAGGGGACCAAATTTCTTTTTCTCAGCGTAAATGCGCCAGCGCTGCCAGACGATGCGCAGGCTGGCCATGACGGGAATGGAGAGGAACACCCCGATTACGCCCGCTATCTCCGCGCCAGCCAGCACGCCGAAAATCGCCGCCAGAGGATGCAGTTGCATGGTCTCGCCCATGATGCGGGGGAGAGTGACGTAGTCCTGAACCAGGCGCCATACTCCGAGAAACAGGGCCAGCAGGAAGAGGTGCTGATAGCTCATGAGCAGGGCAACGCCCAGTATGAGCACGGCGGCAACAAACGGTCCTACAACAGGAATAAATTCCAGGATGCCGCCAGCGGTGCCCAGCACCAGCGCATAGGGCACCCTCATGATGCCCAGGAAAACCACATAGACCAGCAGAGCCAGAGCGGCCAATGTAAGCTGGGCGCGGATGAAATGTGCCAGCATGTCATTGAGGTCGTTGATGACGCCTTCCACAAACTCGCGCTGCGGGCGGCTGCCGATCATCATCAGCACCACGTCGGTGAAGGTACGGCCGTCGCGCAGGAAAAACACCGCCAGGATGGGGATCAGGATAAGCCACCAGATGTTTTGCGCCAGGGTGGCCAGGCGTAATCCCGCCCGGCTGGCTAACTGCCCGATCTCCTCGCTGTGACTGGCAAGGAACGCTTTAACCTGGAGTTGAGTGTCAAAGCTCCACCCTCGCTCCTTGCCAATCTGGATCGCAATCTGCCCGGAGCTGATGTTGCCCAGCAGAGCGGGAAGGTTCTGCGTGAGGCGCTGTGCCTCATGCCCTATCCGCGGGCCGATGAAGGAAAAGAAAAGCGTGAGCAGTATGGCCAGCCCGAGATAGATGACGGCAATAGCGCGAGTGCGGGTGCGCACCCAGCGCACGGTTTGCGAGACCAGGGGCTCCACCAGATAGGCGAAAAAAATCGCGAACAGGAAAAGAATGAGCGTGTGACGGGTCAGATACACCAGAGCCAGCCCGGCCACAAACAGGAGGGCAGTGAACAGGACCCGCGCCGTGCGTGTGTCAGTTAGAGCCACTGCTTACCTTCGGGGCGACCCGGTGGGCCGAGTCAGTCGCGCAGCACTTCCATATGGTCGCCCGCTATTACCATCCGTACCAACTTGTAGGCGCTGTCCAGCCACAAGGCCCAGTCGCCATTGTCGGTTTTCAAATTGAGGCGGATCAGGCTGCGCTCCACGCCGCGGATCGGGATTTTCTCCCAGCCGGCGGATTCCATGGTTACGGTGGCAGTGTTGAGGGCTTGCGGCACAAGGACGCCAAACTTTTCCGGCGCCAGCTTGCACTGCGTGCCCCCATTTCCCGGCTTACAGCCTCCGGCCATGTACCGCCACGCCAACAGTTCGCGCATCGCAAAGAAGTTATTGTCCAGGATGACGGTGGTGGGTGGCACCAGAAAAGGCTGCTGCACGGGCTTGGCGCCGGGAGCGCCGACCAATCGCTCCATCAGAAAGGGATCGTTGGGCGTTACCACAGCGTCCGCCTTCTCAGGAACCAGTTGGTGCCACTCGTAGCGCTGCAGGGCGCCGGAATTGGTGAGTTCCATCTGCGCCGTCTGGGAAGGCTCTCGGGAGCCGTCGTCCATCTTAAGCTGGAAGGTGGCGGTGCTGCCGCCCGGCTCCTGCGTAATCCGGAAAGTTTCCGTGGCTACCCGTTTGCCTTCGCGGAAGATGCCGAAGGAGCCGGAATCCACCACTTTGCCTCCGCTGTCCGCGCAGGCGGCAACGGCCAGAACCGCCACACACCATGCCACCAGCCACGCCCTTCTGAAATTCACCTTGGTTCTCCTCCCAACTCCAGCCGCGCCGCTATTTCCGCCGCGACCTCCGCCACTGCTCGGCCCTCAGTCCGGACACAATGATCCGCTTCCATATAACGCGTGCGGCGGGCAGCATACAATTGACGGAAGTGGTTCTCAGAGAGGGCCAGCGGGCGTGTACCCTGGGCCGCCTGCGCACGCCGCCATAACTCCGCCACGGGTGCATCCAAGAACACAGTGTAGCCGCAATTGCGGAGAGAGTGGGCATGGGCGGGCTGCACGAAAGTACCTCCTCCCAGAGCCACCACCGCTCCCCCCGTGCTGCTTTCCAGTTCCCGCAAAAGACGCTGCAATTCCTCGCTTTCCAGGCGTCGGAATTCGTTCTCCCCGTTCTCGCGAAAAATATCGGCGATGGCACGTTTTTGGCCAGCCTCGATCCGCCCGTCCAGGTCAAAGAATTGCCAACCCAGGCGCGACGCCAATGCTTGACCCACGCTGGTCTTGCCAGCACCCATAAAACCGACCAGAAACACCGTGTCTCGCCGGGGCGTGGCCTTGCCGGAGCGCGCGCGAGTCTGGCCCGCAACTGCCCTGGCGTTTGTGGCTGTTCGTTTCAGGCGGCGAAACCTCCAATGCTGAGCTGCAAGACACAAATCCCGGGATGGCAAACAGATGGGCAAGGGTCCAACCCACCATGATCCAGTGTGAAATTTGCGCTGGTTTTACAGTTTCTTGACGTGGATTTTACCACTGAAGGAACGCAGCCGAACCGAAGAGGAACCGGCATTGGCGGTTCCCGCAAAGGACTTTCCCTGGGTGAGAGGAACAGCCGTGTGAATTGCCGGGTGAAACGGAAAATCGTTGGTGACGGCGCCCTTTTCGGAAGTGGCGGTGATATCAACGGAGGCGCTGGCGGGCAGGCTGACGTCAATATCGCCGGAGTGATTGGCGAAAGAATACTCGCCGCTATCGCCGAAGTCGCCGTCGTAGGTGATTTTGCTGTCGGTGGTATTGACCGAGACCATGTGCCCGTCGGTGTTCTGCAGAGTGACCGCGCCGCTCACCGAAACTATTTCCACGTCCCCGCGTTCGATGTCCTCGAGACGGATGGGGCCACTGAGGGTGTGGGCGTGGATGTGACCGCCATCTGCCTGGCGCACGACAATGTCGGCGGCGTCGCCTTCCAGGGTCATATCGGAATTGATGCCTTGCACCGAAATGGGTCCGCTGCTGGACCGCAGGCTGAGGGAAGTATCGGCGGGAACGCGGAGTTCATAGTCCACGCGTCCTTCGGAGGGGGTGGCGCTCTGCAGGAAATGAGTGCGCAACTCCAGGCGGCCGCCGTGCTGGGTGGCGTCCACCTCGATTTTGTTGGAATGCAGAAGAGCCACGACGCCCACCTGGCTATCACTGGAGGGAGTGACAGTCACCCCACCGAATTGATTCATTACGGTAACGGTGGCGTGGGGGCCGAGACTGTAGTGAAATTCTTTTCGGTTTTCAGCGGCAGCCGCCAGGGTAGCGCAGCCGGCCAGCACGACCAGCACCCAATGAGCAGCTCGCGGCATGCCCCTCATGATTCGGTTTGTGCCCAGTACAGGCGTCCTGCCTCCCTCCGCTCCTGGTTGCACTCGCCCCAGTTTCAGGGCAAGGAGTGCCGCATGGCCATGTTATACAACATGGCCTTCTGCTGGTAGGCCTCCATCAATGCCTGGCGGCTCTCTTCATCGTCGGGATTGCTGACCACAAGGCCGCGAGCGTCGGCAATGTAGGCATTCACGCGCTGCAGGTCCTGCTCATAGGACTGACTCAGGACCGGGGCATGAGCGGCAATTTCCGAAAGGATCTGCCGGTCCTGCGCATCGCTCATGCTGGCGAATTGCAGCGGCACGGCCGCCGTGCCGGCGACATCGGCGCTGTCGGCCTGAACCCCGGCCGTGGTGGGCTGCTGTCCCACGGGTCTGTTCTGGTAGTACAACAGTCCAACCGCCACCAGCAACGCCGCTGCTACCGGCAGCAGCCAGCTTGCCGGCCCCCATCGGGTAAGCGCCGTGCTTCCTAGAAGACTCCCCCGGGCGCTGTCTTTGACCAGGCCTTCCCGCTCCAGGGAGGACTTGATGCCGTTCCACACGCTCCTGGGGGGTTCCATCATGGGCACCAGCAGTTTGGCTTGATCGGCGATGTATTTGAGGTCCGACACCAGGTCGGAGCAGACCGCGCACTGGCGCAGATGCTCCTGCTGTTCAGCGTTGCCGCCGTTGTCAATGATGTAAGCCAGAACTGCTTGAAATTCCGCGCAGGTCATAAGCTGCTTCTCCCCGGTCTCGCTTCCTTGCTCCTCAGTTCCTGGCCCTTTCAGTCCGGCTGGCTTTGAGGAGATCGCGCAATTTCATGCGCGCTTTATGTAACTGCGATTTACTGTTGCCGATGGAACAGCCCATGATCTCGGCAATCTCATTGTGCTCGTAACCTTCAACATCGTGCAGCACGAAAATAATACGATAGCCCGGAGGCAGGCTCTCGATGGCCCGCTCCAGGTTGACGCGATCTATGGAGCCCGCCAGCACGTTGTCGCGAGCGCCGATGTCCTTCTTGGGCCCTTCTTCCTGCGGCTCCAGGCTCTCTTCCAGCGAAACCTCCGGCAGGCCCTTCTTGCGCAGGTGCATCAGCACCACGTTCACGGCCAGGCGGTGCAGCCAGGTGGAAAAGGCGGACTCGCCGCGGAAGGTCGCGATCTTGCGGTAGAGCTGCAGGAACGCTTCCTGCGTCAGGTCTTCGGCCTCCGCCGTGTTGCCGGTCATGCGCAAGCACAAAGAATACACACGACGCTTATGCATACCGTACAGGGCCTCGAACGACTCCGCGTCTCCCTGTTTGGCCCGATCAATAGCATCGGCTTCGGTGAGGCCGGGTACCAGTGTTTTTTTAGCTTGTGTCAATTCGCCTTTTCAGGCCGCACTTGTTGGGATGCGGCTAAGTAGCTGTTCGTTGTATGGCTTGCACGCAATACGCCAAACTCAGGTACACTGCTGGTACCCCCTGGAAAGTGCCGCCTTGACGCCGGTCCTCTTTGGCTTCAATTTCTACCCGGGCCGTGTTTTATGGCTCCTCGCGCCTTGAGTGACCGTCCACTGCCTCCACCCGTTTTTCCCGAACCCGAACTTCAGGGCTAAGTTTCCAGCAGTATCAAAAATACTCGATTTCAAGCGGAAGGGCACCCGGGCTACCTACAAGTGGCAGTCGGGAACTCTGGTTGCTCACCGCAATTCCCCTTTTGCCTCCAGAACTGAAAAGCGATTGTATCTATATAATTGTTATTATATAGTGGCTACAGAGGGATGAAAATGCCGAAGCTGAAGATCACGACCGTGGGCGCATCAGCCGGAGTGATTCTGAACAAGGAAGTGATGGCCAAGCTGCGGGTCAAGAAGGGCGACTCGCTCTTCCTGACCGAAGCCCCCGGCGGCTACCGTCTGACGCCCTACAACCCGGAATTTGAGCGGCAGATGAAGCTGGCGGAAGAGATCATGCACGAGGATCGCGACATCCTCCGGGCGCTTTCGAAGTGAAACGGTGGCGCTGGGTGCGTGCGGACGTTGTGCATGCCGTCCATGACTGGCAACTGGCGGAACATGGTGGTTTGCCCGGCCTGCGCGATGAGGGCATGTTGGAATCCGCCTTGGCTCGGCCGCGCAATCAGGCCGCTTATGGAAAACCGGACGCAGCCGCCCTGGCTGCAGCCTATGCCTATGGTTTGGTCCGGAATCATCCCTTTGCCGATGGCAATAAGCGCACCGGCTGGGTCGTCGCCCGCGTGTTCCTGGCCGACAACGGATATCGTCTGCAGTTCGATCCCGCCGATGCCGTGCGCACCGTGGAGGCGCTGGCCGCCGGCAAGCTCAGCGAGGGGGAACTGGCGGCATGGTTTCGGGGGAAGATTTTCAAAAGTTGAAGGGGAGTTGGTGGAGGCGGCGGGAGTCGAACCATAAGCCCATAACACGCAAGTTATTGATTCTAAAACACGCCAATTTGGACAAAAACGCTAGAAACGCCGAGCTGACCTACATGGGACGTACGTAACAATCTACAGGAGTTATCTCTGTCACTTCGGGTTTGGGAAAGGCGCTGGCGGCGCAGGCAGACTGAGTTGGAATTGCTTCACATTCCTTGAGACGCTATTCAGCCAGTCCCAAGCGTCCTTGGGTAAACAGCCCTGAAATTCATGCGGGACAATCTCTGTTATTAGCAAAGAGTCACTCGCCTCGATGTAGGGAAGGAGCCTCTTCGTATATGTGTTCACGTCCAGATTCGTTGCTACGACACAGGTCTGCTCTATGAAATGCCACCATTGCAGCGCATTCCCACGCAGGTTTACAAAAAATTGCGTGTAATCCTTCGTCCGGTTCCGTAGTGAGAACGTGATCAGAAGGAGCTTCACTCTTTACCTTTCGGTGACGGTCAATGTCATTGCCGGATGCTGTGTTTGTGCTTGCAGGTAGCGCGGCCAGTTCAGATTCAGCTAATTCCTTTTTCTCCGTTCCCATCGCCAGCTTCCATTCCGCCCGGTGGCCACTCTCCCCGTACACCAAGTGCTTCGGATTTATCCACGCGAACTTCGGCAGCTTCCGAATGTCGTGATGGGAACCGTACGTATATCGAACCCAGCACTGCCCTAACTGATTGTTTCGAAAAGAGAAAGGTTGGCGGAGGCGGCGGGAGTCGAACCCGCGTCCGCAGATGTTACTGGTCAAGAGACTACATGCTTAGTCGCGTTCCGAGGGCGCCGGGAGTGCTCATGAAGGGTGGAGCAGGCCTTCAGGCCTGCGTGAAACCGCCACTCTGAAGCGGGCTTCAGCCCTGAGGTGCTTACCCGCGGTTGCCCTTTTTTCTCTAATGCTCACAAGTACCTCAGCGGCTGAAGCCGGAGACTGTTAGCCGGTTTGGCTGCAGGGCTGGAAGCCCTGCTCGACCCTTCACACCGATCCGGTGCGAAAAACGCTACTTGCGGATCGGCAGGTCCCAGCGGCAGAGCCTGGGGATTAAAGGTACTCGAGGGTAGCGGCAGACCCTCCTTGACTCCTGCACCAGTAATGCCCGATGTGCCCCGCACGCGGCGCTGAGTTCTACAAACGCGAGGTCCCTCGACTCGGGCTCCCCTTCGGCAAGCTCAAGGCAGGCTCTCGCATTCGCTCGGTTCGCCCTCGCTCAGGATGACAAACAAGAAAACAGAGCTTAGGAACATTACTTGTGCAACTTATGCGGCGATCAATAGCGATTGGCGGGCGGCCGAAGTTGGGCCGGCTGCTCAAGAATTTCAAGCAGGATAGTGGCGCAATAGACGCGATCGCGCTTTGCCTCTCCTAGCCGCTGCACGATGCCGGCGCGTTGCAAACGCTCGATG
>DASYWT010000360.1:0-17663 GCA_035935775.1 Terriglobales bacterium
AGAACCGAGAACCGAGAACTGACAACTGACAACTGGTTCAACACAGCCAACCGCTGCGGTAAACCAGCCACCAACTGAGGACAACAATGGGCAAGGTGGCCACCATGCCCCAGAAGAACGGCAGAAAGACATCCGCCAGCAGGCTCAGCCCGAGAAAAATAATCCAGAAAAGCTTCTTTTCCAACGTGCCCTCAAAGATATTCTACGGCTGTGATGCGGCACACGACCCTCGCCGGAGGATGAGATGAAATGACTTACGTAATCTTCGGAAGCGTGCGTTCGTTTGTTATCGAGTAACGTGAGCCATGAAGCAACTGCCCACCATAGCCTTATTCTTGCGTTTTCCGCGTCTATCGAAGGGCTCCGGGTGCGTAACAAAGCTGCCTGCGTTGCTACCCTCAGGGGCTGAAGCCCGCGTTCCTTCTGGCGTATACGGCACAGCTAAAGCTGTGCCCTTCCGAAAGCCAAAGATGAACCGGTAACCTAGTATGGACAACTGGGAACTGGGTACTAGGTTCTGCGAACTGACAACTGCCCACTGCCCATTGCCCACTAAATTTGCCTTCCGCGTGCCGCATGTATAAAACACTGGCATGAAAACTACCCTGGCGGCGGTGGCGCGACAGATTGCAGCTCGACTTGTGGGCGATGACGGGTTTGAAGTTGAAAACGTGGCCAGCATCGCCTCGGCCAAACCCGGCGACATGGTGTTTGCAGAGGACGAAGCGGCGCTGGCCTCAGCTTTGAGTTCCGGCGCCACGGCGGTCATAGCCGGCGAGTTCGCGTCCCTCGCTAACCCTTCCAAGCCTCTGTTGATTGCGGCCCATCCCAAGCTGGCCTTTGCCCGCGCTGCCCGGGTGTTGTGTCCGCCCCGGTCCTACGAGCCAGGGATTCACTCTTCCGCCGTCATCGAAGATTCCGCCCGCTTAGGACGCCATGTTGCCGTCGAGCCTGCGGTGGTAATCGGCGAGAAAGTCGTGATCGGCGACCGTACCCGTATCGGCGCCGGCAGCGTCATCGGGCATGAAGTTCGGATGGGCAACGAATGCAGTATTGCGCCTAACGTGACCATCTATCCCGGGGTGCGGCTGGGTAACCGTGTTATCGTCCATAGCGGCGCGGTGCTGGGCAGCGACGGTTTCGGCTATGTGCGTGATCCCGCTACCGGGCGCTACGAAAAGTTTCCCCAAATTGGCGGGCTGGAGATTGCCGACGACGTGGAAATCGGCGCCAATACCACCGTGGACCGCGGGGCCTTGGACCTTACGGTCATCGGCCGGGGCACAAAGCTGGATAATCTGGTGCACGTGGGCCACAATGTACGCATCGGAGAAGATGTGGTAATTGCTGCGCAGACCGGGTTTTCCGGCAGCATCACGGTGGAGAACGGCGCGGTGATTGGCGGCCAGGTGGGCATTGGCGACCATGCTCGCATTGCCAAGGGAGTGATCCTGGGCTCGCAGTGCGGCGTGCTCCCTAAGAAAACAGTCCGCGGGCCAGGCATGGTGTTCTGGGGCACTCCGGCGCGGCCCCTGCGACAATATCTGAAGGAGTTGGCGGTGCTGGCGCGGCTGGGGAAGAAAAGCAGTACCTAGTACCTAGTACCAAGTATCCAGTAGGCGAGCCTAAAAGGGCTGACAGCTGAGAGCTGAAAGCTAAGCGGCTGAAGCAAAAAGCTAATCAGCTAGACAGCCAGTCGGCTAGAAAGCTATGTCGTTAATCGTCATCGGCGGACACACGCGCAACGTAGGCAAGACCAGCCTCATGGCCGGCCTGATCTCCGCTTTGCGCGAACGCAATTGGACGGCGGTCAAGATCAGCCAGTACGGACACGGCGTGTGCTCCGTGGATGGCAAGCCTTGTGCCTGCCAGGATGATGAGCATCCCTGGGCGATCACCCAGGTCTACGACGGCGAGGGCGACTCCGATACCTCGCGCTTTCTCGCGGCCGGGGCTGCCAAGGGGCTGTGGGTGCGCTGCCGGCAGGGGAAGCTGGAAGAAGTAATGCCGGCATTTCAGCAGCGCATCGCCGCCGATGAAAACGTAATTATCGAGTCCAATAGCGTGATCGGCTTCCTGCGGCCGGACGTTTACCTGACGGTGCTCGATTTCGCCGTTGCCGATTTCAAAGAATCTGCCCGCCGTTATCTCGATCGCGCTGACGCGGTGGTGCTGCACGATCCCGCCGCCAACGGCCACAAAGAGCCTGCCTGGAGCCAGGTTTCGCGGACGCAACTGGCTGGCAAGCGCATTTTCTATATCACCCCGCCGTCTTACATCACCTCGGAGATCGTGGACTTCGTGCGCCAGAAGATCGGGCCGGTGCATGCGCAAGTTTGAAGTCCTGTTCGACCACGGCGAAGAGAGCTCCCTGCAACATCCGGCCTACACTTTCTACGGCAAGCTCGGCTTCCCTGCGCCGCCGGCGGATCGTCCTTGGATATTTGCGAATTTCGTGCAGACGCTGGACGGCATCGCATCCTGGAAAGGCGAGCATGCGTTGGGCAGCGACATTTCGCGTTCGGCCGAGGACCGCTGGCTCATGGACCTCCTGCGCGCGCACGCGGACGCGCTCCTGCTGGGCAGCAAAACCCTGGCCGTGGAGAAGGCCGTGCTCGGTCCCACCAGCCGCGGCGCCATCTACGCGATTGAAGATCCGCAACTGCGCGAGCTGCGTGCGCGGCTGGGGAGGCGGCGTGAAACCATTATTTTTGTGACCGGCTCTGCCGCGCTCAAGCTTGCCGACTACGCGGTGTTCGACGGTGACAAGGTGGACGCCGTGATTCTGACCAGCCGCGCGGGCGCAGCCAAGCTGGTGCCGCAGCAGGTAGCTCATCCACACGTTCGCATCCTGGTGGCCGGTGAAGGCAACTTGGTTGACCTGCCGGCGGCCATGCGGCTGCTGACGCGGGAGCTGGGCATTCACCGGCTGCTCTGCGAGGGCGGCCCGACGCTCTACGGTTATATGTCGCGTGCCGGCCTGATTGACGAAAAGTTTCTAACCATCTCGCCGGTGGAGGCTGGGCAAATCATTCCCCAGGAGCAGGAGGTCGGGATGCTGGAAGGCCCGGCCCGGCTGCGCCCCACAACCTTCAGCGCTCCTGGGTTTACAGCCGACAACGCGCCCTGGTGGAGCTGGATAAGCTGCCGCAAAGTGGGCGATCACGAGTTCAACCGGTATCGCAGAAAGCGGCTGACGAGCTGACTAGCCGATCTCGCGTCACTGGTCGCGGGCGAGGGCGCCCGCGCCACAAATTCGAGGTTGAGGTGGTGCACGCGAGATGCTTCGGGGCTAAAACCTTCAGCATAACGTCTTTCTTCTGGCGAGATGCGAGCAATATTCCCACACCTCGAAAAGCGGGTCCTTCGCCGCGCTTCCTCGGCGAGGCTCGGTCGCGCAACGCTCAGGATGACAATCGATGAAAAGTGGGACGGTCAGTCTACGAGCTAGTTAGCTAATCCGCTAGCCAGCTATTCAGCCACCTTTTGCTATGCTTCAACGGTGAGGCAAATCCACCGCGACGCCTGGCTGCTGGCCATTTTGTCTGGCGTCCTGCAGATCCTGGCATTCCCCCTGCCTGACCTGTACCCGCTGAGCTGGGTTGCCCTTGCGCCGCTGCTGGTGGCGGTGTTGCGCGCGCGCGAGCCCGCGGACATCCGACTGCCCGCGAGCCTGTCACAGAAATTGCTGCCGGCCACACCCCTTCAGGGATTTCTGCTGGGGTACGTAAGCGGCATCATCTGGTTTGCCGGCACCTGCTACTGGGTGTACCACACCATGCATCTTTATGGCGGCTTGAGCGCGGCGGCAGCCGCCGGCATTCTGGTGCTGTTCTGCCTTTACCTGGGGCTCTATGAAGGCTTGTTTGGGCTGACCGTGGCGCTGCTGGCGGGTGGCAGGCCTGGGGCTTCGCGTCGCGCTCTGTTTCTCAGCCCGTTTGTGTGGGTTGCGCTGGAGTTGGCACGCACGCGCATCACCGGCTTTCCCTGGGACCTTCTGGGGACAGCGCAGGTGAATAATATTTCGCTGAGCCGGCTGGCCACCATCACCGGCGTTTACGGAGTGTCGTTTGAAATCATGCTGGTGAACACGGCGTTCGCCGCCGCCTTCCTGGTGGGACGCGAGAAGCGCAAGGTCATCCTGATTGATGCTGTGGTGGCGGCGGCGGTGCTGCAGTTGCTCATGCTGATCCGGCCCGCGCCCCTGCACGCCGACCACACCGCCCTCCTGGTGCAGGAGAACATTCCGATTCTGCCTTCCGATGACTGGACGGCGCAGTACTTTCAAGACACCATCAGCGACCTGAGCCGGCTCAGTGTTCCCCCAGAGACTGCGGGCGGGCACAAGCCCGACCTGGTGGTCTGGCCGGAATCTCCGGCGCCTTTCTACGTCAATGATGCCCGATTTCGCCAAGCTATTGCTGCCGTGGCCGCGAAGGACCGCTCTTACGTGGTGGCGGGGAGCCTGGGAGAGGATGCAGGCGTTCCCGCCGGGACCGGTCAGGCCTACAACTCGGCGGCGCTGATGTCGCCGCAGGGGCAGTGGGTGGCACGCTACGACAAGATCCATCTGGTGCCTTTCGGCGAGTATGTACCCTTCAAGTCCATTTTCGGGTTTGCGGGGGGACTCACCCAGGCGGTGGGAGAGTTTGGCCGCGGCTCCTCCCGCGAGCCACTGGTGGTGGATGGGTACAAACTCGGCGTCTTTATCTGTTACGAATCAGTCTTCCCCGACGAAGTGCGGCAGTTCGCCCGCAACGGCGGCCAGGTATTCGTCAACATCTCCAACGACGGCTGGTACGGCGATACCGGGGCCTGGGCCCAGCACCTGAACCAGGCGCGCATGCGGGCGGTGGAAAATGACCGCTGGCTGCTGCGCGACACCAACACCGGCCTGACCGCCTCCATTGATCCCTACGGCCGCGTCGTGGCTCACTTGCCGCGCAAGCAGCGCGCCGCGCTGGAAGCGCCTTACGCTCTGGTGAATGGAACCGCCTTCTACACGCGTCACGGCGACTGGTTCGCCTGGCTGTGTGCGATAATTTCTGTGGGAGCGCTTTTGTGGCGCTACCGAGTTCCCTCCAGGACGGTTTCTTCTTAAATGGCTGAAGAGCACGAGCAAGAGTACGTCGCGCTGAAGGACAAGGTGCGCGATCTCCGGGAGTATCTTTGACGCAGACCGGCTGCGCCAGCAACTGAGCGAAATTGAGAAGAAGGCCTCCGACCCAAACCTGTGGTCCAATCCCCAGGAATCGCAAAGGGTAATGCGGGAGCGCAAGCGCCTGGAAGACGTGCTGGCCACAGAGTCCGACCTGGCGCGCCGCAGCGATGACATTGCCGCCTACCTGGAACTGGCGCGCGAAGGCGAAAACGTCGCCGCCGATCTGAAGCGCGAAATTGCCGCTCTGCGCGAGACGGTGGACCGCATCGAGACCGAGACCCTGCTTTCCGGTGAAAACGACGCCCGCAACGCCATTGTCACCATTCACCCCGGCGCCGGCGGCACCGAATCGCAGGACTGGGCGGAAATGCTGCTGCGCATGTACCTGCGCTGGGGAGAACGTCACGGATTTGAAACCGTGCTCAACGACTACCAGCCGGGCGAGGAAGCGGGCATCAAGTCGGCCACCTTCAGCGTAAACGGGCAGTACGCTTACGGGCTGCTGACCAGCGAAATTGGCGTGCACCGCCTGGTGCGTATTTCGCCCTTCGACCAGGCCAAGCGCCGGCATACATCATTCGCCAGCGTGTTCGTTTCGCCGGAGATTGATGAGAGTATCGAGATCGTAATTAAGCCGGAAGATTTGCGGGTGGATACCTACCGCTCCAGCGGCAAGGGCGGACAGCACGTCAATACTACCGATTCCGCGGTGCGCATCACCCATAACCCCACCGGAATTGTGGTCAGCTGCCAGAACGAGCGCTCGCAGCACAAAAACCGGGAACGCGCCATGAGCATCTTGCGTTCCAAGCTCTACGAGCACGAGCTGGAAAAGAAGCGCGAGGCCTCCAAGAAGGTGGAAGAATCAAAACTGGATATTGATTTCGGCTCGCAGATTCGATCTTACGTGCTGGCGCCCTACCGGCTGATCAAAGACCACCGCACCAAAGAAGAGGTGGGCGACGTGGACCGGGTGCTCGACGGGGACATTGATCCGTTCATTCGGGCGTACCTGCGCATGCGGCGCGGCGAGAGCGGCAAAAACTGAAGTTGTAGCGCCGCCGTCCCGGCGGCTGCCCCTGCGGGGCGCAAGATGCGCGCGCGACAGCCGGCAAGATGCCGGCGCTACGGTTCGCAATCGGGGTACTATGGCTGATGCTTCGCAACCGCCGAACCCAGTTACTCAATTACCCGATTACGCAATCACCCGATCTCTCGCCGTCCGCCGAGGCCGCCGCCTGGAGTACTTCACCATTGCTTGGAACTCGGCCGAAGCTGTCGCCGCACTGCTGGCTGGCTTGTTCGCAGGCAGCATCGCCCTGGTCGGCTTCGGACTGGATTCGGTGATTGAGGTCTCTTCCGGCGCAGTGCTGCTTTGGCGCCTGCGTGCCGAACATGACCCACATCGCCGCGAGCACGCCGAGCATCGCGCCCTGCGCCTGGTGGGAGTCTGCTTTCTTGCTCTTGCCGCCTATGTGGTCTTCGATTCGATCAAAGGTATTCTGGTCCGCGAAGCTCCCCAGGAAAGCCTTTTTGGCATTGGCGTGGCCATTGCTTCCCTGATTGCAATGCCGTTGCTGGCACGTGCCAAGCGCCAGGTGGCCCGCCAGCTCAACAGCGGCGCCATGCGCGCCGACTCCCGCCAGACTGACTTCTGCTTTTATCTTTCGCTCATTCTGTTGGCCGGCCTGCTGCTGAACGCGCTGCTGGGCTGGTGGTGGGCCGATCCCGTCGCCGCCCTGGTCATGGTCCCGCTCATTGCCCACGAAGGCGTGGAAGGCCTGCGCGGCGAACGCTGCTGCGATGACCGCTGCTGCGAGTAGTAATAGCGTAGATCTGTCATCCTGAGCGCAGCCGGACGGTTCGCTTACGAAACGGCCTGTGAAGTCGAAGTTGAGGCGTTTTGGCGGCGTCTGAGCCGCCAGCCGAAATCCTGAGCACAGCGAAGGAGCTCTCTGAAAATTCCTTCTGGCAGCGCGGCAGATAGGCGACCTAGGGGTTGTTTCGACTCGGGCATACGCCCTCGCTCAACATGACAGTCACTTAGAAGCAACGTGGCTGAACGATGACGATGGCTTCACGCAGCGTGGCTGCTGGTCCGTGCGGTGCGGTGCGTGGAATCGGCATACACCAGGGTCCTATTACGGACGTAATCAGACCGGGATACCCCTCTCGTGGGCGGTCTGTATTACTCTGTTTTGTAGATGAAAGCCGAGAAAAAGCCTCACCTTCACCATCACGAGCCGCCCAACCCGGTGCTCGGCCAGCGGTTCCTGGACGGGCTAAGCTACGCCACCGAACTGCATGCGCAGCAGGCGCGCAAGGGCACGCGTGTGCCCTATGTCGCCCATCTGCTGGGTGTGGCGTCTATTGTGCTGGCGGAAGGCGGCGACGAGGACATGGCCATTGCCGCCCTGCTGCACGATGCCGTCGAGGACCAGGGCGGCAAGCCGACGCTGCGCGAAATCGAGCGCCGCTTCGGCAAGCGCGTGGCTCGTTTGGTGGAAGCCTGCACCGATGCCGATACCATCCCCAAGCCTCCCTGGAAGGACCGCAAAACCCGCTATATCGCTGCGATTCGCAATGAGTCAGCGGACGCGCGCCTGATTTCCGCCGCCGATAAGTTGCACAATGCCCGTGACATTCTTGCTGACTATCGCCAGCATGGCGATGAGGTGTGGAAACGGTTCCGGGGCGGGCAAGAGGGCACGCTCTGGTATTACCGGTCGCTGGTGGAAGCGTTTCGCGCCGCCGGCAGCAACCGCCTGGTGGATGAACTGGACCGGGTGGTCACGGAACTGGAACGTCAGGTGGCCAGCAACGGCCGCGCAGCCACAGGGGACTGATCAGTATGGCGCGAATGGTGGACATGATTCGGCAATCGGCGGTGCCGCCCAACCTGCTGCGCGCTGCCGCCAAGGGCGCTCTCTCTGTGCCGCCGGCGGAAATGATCGAAATTCTGGTTCTTCTGACCCAGAACCCGGTTTTTACCGAGCAGGCGCGCATGACGCTGGCCAGTTGGGATGAAACGACTTGTCTGGCCGCGGCTTCCGATCCCCACACCCCGCGTGAAGTCCTGGACTACATGGTGGACCCGCGCAACCGCCGCCCCGGCCTGTTTGCTGCGCTGTTGGAGAATCCCGCGGTGCCTGAGGCGAAGCTGGCCGAGATTGCCGCTGCCGCCGGACGCGAGGTGACCGGACAAATGCTGGCCAGTCCGCGGGTGGGCAAGTCACGTGTCGTCTTGCAAGCGCTGGCCGGCAACCGCGAATTGCACGATGCGGAGAGGGTCCACATCCAAAGCCTGCTGGCAGCGCTTCCTGCGGCATCGCAACCGGCAGAAAATCAAGCTGCGGATTCAGATTCGATAGCCAACGACGAAGAAATCAGGGCGTTCCTGGCCGAGCATGCCGCGGAAATCGCAGCCGACGAGGGCAAGCCCTTCCACGTGATTGGCGGCATCGAGGAAACCGACATTCCTCCCGAAGCCCCGGTTGCGGTGACCGCGGCTGCTGCCGGGCACGCTGCTGCCGTTGCTCCCGCGCCCGAACAGGAAAAGAAGGCGAAGAGCGTGCTGCAGAAGATCGCCGCCTTGAAAGTGGGGGAGCGCGTGCAGCTGGCGATGAAGGGCAGCAAGGACGAGCGTTTCATCCTGGTCCGCGACGGCGCCAAGGTGGTGCCGCAAGCGGTGCTGGAGTCTCCCAAGCTGACCGACACGGAAGCGGAAATGTTCGCCAGCATGAAAAACGTGCAGGAGGTAGTGTTCCGCGGTCTTTCCAGCAAGCGCAAGTTCGTGAAGAATTACCGCATCCAGCGCAACCTGGCCTTCAATCCCAAGGTGCCCATTGACCTCGCCCTTGGCCTGGTCAACAACCTGCTTCTCAGCGACTTAAAGAGCCTTTCCATCAACAAGGAAGTTCCGGACACAGTGCGCAAAGCCGCGCTGCGACTCTTTGTGCAAAAGTCGGACACCCGCAGGAGATAGCCCGTTTTAAGACGAACTCTTTTTTAGAGTGCGAATTTTTCCACACTGTCATCCTGACCGTGTGCGACCGAGCGAACCCGAAAGCCTGCCCTGAGCAAAGCCGAAGGGGAGCACGAGTGGAAGGACCCCTGCGTTTTCCCGTCCACCCAAGCCATTCCAGGGAGTTCTCCCATTGTTGCTCTCGTCATCTTGTGCTCTAGAAATTAAAGTGGGCAGTGCGGCTGGATTACAGGTACGCAGGGGTGTTTCGACTCGGGCGTGCGCCCTCGCTCAACATGACATGTGCTAAGGACAATACATCCTGGGACGAAGCTGCGCGCTGACGAAGCGGGCGGCTGCCCTGCTATACAATCTCTCCCGAGGAGCAGTCATGCCCGTTGCCGCCCGGGATCCCATTACCGATCTACTGAAACAAGCCAAGGCCATTGCCGTGGTCGGCCTTTCCAACAGCCCGCTGCGCCCCAGTTACGGCGTCTCCGCGTATATGCAAAGCCAGGGCTACCGCATCATTCCCGTGAATCCCAATCTGCACGACGCTGTGCTGGGCGAGGAGCCATATGCTTCACTGCGAGACGTTTCCGAGCGCATTGACGTGGTGAACATCTTCCGCCGTTCCGAATTTGTTCCCGAAGTTGTGGACCAGGCCATCCAGTTAGGAGTTCCCGCCATCTGGATGCAAGAGGGAGTAATTCATGAAGCGGCCGCGGCCAAAGCCCGGAAGGCCGGCCTGTTCGTGGTCATGGACCGGTGCATATTGAAGGAGCACCGCGCCCGCTTTCGATAAGGGGACGAGCATGGTGGAATTGGGCAGGAATGTTATTCCGGTTGGGCCCTGGCGTTGCAAGCATTGTGGGCGGGAACTGTTGTTGCTGACGGACACTACCCCCGGGCCTCCGGCGCGCGGCTACGTGACCTGCGTGTGCGGGGAGGAGCAATATGGCGGGGCCGGCCCTGTGGCCTTGTTCTGGCGCACCGAGGACGGCAACTGGGAGCTGGTGAGAGAGGCGAAGGTCAAGGAAGACCTGCTGGCGGGGTGAGTAAGATCTGTCTTACTCCGCTTTCACCACGATGGCCGTTGCGTCGTCCTGCAATCCGCGGCCGGCAACGAAGGCGTGAACGTCATCCAAAACCTCTTCCGCGCAAATTTCACGCTGGGACGTGAGCAATTGCTCCAACCGGCGGCTAGCATAGTCTTCACCGCTGCCGTCTTCCGCCTCGCTGATGCCGTCGCTGTAGAACAGCACGCGCGAACCTGGTGGCAGCTCGACCTGCGTTTGCGAAAAACTCTCCTGGGCAAATCCTATGGGCAGACCGTTAGCGCCGTTGATCACCTGCGCGGCGCCGCCGTTGACCAGCAGCGGCCAGGGATGGCCGGCATTGGCGATCGTCAAGGTACGTGCTGCCGGGTCGAGCACCGCGTAGAGCATGGTCACAAAACGGCCGGTGGGAAAGTCATTGAGCAACAACCGGTTCAAGCAGTCGAGCACCTCGCCAGGCTGGGCGCAATTTTCCGCCAGCGAGCGCAGAATGCCGCGCGCGGCCGACATCATCAGGGCCGCCGCCGTGCCCTTGCCGGAAGCGTCCGCCAGCACCAGCCCCCAGCGGTCCCGGCAAAGGGGAATGAAGTCATACCAATCGCCGCCCACTGCGCCCGCAGGAACGGAAAAGCCGGTGATCTTGTAGCCGGGAACAAGGGGAGAACTCTTGGGGAACAGCGCCTCCTGAATCTGGCGGGCCTCCTGCGCCTCGCGATCCATGCGCTGCCGTGCCAGGCGTTGCTCGCGGAAGAGGCGGGCATTCTGCACCGCAACCTCGATATGGCAGCCCAGCGCCTGCAGCAGTTGCAGTTTTTCTTTGCAGAAGGCGTCCACGTCGGGATGAGACGCGGTGAAAACGCCGATCAGCTCGCCCTCCACTTTCAGAGGGATACCAACTTCGGAACGAGTGTCCGGTTCGCAAGGCAGGTAATAAGGATCCATGCGGACGTCAGGAGCGTAATGCATCCGGCCAGTGAGGGCCACGTGGCCTACGATTCCTGTGCCCAGCGGCAGAGCGTGCCCTTTGTGGTGCAGTGAGCAGCCGTGCACCGCCGCCAGCGTCATGTCTTTGCCTTCCCGCAGGTAAATGTTGGCTTCCAGAACGCCGAACCAGCGGGAAACGTCGTGCACGATGCGCTCGATGAGCAGTTCGAGATCGAGGATGGAGCCCATCTCCCGCGCCGCGCGGTGCAGCAGGAGTAGACCCTCGCTGTCGTCGGATGAAAAGGGGGCGGAGATAGCTTCGGTAATCGGTCTCGGATAGGTGGCCATCGCAACGCGAACAAGTAGTCAGGACTCAGTAGTCAGGTCTCAGCAAAACCTCTGCCTGACTCCTGACTCCTGACTCCTGACTCCTGACTCCTGACTCCTGACTCCTGACTCCTGACCTTGGATTTCCCGAAGAACCATTACGATTCTTTTTTATCCCGCTTGGGCCTTCGCTCCGCGGCTTCGGTGCGCCGCTTTTTGATTTCCTCCATGCGTTCACGGAGGCGTCGTTCCGCCCCCTCGGCGGTCGGCCGATAGTACTCCCGGTCGCGCAAGTTGTCGGGCAGACACTGCATGTCCGCCACCTTGCTTTCGAGATTGTGCGCGTACTGGTAATCCTTGCCATAGCCCATGGACTTCATCAGACCGGTGGGAGCGTTGCGCAGGTGCAGGGGAACGGGTTGAGCCACCGTCTGCTCGACGTCCTGCTGTACCTCGCCGTAAGCGGTGTAGAGCGCGTTGGATTTGGGGGCCAGGGCCAGGTACACGGCCGCTTCGGCAAGGGCCAGGTTGCCCTCCGGCATGCCGATGAAGTCCACCGCATCGCGCGCGGCGACGGTGAGCGGCAGCGCCTGGGGATCGCTCAGCCCAATGTCCTCCACCGCCATTCGCACCAGGCGGCGGGCAATGTACAGGGGATCCTCGCCTGCTTCCAGCATGCGGCCCAGCCAGTAGAGGCTGGCATCGGGGTCGCTGTTGCGCACCGACTTGTGCAGCGCCGAAATCAGGTTGTAGTGCTCCTCCCCGGCCTTGTCGTAGAGCAGCACCCGCTTCTGCAGCGCGTCCTGCACGATGGCGTTGCTGATCTCCGCGCCCGGCTTGCCGCCATTCGCCTGCAGGGCAAGCCCGGCGGCGACCTCGAGCGCGTTGTAGGCGCTGCGCGCGTCGCCGCTGGAATAAGCGGCAATGCGGGCGAGTGCTTCCTCGCCCACCTGCAAGCGCATTTCGCCCAGGCCGCGTTCCTTGTCGGCCAGAGCGCGCCGCAACAGCGTAATGATCTGCTCTTCGGTGAGCGGATGAAGCGTGTACACACGGCAGCGTGAGAGCAGCGCGGAAATAATTTCAAACGATGGATTTTCCGTGGTGGCGCCAATCAGGCGGATGGCGCCGCTTTCCACGTACGGCAGAAAGGCATCTTGCTGCGCTTTGTTGAAGCGGTGGATTTCATCAATGAAAACGATGGTACGGGTGCCGTACTGGCGGGCCTTGTCAGCGTCGGCCATCACCTGCTTGATTTCCTTGATGCCGGAGAGCACCGCGGAAAACTCGATGAACTCGGCGCGAGTGAGGCGCGCAATCACTTTGGCCAGCGTGGTTTTGCCCACGCCCGGCGGGCCCCAGAAGATGATGGAGCCGGTATCGTCGCGGTCAATCTGCGCGCGGAGCGGCTTGCCTGGCCCCACCAGATGCTCCTGGCCGAGGAACTCCTCCAGGGTGCGCGGGCGCATGCGGTCGGCCAGCGGCCGCGTGCGGTCGGCCAGCGGCCGCGTGCGGTCGGCGGAGTCATCGCCCGGTATGGGCTGAAAGAGGTTCATGAGTTTCAGGCAGTTAGTAGCTGGTAGCTGGTAGTTAGCCGTAAATTGAGTGTCCGGGCCAAGCGCCGTCTAAGGACTGACGACGGACGACTAACGACCAACTACCAACTACCGTTTTTCTGTGTCTCTGTGGTGAAAAGATCTTTGCCGCGCGGCTTCGTACAGCACAATGGACGCCGCCACGCCTGCGTTCAACGACTCAACTCTAGGCGAATGCGGAATCGCCACCACCTCGTCCACCTGGGTCATGATTTCATGCCCCAACCCGGCGCCCTCGCTGCCCACCAGGAGCGCCAGGCGAGCGGTGAGTTCAACCTCAGGAAGCGGCGTTCCCTTATGAGACGACGTTGCCAGCAGGCGTAATCCATGCTCGCGCAGCACCGGCAGCGCAGTCTTCAATTCCTGCTTCACAAGGGGAATCCGGAAAATGGACCCCGCAGACGCCCGCACTACCTTGGAGTTATACGCGCTGACCGTGTTTTCGCCCAGCAGCACGCTGCTTGCCCCAAAAGCCTCCGCCGAGCGCAGGATGGTGCCCAGGTTTCCGGGATCCTGTACGCCTGCGACTGCAACGACCAGCGGGGGATCCTTATCTCCAGCAAGCACATCTTCGAATGTGAACGATTTCATCCGCACCAGGGCGGCGACTCCTTGCGGAGTTTCACTTGGCACCACGCTGGTAAACAGCTTATCGGGAAGCAGCAGCGTTTCGACCTGGGCGGCCAGTTGCGGTATCAGACGTCCGGCGCGGGCCTGGCCCGACCCACTGAAGAGCACGGCGCGCAGGCGAAGCCCGCTGCGGATGGCTTCTTCAACTATGCGCATGCCTTCCACGGCGCAGTCGCCCTCGGCGGTCGGTTGACCCTGGGCAAACGCACGACGCACTTCCTTGATCAGCGCATTGTGCCGGCCGGACACAGGCCGCAAACGCTCCACCTGCGCGTTCTTCATCGGAATGCTATCCTTCTAAGCTGTTGGTAGAAGGCTCGCATGCATCATACGCCGCGGCCCCGCCAACTTGCGGGTTGCGCGGGCTTGTGTTAGCGTTCGCGTTTTCAAGCTGATCTCAGGGAAGGACCCTATTGCGTCCGGAAATCATAAAAATAAGCCAGGAGCGTCCTGAGCCGTCGCTGGTGAGCTATGTTGCGCAACAGATCCGTCAAGGCGAAGTTCTGGGCATGCCTACCGATACCTTCTACGGCCTGGCCGCAGACCCCTTCAACTTGCGGGCCGTGGACCGGGTATACGAAATCAAGACCCGCTCCCGCCACAAGCCGCTGTCGTTGCTGATCGAGAACATCGAACAGGCGGAGGAACTGGCCCGGCCGCTGCCCCCGGAGTTTTACGCGCTGGCGCGGCGCTTTTGGCCGGGGCCGCTCACCATCATCGTGCGCGCCGCCTCCAAGCTGCCGCTGAAGGTGACCGCTAATACGGGCAACGTAGCCCTGCGCATACCCGCGGCCGCTATTCCGGTGGCTGTGATCCAGGCGGCGGGCATTCCCGTAACCGCCACCTCCGCCAACCTGAGCGGCGCCACCGAATGCACCACGGCGATTGAAGTGCGCGACCAGTTGCAGAACCGCATTGGCATTATCATTGATGGCGGAACCTCGCCGCGCGAAGTGGCGTCCACCATCGTGGACCTGACCGATTCCGATGCTCGCTGGAAGGTGCTGCGCGAAGGCGCTATTCCCAGCCAGGAAATTTCCAAGTTTTTTGCCGAAGGATGAGTGCTGATCTTGCTGATCGGACTCGCCGCCAGCACCGTGTAGCCTGGATTGCAGCCTGCGTCCTCGTCTGCCTGGTGGGCTGGTTCGGGATTACCTGTGGCCGCATCTTGCGGCAGGCCCGCCGCGACGAAGCCCGCACAGCCTCGGCCATCGTGGTCTTTGGAGCGGCCGAGTATGCGGGCCGTCCCTCTCCTATCTATCGCGCCCGTCTCGATCACGCTTACCAGCTTTTTCGCAAAGGCCTCGCGCCGGTGGTCATTACGACCGGCGGCTACGGCTACGATCCCATCTATAGCGAAGGCGGTGTCGGCCGCGACTACCTGCGTTCGCTCGGCATTCCCGACAGCGACCTGATCGCGGAGACGCAGAGTTCCGATACGGTGCAGTCCGCCCAGCGCGTGGCCGTGATCATGAAGACCAACCGCCTGCACAACTGCCTGGCCGTCAGCGACGCCTACCACGTCTTTCGCATCAAGCGCATGCTCGAGGGCGAAGGTGTGACGGCTTACGCCGCCCCACGCCCTGATTCGCTGCCCCGCTCCTTCTGGGAGCGCTCGTTTCTGGTCGCGCGCGAGGCCCTCAGCTACATGCTGTGGCGTCTGGGATTCGAGGTATGAATCCGGTTTAATCTTTCGGCGAAACGGCGCCGCTCGGAGGAGTCGCTTCACCCCACCGACATCTTTCTCGTCACACGTTAATTGTCGTGTCAGAACTCATTTATTTCCTGTCACATGCGAAGCGAAGCTCCCGGGCCAAAATTCCGGTAGCCCCGGAACCGGAGTAACCATCCCCGAAATTGAAATTCAGCATCAGAATGGAAATCTTGGCAACCAGCAGAGTAGCGGTGGGAATTATGACGGTGGCCCTTTTGGGACAGGCGCTGCCCGGTTGGGGCTCACACCGCCATCACAAGCGCCCGGCGAAGCCGCCGGCACGAGAAGGCATGGCCATTATTGCTGCCGCCCTGAATTTTTCGCACACCCATCGCACGCGACCCGACTGCTCCCACCTGGTGCACGATGTGTATGTGGACGCCGGCCTGGCCTATCCTTATGTGGATTCACTCGACCTCTATCGTGGGGCGCCGGGCTTCAGGTCTGTCAAAAATCCCCAGCCCGGCGACCTGGTGGTGTGGCGCACGCACTCCGGGATTGTGGTGGATCCGGATCAGCGTTCGTTCTACAGTTCGCTGAACTCGGGCCTGGGCGTGGACTATTACGACTCGCACTACTGGAAACACAAGGGCAAGGCGCGTTTTTACCGCTTCGTGGGCATCCGCGAGGAGCAGTCAGCCAGCACGGATGAGCCCAGTGATTGATTAAACCCAGCCCTCAGCAGTCAGCACTCAGCCCAAAACCAGCAAATAGCATTTAGCACTTAGTCGCTGCACGTTGTTCGCTTTGACGACAATGTGAAATGGCTAAATGCTAATTGCTAATGGCTAATTACTCAGCGGTGGGCTGCCTGCTCTCCGCTACCTCGCCAGCGCCAGCACGCGCACCGGCGCTGAGGAACTGCCGCGCAGCTTGGCGGGAGCCACCAGCACCAGGCCTCCGGTCGCCGGGGCCTGCGCCAGGTTGGTCATGTTCTGAAGCTGGTACACGCTGTGGAGAAGCGCGTATTGGCGAACCGAAAAGTTGGAAGCGTCGCCGGCATCAATGCCGTCAGCATCAATTCCCATTCCAACGACATTGCGCCCTTGCACCAGGAATTGCGCGGCTTGCAGTGAGAAGCCGGGAGAATGCCGGACGCCGCGGTTGTCTTCATTGCGATACCTTGGCGGCGAATTCCAGCGCGATGACCAGCCGGTTTGCGCCATCACCACTGCTCCCAGCGGAATCTGGCCATGCGCCTGTTCCCAGTTCGCGATATCGGCCACGCTAAGCTGATAATCGGGGTCGCGGCGCACTTGCGGGCGCACGTCAATGATCACCAGGGGGGCAAAGAGCCGCTCCGGCGGTATCTGGTCCACGCTCCACAAGCTGGCGGAAGCGTGCGCCGGCGCATCAAGACTGGTGGGAAATTCCCCCGCCGTGCTCTTTTGAGCGACCTCGTAGCGGGCCAGTGTGGCAGCCGGCCTGGGATGCACCAGGAAGCCCTGGCTGGCTTGGCGGGTCGCAGCCTTGCCGCTGTTGATGCTGTGCGTCAGATCAATAATGTGGCCAAAGGTCGCCGACCGGGGCTGCTGCTCCGGACGATGCTGGGCGAACAAAAGTAAGGCCAGCGCCAGCGCGTAACCAATCACGAAAGTCTTCCACTTCATCATGCAATTCGGCCTGTAACTCGGGACTGGGAGAACTCGCGCGCTGGGTCGCCGCGGGCACTGGTTCTTTTAAATCAGATGCGAACCATGTCGCCAAGTTTTGATTAATTTTGGCGTCCGTAAAGAAGTTGACGCAAGGAACAGAGGGACATGGACTTACGGATGGCACGGCAAAACGCAAGATTCGGCACTCGAGTTCCACTTCCGCAACAACTCTCCTGCTTTCCTGCCGCGGGTTGCCTCAACAAAAACTCGGCGCTGTTGTGTGCTGCTGTTGCGGGATGTAACAGGGCGGAAATGCTTACAAAAAACGCGCCAGAACGACTGCCAGCAGCGCCGCAATAACGGTGCTGACAAAATTCACTTGATCGTTATTCAAGCGCCCTCGCCGCTCCAGCCAAGCCCCCAGATAGCTGTCGGCAAGCATGCCCAGAATGCCGGCGGCCAGAACCACCGCGACCCAGCGGCGGGTTACCAATCCGGCAGCGGCGCAAATGAGCGCCAAGAGGATGGAGGCGGCGATTCCGGCCAGGGTGCCGGGCAGGCTTATGCCACCATCGGTGCCGGAGGGCACCTGTTCCCAGGTGGTAATCAGATAGGCGCTGGTTTCCCTGGCCTGGCCGTACTCGCTGGAAACCGTGTCGGCGGCGGCCTCTGCCATTGCAGCGGAGAGACCCAGCAGC
>DASYWT010000361.1:0-5655 GCA_035935775.1 Terriglobales bacterium
ACTCAGCATTCAGCCAGTGAGCTGACTGGCTTACTAGCTGAATAGCAAGGAAACAAACCCAGAATTGATGGGCTGAATGCTGACAGCTGAGTGCTGATTGCTTATTTATGACCTTTCCCACCGCCACTACGACTCAAGCCGATACGCCGGAGGCGCGGCGTTATAACCGCATCAAGCGGCGCCTGGGCATTACCGACTTCGCCCTCGGCCTGGCCTTCCTGCTGGTGCTGCTGGCCACGGGCTGGACACGCGACCTGCGTGACTTCGCCTATCTCGGCGCCTGGCAGATCTACTCCCTGGCGGTCTTTGTCTACGTCGCCATGCTACTGGTGATTGCCAAGGCCCTGGGCTTCGCTCTGGACCTCTACGGCTTTTACCTGGAGCATCGCTTTCATCTATCCAATCAGAAGCTGGGTTCCTGGCTCTGGGACCAGGTCAAGGGATTCCTGGTCAGCCTGGTGTTCGCTGGCATTGTGGTGGAGGTCATCTATTACGTGCTGCGCATGTGGCCGCGGCAGTGGTGGTTGATAGCCTGGGGCGCATTCATCGTGCTGTTCGTGGCCCTGGCGCAGATTGCGCCGGTGCTGCTGTTTCCCATTTTCTACAAGTTTCAGCCCCTGCAGAGAGAAGAATTGAAGCAACGCCTGGTGCACCTGAGCGAGCGCGCCGGCACGCGCGTGCGCGGCGTCTACGAGTGGAAGCTCTCGGAGAAGAGCAAGAAAGCCAACGCGGCCCTCACCGGGCTGGGCAAGACGCGGCGCATCATCCTGGCGGACACGCTGCTGACCAACTATTCCGACGACGAGATTGAGGCTGTGCTGGCCCACGAGTTGGGCCACCACGTCCGCCGCCATATTCTGAAGGGCATTCTGCTGGAGGTGGGGGTCACCTTTGTGGGCTTCTGGGCGGCCAACGAAGTCCTGCGCTA
The DNA here is from genome assembly GCA_035935775.1 of Terriglobales bacterium. Classification (GTDB taxonomy): domain Bacteria; phylum Acidobacteriota; class Terriglobia; order Terriglobales; family Acidobacteriaceae; genus JAICWP01. Next base: position 929 of record DASYWT010000361.1, read on the forward strand.
CGCGGTGTTTGACCGCCACATGTTTGAATCGCTGGCCGATTTCGCCAACCTGCCCTTGCTGGCGCTGGTTTCAACTGTGCTGTCTTTGATCCTCATGCCGGTGCTGAACGCTTATTCGCGGCAGAAAGAGCGCGAAGCTGACCAGTACTGCTTCGAGTCCATCGGCAACGTGCAGCCCTTCATCAGCTCCATGAACAAGCTGGCCGACCAGAACCTGGCCGAGCGCTCGCCTTCGCGCCTGGTCGAGGTGCTGTTCCATTCCCACCCCGCCATTTCCAAGCGCATTGAGGCCGCGCGCGCCTATGCCCACGATGACGGCGAACCGGTCAGCGCCCACTAAGACCAGCTTGCAGAACAAGGAGTCAGGAGTCAGCAGAACGAGGAGGTGCGGGTGCCCCTCATTTGCCGCACACACCATCAGCCTGATGGCATCCTGAGTCACGCGCGGGCAAATGTGGGGAACTTCCTGAACATTTCCTCCGCGCGCCGCAAATCCTCTTCTGTATCCACCCCGATAGTATCGAAGGGCGTTTCCGCCACGTGTATGGGAATCCCGTTCTCCAGAAAGCGCAGCTGTTCCAGGCGCTCGCTGCGCTCCAGCGACGATTCTGGTAATGAAACAAAGCGGTCGAGCGCCGCCTTGCGGTAGGCATAAAAGCCCAGGTGCTTGTAGTAGCGCGGCCCGGCGTGGTCGCGATCATAAGGAATGGTGGCGCGGGAAAAATAGAGAGCGCGGCCGGCCGCATCGGTCACCACCTTCACCGCATGGGGATTGTTGATGTCGGCCGCGGCGCACGAGGTCTTGAGCGTGCCGACCTGAACTGCTTTGTCCTTCATGAGTTCGATCAGCGAGTTGATGTGCTCCGGACGGGCCATGGGCTCGTCGCCCTGCACATTAATGTAAACGTCGGCGGCTACGGCCTGCGAAACTTCGTGCACTCGCTCTGTGCCGCTGCGGCAGGAAGCGGACGTCAGGCGTGCGTGCCAACCGCGCTCCCCGCAGAGGTCAAGAATTTCCTGCGAATCCGTGGCAACGATAACGTCAGCCAGCGCGGAGGCGGCGCGCACTCCCTGGTAAACGCGCGCCAGCATGGGCTGCCCGGCAATGGGGAGCAGCACCTTGCGCGCCAGGCGTGTAGATTCCAGCCGCGCCGGGATTACGGCTATCACCTTCATCGTGAGCAGCCAGTTTCCCGTGCGAAGGCGGCCCTTGGCAAGTCGGCAGCGGAGTACCCGCGGGACGGATGTCCGTCTGAGCTGCGCTTGCTACTCGTACCTCAGCGCCACCATTGGATCCACGCGCGCGGCGCGGCGCGCCGGGATGACGCAGGCGGCGAGAGCGACCAGAGTCAGCGCGAGCGCCACGCCGGCAAATGTTGCAGGATCATGCACCGCCACGCCATAAACCAAGCTGGCGACAGCGCGGCCTAGTGCCAATCCGCCCAGCAAGCCGATGCCAATCCCTATCAGCCCTATTGTCATGCCCTCCGCGACAATCAGGCGCAACACGCCGCCCGGCTGCGCCCCCAGCGCCATGCGCAAGCCGATCTCGCGGGTGCGCTGGTTCACCGAGTACGCCAGCACGCCATAGATGCCGATGGCCGCGATCAACAGCGCAACAGCGGCAAACACGCCCAGCAGGATTGCGTTCAGCCGCGGTTGGGCGGCGTTGTTTGCAATCCACTCATCCATGGTCCGCACGTTGGCCAGGGCCAGTTCGGCGTCGAGTTCGTGCACTTTCTGTCGCAGGCTGGGAAGCAGCGCGTCCGGTGAGCCTTCCGTGCGCACTACCACATCCATGAGCCCCGCTACTCGGGCCGCCATGGGATAGTAGAGCGCCGGCGATTTCTGGTTCAGCGCCGTGTTGCGCACATCGCCGACCACGCCGACCACCGTAAACGGGGTCTTGAGGTCGGCCGTGCGCGTCAAGGTTCGCCCGAGGGGATCAGCGTCGCCCCAAAATTTCTTTGCCGTCGCCTGGCTCACGATCATGACGTGCAATCCGGTCGGGCCATCCGCGTCCGTGAAATTGCGGCCACGCAGCAGCGGGATGTGCATGGTGCTGAAATAGCTGGGGCTCACGATTCGCCAGTCAATGGGCACAGCTGTGCCCGGCGCCAGCACGGACTGCCCGGTGGTGATCATGGGGTGGGTGGTGTAGTTGCCGGCTCCGAAGGGAATGCCGCTGGAGACTGCCGCTCCGCGTACCCCCGGCGCCGACTGGAGAGACTCGAGCAGGGCGCGGTACAGCAACGGCGCCTTGGTGGTGACTGGATACTTAGCCGGTGGTGGCGCCAGCTGGAAGGTAATAAGCCCATGCGGCGCGAAGCCGAGGCGCACCCCTTGCAGGTGAGCCAGGCTCTGAATGAGCAGCCCGGCCCCGATCAGCAGAATGGTAGCCAGGGCCAGTTCGCCGGCCGCCAGCGTGTTGCGCAGCCGCGCGTGCAGCCCGGCCGTCGAGCCGCGCCCGGCCTGCTTCAGCACGTCGTTGAGGTCAACCTTGATCATGCGCCAAGCCGGCGCGATCCCAAACAGTAGTCCGGTAACCACCGTCAGACCAACCGCAAACCACAGCACCGCGGAATCCACGTGCACCTCGGGTACCGGCAGCAGATTCGGCGGCAATGCGCGGTTGATGGCGCCTACCGCCCAGAGCGCTCCCACGATTCCGCAGACACCGCCGAATGCGGAGAGGGTTACGCTTTCCACCAGCAACTGGCTGAGCAAGCGGCTGCGGCTCGCACCCATCGCGGTGCGCACGGCCATTTCTTTTTCACGGACGGCGGCGCGCGCCAGCAGCAAGTTGGCGATATTGGCACAGGCAATCAGCAGCACAAAGGCAACCGCGCCCAGCAGCGCCAGCAGTCCGGTTTTGAGTTGCGGGCTGACGAAGGTATCAAACAGGGTGATGAGGTTGATGCCCCAGTCGCGGACTTCCGGAAACTGCCGCCCCACGCGCGTCGCCACAAGGCTCATTTCGGCTTGCGCCTGCGGCAGTGATACCCCGGGCTTAAGACGTCCTACGACGAAAATTACGTGATTGAGGCGAATCTCCTTGGCGGGATCAATGGTCAGCGGCGTGTAGACGTCGGCGCCCGAAATCAGGTTCAAGGAAGCAGGCGCGATGCCGACCACGGTGGTGGGAGCGCCGTTCAGGTTGATGGTGCGTCCGATAAGGGCAGGGTCGCCGCCGAAACGTCGCTTCCAGAGTCCCTCGCCAATCATCGCCACCGGCGCCGCGCCCGGCTTTTCCTCATCGTCGCGGAACGCCCGCCCCGCCACGGGCGCCAACCCGAGCACACGCATCAGCGCCGGGCTCATGAGATTACCGGAAAACTGCTCCGGCTCGCCCACCCCGCTCAGCGTGTAGTTGGCGAAACCTATCGCAGCCAACTCCTGGAATCTTCGCTGTTGTTCACGCCAGGAGACAAAATTCAGCACAGAGGCGCCGAAGGACGTGAGCCCGAGCTTGTCGTTCTTCTCCGCCACCTGCACCAGGCGGTTGGGCTCGGCGAATGGCAGCGGCCGCAACAGCACCGCGTTTACCAGGCTGAAAATTGTTGCGTTGGCGCCGATGGCCAGCGCCACGGTGAAAACAACGGCGCAGGTAAACATCGGCGTCTGGCGCATCATGCGCGCGGCGTAGCGAAGATCTTTCACAATCATGCGGCCGGATTCCTTGCCAAAGGTGGCGAGCAAATTTCGCAAGCATACTACCTTTCTTTTGCTGGCAGTCCTGTTCCAATGTTAGGGAAGTCAGCCCCGCAGGGAACAGCACAGATGTGCCGCGTTTGTTGGGCGGGAAGGTGGGCTGGTGCGCTTTGGTTGCTAACCTGCTCGGTTTGATAAAATCAAATGCGGAAAGTGTCGAACGCCTCGGAAGTGCGACCGCATCCCAGGCGTCCCCTGCAGCCGAAGCAGCGGAAGTCTATTGTTCTAAGCCGGTTATCTAGTGGCGGCGTAGCTCAGGTGGTTAGAGCGACGGTCTCATAATCCGTAGGTCGAAGGTTCGAGTCCTTCCGCCGCCACCAATCAAATCAACAACTTCCGAAGGAACAGCGCTCTCGTTCCCTTCGTCCAGTTGCGCGGGAGTTGCAGATTGTTGCGGAGTTGTTCCCGCGTCTAGACTGTCCACCCAATTCACATTTGCCCCCGGTATGAGGTGCCCGTAAATGTCCACGGTCACCTGAATCGAGCTGTGCCCCATCTGTTCTTTCACGTAAGCAAGCGAAGCCCCATTTTGGATCAGCAAGCTGCCGAAAGTGTGGCGCAGATCGTGGAAGCGGAAGCGGCGCAGCCCTGCGTGCTCAAGGCAGGGCAGGAAGTAGCGCTTCACCAGGTTGTCAGGATCAAGCACGCCACCTTCGGGACCGGTGAAGACGAGGTCCTCCGCGATGGTGGCTTTACCGTTTGCAAAGCCTTCTAAGAGTCGCTGGTCGCGCAAATCGAGCAGCACCCGCCGGAGCATGCGTGAAAGGTCCACTCGACGCGCTTTCTTGCTTTTCGTCGTCGTGAACCGGCCATGTACATAGTTCCATTGCACCAAGATGTACCGGTTCGGGTCTTCGTCGGAGGCGCCAAACTGAATATCGTCCCAGCGAAGAGCAACCAGCTCCCCGCGGCGTAGACCGCAACGCAGCGCAGTCAAAAAAAGCGGGTAATAGCCCGGACAGAACTCGGCAGCTGCCTCCAGGAATCGCTCGGCCTCTGCTGGCGTTAGCGACGTC
>DASYWT010000362.1:0-8088 GCA_035935775.1 Terriglobales bacterium
CTGCGGGCGCGGCGATCGGCGGCAGCCTTGTAGCGCGGGTTGTGCGTGGCCCGAAACAATTCCGTGGCCGCGCTCAGCGCGCAGTAATCATCTACGATGTTTTCTTTGCCGTCGTTGGTCAGGCGAAGATTATTCTTCTCCAGGTAGTCAAAGGCATCCTCCGCCGCTTTCAGATAGTCGGCGTTGTGAAACTCGCCCGCAACCGGAGAGGTGCTGGCCAGGGCCAGGGAGGCAATCGCCACCCCGCCCCCCGAGCGATAGCTCACCTCATACTCCAGGTCGCTTTTGGCGTTCTCCACGATGCCCGAGCGTTTTTCGGGCGAGGTGAAAATTCCAAAGGCTTTCATCTCGCCGGCCACTTTGCGCCCTTCCGGCCTCTGGTGAACTTCTTCCGAGGAAACCGAGCGATAGAACGAACCTCCGGGGACCTTCACTCGCACCAGGTAGTCGGCGCCAAACATGGCCTCATCCAGCAAGCGATCTTCATAACGAATGGCATAGGGCTGGCCTCGGCGATGCAGCTGGTCGTAGCTTTTGAGCAGGCTGTAGACCACCAGCGGAATCTGCTGCGGGTTGAAGTAAGTGGAGAAGGAGAGGTGCGACAGATGCTTGCCGTAATCGCCAGTGGCGTCCCACCACCCCCCATGTGCATCCAGTGTGCCTGGTTTGCCGCCTTCGAAGTGCAGGTGCCGGTCTGCCTGATCCATCGCACCCGTGCTGCGTTCTTCCTTGAAGTAGTAAATGACGTCGGAAAGCGTGCTGCGCTCCAGCAGGTCCTGCTGGATTTTGAACGGATACGAATGGATGGCGCCGCGATTGGTGGCGCACTCCAGGCGGTACTTGCCTTCCGTGCTCACCGGGTCAAAATCGAAAGTCCAGAAATTCCAGTCGCGCCATTTATCCACGCTGCCGGCAGGATGAGCATCGGCACTGAAGACGGTGTGACCGTCGGCGTTGTCTTTCAGAGCGCAACTGGAAACGGTACTGCCCGGCAGGCCGAGAATCACGGCGTGTTTGGGGCCGGTGGCCTCATAACCGACGTGATTGGTAAGAATTTTCAGTTCGCCGGCCTGCGCCTCCGCCAGCAGCGAAGCTGCAACCAGAAAAACGAATAAGAATGAATGTCGCATACCGCTCCTGCACAGTTTCAAGTTTCCGTTCGAGGTTTTGAAACGTGAAAGCCGAAACCTGGGGATGATCGACTATTATCCACCCCACGTCGTCCCATTACCGCACTCTGCCCCGTAGCACCGTGATGGACGCCTTGGGGAGCGTGAACACCGTGTTGGTGCCGGCCTCTACCGTAGCCTCGAGGGGCGGGCCGCCGGGATCGGGACGGCTGTAGGCGCCATCGGAATGCCAAACGTACTGCGTGCTGCCAAAGCTAACGACGCTGACGCGCCCGGAAAAGCTTCGAGCACTACCATTCTCATTCTGAAACATGGGCCGCACAGCATGCGCGTTTGACTGGTCGCGGTTCACCAGCAGCAGCGACCATTCGCCGTCCGGGCGCTCCACGGCATAGGCGGTCACCAGCACATGTCCGGCGGCATCCTTAAGCTCGCATCCGGCAGCAAAAAGGCGGTGCATCCCTGCCCCGTGCTTGACCCATTCCAGATTGATGAGCCGCCCTGCGAAATACTGCGCAGTGTGGGCGCGAATCTTCAAGTCTTGGTCGGCAACAAAGTTTCCATAAGTGGTCCAGCCATGGCAGCCGGGCCGCAGCGGCTCAGGCTGGATAGGAGAATGGTAGTAAACCGCGCCTCCGGCGGTCAGAAAAGCGCCCACGCTGTCGGCCAGCCACAGCGCCGAAAATATCTCGGTGAACGGCTGCGTCAACTGCCAGGAAACGTTGCTTTCGGTGTTCATCAGGGGAATATCTGCGGGCAGACCGTCCTCCCGCCACACCTGCAGAATATGGCTGATCAGTTGCGGCTCGCGGTATAGGTCCGACCAGGTAATCTCGCACGGGGAAAACGGGTAGTGCTCGAATGACACGAAGGCGAGGTCGTCCAGACGCCCATGTGCCCTCAGGTAGTCCAAAAAGCGTCCCAACCATGACGTCCGCCCCTGCTCGTCCGGCCAGACCTTGATGTCCTCGTTCACACCCTGAAACACCGGCCCTCCCAGCTTCAGGGAAGGATCAACGCGGTGCAGGGCGGTGGCCCATTGCAGGTAGAGCGCGCCGTAATCCTCGGGCAACATGTACTGCCCATCCGGCTCCTCGCCCATCTCGATATAGGAGATGGGGTAGCCGCGCTTTTTGAGATATGCAATCTGCGCCGCCGCATCGTCCGGCGTGCCATAAAGCATGGCAACCGGAATCATGGCGGGCAGATGGTTAGTGATTCCGCTGGTGAAAAAAAGGTCGAAGCCGGTCTGATCGCCGGCATGCTCATCCAGGTCTGCAGCCGAGTGCCAGGGATCAATGGACGAGCAATAGGTCGCGGTCTGACCCTGATCCGGGCGGTGCTGCACGAGGTCCACGAATTCACGCCCATCATTGAAGTTGCCGGCGTACAGCTCGCTGATGGCGTAGCCCACGCAATTACGAGCGTCCTCCGAGCCTTGAGCGCGGCAGGTGTTCGACGATTCCGTCATCCAGATACGCAGAAACCTCGCCGGCAAAGGCGCCGTTGCCAGTTTCAGCGTGACACTTCCACCGCGCCCGTCCGCAACCGCACCCTGGGAAAAAACGGCCCACTTGCCCTCGGTGGGCTTTTCCATGGCGTGCTCGCCTGTCCAATACTGCACTTCATAGCGGCGCGCGTAAGGTTCGGCCCAGTCAATGCGCAGCACGCTGATCTGCTCCACCGCCCCCAGATCAATTACTACCCATTGCGGATGAAGATTGTCATCTTCCCCGGTGAATCCGCGCGTGAGATAAGGATTGCTCTTCCAGAATGAGTTGGAATTGCCATCCGTGAGCCGTGAATAGTTGTGTTCGGTGCCGCCATTGCGCGTGTTTCCGCGACGCGGCAGAGGATACCCATAGGAATGGCGCAGGAATTCCGTGGGCTTGGAACTGCCGGTGAAATATCCGCTCTGCCGCGCCGGATCGCTCCAGGTCCCGCTGTGATTCCAGTGCCAGGCTGCAATTTGCAGCTCTGTGTTCTGCCGGTAGGTAATTGGTCCCCATCCCGCCGACAGGCACTCCTTGATTATGGGCTCGGTATACACCTTGTCCACGATCCCGTAGGGCAGGATGTCCATCGAACTGCCCAGGGCCTGGTCGGGATCAAAGGAATGGACTGCGTGGGAAGCATCCACGTGAATTTCCCAGGCGCGGCTATTGTTGCTGGACGCCGCTCCGGCCGCTGATGTGTACGCCAGCAGCGGCCGCCGCCACAGGGCCATGGCTGCCGCTCCCGTTGACCAAAGAAATTCTCGTCGCGAAAAATGCATGCTGCCTCGCTGCCCGCTGGGCACCGCGCTCCTGGAACAATAAAAAAGCGGCAGGGCCGACCCCCTGCCGCTCCACTATAACCAGCACGGATATTACTTCTTGTTAACTGCTTTTCTGAGCTCGGCTCCCGGGGTGAATTTAGCCACTTTGCGGGCGGCAATCTTGATTACCGCGCCAGTTTGGGGGTTACGTCCGTTGCGGGCTTTTCTTTGCGAGACGGAGAACGTGCCGAAACCTACCAGGGCTACGCGGTCTCCCTTCCGCAGAGCGCCGGTTACGCTATCCACCATCGTGTCAATGGCGGTGGCGGCCTGGGTCTTATTGATGCGCGAACCAGCCGCAATTCTGTCGATCAAATCGGCTTTGTTCATCTTCGCTCCTGAGCAGGCCCGCCGTTGACGTACTACTGCCTGCGCGAAAACGGCTCGGAACCTGTGCGAGCTATTAGGCTCCGGGTGGCGGAGAATGTCAACTGTGAAAATCCGCGCCCGACGCGCCTTTTGCAATAGCCATCCCTCGGAACCCGCACCCGGCTTGCCTCGACCTTTGCCGTAGTCTCCAGAGCCGCCACCGGCGTGTCTACCGCTTGCTCTTTCCGCCTACCTTGGGAGGATCCGCGACTTCTTTAACCAGGTCGTTTACCACCCGGTCAATTTCCGGCTGCGGCACCGCCTCGGCGGCGGAAGCGCGGCGGTCCGGGTCGCGCCGTTCTCTGATCAGGAGTACCACCGCATGTGCGATGGCCGCGTTGTCCGTGCCCATGCCCTCCGGCGTTTTGGCTTTGATGCCCACCGCGGAGGGCGTGACCTTCAGCAGTTCCGCCACCCGCGCCTGGATTTTGGCCGCGTGCGGAGCGATCTTTGGCTCGGCCAGAATCAACGTGGAGTCCACGTTGGCAACGGCATAACCGGCGCGCCTGACCCGCTGCATTGCCTCCTCAATGAAGGTAACGGAGTCGGCGCCTTTCCACTTGGGATCGGAAGGAGGGAAATAGGTGCCAATGTCGCCGGCGGCAATGGCTCCGAGCAGCGCGTCAGTCAGCGCATGCAGCAGCACGTCCCCATCGGAGTGGCCGGCCAGGCCCTTGTCGTGGGCCAGTTGCACGCCGCCGATCTTCAGCGGGATACCCGCCTGAAATTCATGCGAGTCCCAGCCGTATCCGATTCTCACAGCCCAGCTCCAGCCACGGATTTACATGAACCAGCGGTTAGCATTTAGCACTTAGTATTTAGCCGGGCTATCCCGCGGCGCGGCGTGCGGGGCGCGACATGTAGAACTCAGCGAGTTCCAGATCGGCGGGGGTGGTGATCTTAAGGTTGCGCGTCGAGCCCATCACCACCGCCACCGCATGCCCGGAGCGCTCCACCAGCGAAGCTTCGTCTGTGCCCACGAACCCATCGGCGGCAGCCTCGTCGAAGGCCTTCTTCAGTACGCTGAAGCGGAATCCCTGCGGAGTCTGCGCCAGCACCACCCGTTCCCGCGGCACAGTAGCGGTGATAATGGCGTTCTCGGCGCTGCGCTCCACCTGCTTGACCGTGTCCACTGCCGGCACTCCGGCGATCGCCGCGCCATGTTTTTTGGCGCCCTGCACCACGTTATCAATGATCTCTTCGTCCACCAGCGGGCGCACTGCGTCGTGCACCAGGATGATGTCATCGGGCGCGGCCTTCACTTCCGCCAGCGCATTGCCTACCGATTGCTGCCGGTGCTCGCCGCCTTCCACTAATTGCACCTTTTTGCCCAGATGCTCTTTTTCCAGCCGGGGGCGGAAGCTGTCTGCCTCCGCCTTGCGGAGCGCCACGTAAATCTCCGTTACCTGCGGGCTGGCAGCAAATTTGCGCAGCGTGTGCACCAGGATAGGTACACCCCGCAACTCGGTGAATTGCTTGGATGGGCCTTTTCCCACGGCTGAACGCGGGGCCGCCTCCGCTGCCGCCATGCGCGTGCCCAGTCCCGCCGCCGGAATAATGGCGATAACCTTCACGAGGGGCAATCAGTATACGAGCCGTGGGGACTCTACATCAAATCAGGCGCCAACGCTTTGACCAGGTCGCAGGGTTCTAGCCGCTGACCATGGCCTGGCGCACCGCATGGATGAAGTCGGTGTACACAGGCTCCAGGCCGGAAGCCCGCATGTCAGCCGCAATCTGCCCGCGGTGGTAGGCGGAGTGCATGATCACGTGCACGAGGATATCGCCCACCTCACTGCTGAAATGCTCGCCTTTGGAGTTGGTATACGCCGCTGTCTCCTCCAGGCCCGCCGGGGTAAGTTCCCCGAGATAGCTCGACCATGCCGTCTGCAACTCTTCCACTTCCCGCAGAATTTCTTCCACGGTTAACTCAGGCCACACCGCCACTTTTTTGCTGTCGGGCAAAATGCGCCTGCGCCAGGTCCACTCCGTCCCCACCACGTGCGCCATCAGCCGCACCGAACGTGGCGTCGGCTGCGAGGCTGCCCTCAATGCGTGCGCCACCTCAAGGTTTGCCCAATGATCGTAGACATATAACTTGCGCAGATAGGCTAGAAGCTCCATGTTGCTACCCCCGGCTGGATGGCGTTCCTCAGCTCTTAGATTCACCGCCGGCATGGTTGGTTCTGAAGCATTCGCGCCTACGTCAATTGCGTTTTGGCGGCTGGAGTCTGATCACGATAGGCGGCGAAAAGGAGGGGTAAGCGGAAGGCTCGGCGCCTGGCAGCGCCGCCTGCTCATCCGCGCTCGAAGGCGTGCTTTTTTTCCAGTTCTTGCTGTGCGCGGCGCATCTCCGCTTCAATGTGCTGCGCTTGCGCCAATAGCGCCTCGGTGGAAGCCGCGTGTTGTCCCCCGCTCTCGAAAAGGAGCATGCCCTGGGCTGCCAGGTGCCGCGCCACATCCAGCATCCGTTCCGACGTAGTTCCCAGGTAGAGCATATCCACAGGATCGGTCAGCCAACTTTTACCGCCGCCGGACCCCAACTTGTGCTCCCAATAGATTTTTCGGCGAATGAAATCGTTGAGCTCCGCCTCGCTGGCATGCTGGAACGTCCATTGTTTGCGACGCAGATCGTAGAAGCGGCTGGAGAAGGGAACCGGCAGCAGCTTCGGCGACTTCAGGAATTCTAGTTGCCGGTTGTCCACTTCTTTGCGCAGAGCGTTGATGACCGGCGCTTCGGTGTCCTTGGGATCGAGCGAGGGGAGCGCCTCACGCACGGTTTGCGTGAGGTTGACGGCGACCGGCACGTGCAGGCCCTCAGTGTTCTCCAGGCGAATGTCGCCGTGCAACACGAAATAATCCGCGCCGCCGCCGGAACGGTGGAACGGCCACTCAAGGGTGATTTTGAGCGGCAAACCGGCAATCGTGACGTACAACTTTCCCTGGGCCGAGGCTCCCGCGCTGGATTCCGGGGTTGTCATTTGGGGTGCGTGTTTTCTCCGGCGGCTATTCTAATGAACTCCGGGCAGATCGTGAAGCAGCAGCTAAACTACCGGTTTGTTCCACGACTGCCGCCGGCGGGGCTAATTTGAGAGCTATTGAGGACCCCAAAGTTGGCCGTGCCAATAGGCGTCGCTCCACTTGTTACATTTCAGATTCTCGGGCCCAGGAGGTGGGGCGCCTTGCCCTCCGCTCCACTTCACCCGATTATTTAAGCGCGGGAGAGGCCGCTCATTCCACTTATTACTTCGCTGGTTCCTGCCGGCTGGTTTTCGCCACAGAATCCTTAACGCGTGGCATCCAGTTCAGCAACTTTTATCGTGTTCTCCCACTTCTGCCCGCAAAAGCACCAAGTATTAGCCCGGCGCTCAATTGGTTTACGGCTAAACTGCCGCAGCTTGCTCCATTGTTAGCGGCTGTGATTCGTAGTCATTCGGATACGTGCGGTGCGATGCTGGAGGGGAGCACGACCGCAGGCGGACGCCCGTATTTCGAAGCATGATGTAATGTGCGGAATGGCCGGATGAACACAGAGCAGATTGCCGAACTATTGCGTCCGTTTCTGGGCGCAGCGGGGCTGCCCGCAGAGGCAGAACTCTCCCCAGTGCAGCTAAACTATATTTCTATATATGTAGATTTACTTGAACGATGGAACACACACGTCAATCTGACCGCAGTACGCGACCCGGAGACTGTGGTGACCCGCCACTTCGGCGAGTCGCTTTTTCTGGCCGCATATCTATTCCCCCACCCTCCGCACCCGGGAGAGACGCCAGGGGAGGTTTCGTTCCAGCAGCATGCCGTGGACCTGGGTTCGGGCGCCGGCTTCCCGGGATTGCCACTCAAGATCTATGCTCCGGAACTACGTCTCACCCTGGTCGAATCCAACCGCAGGAAAGCCGCTTTCCTGGGGGAGGTGATCCGAACTCTCGGCTTGAGCGGGAGCTCGGTTTTTAGCGGTCGGCTGGACGAACGCCTGATTACGAAAGGAAGCTCAAGCAAGCCACTCGGCATCGAGCCGGTCAACCTGGTCACCATGCGCGCGGTGGAGCACTTCGAGGCGGCGCTGGAGACGGCTGCAGCCTTGGTCCGCAGCAGTGGGGCTGAGCGCGGGTCACAGAGGTTGGCGTTGCTGATCGGAATGCGCCAGGCGGAGCAAGTTCCGCGTCTTGCCCCTGACTTTTCCTGGGACCCGACCCTTCTGGTACCGCAGTCGCGAGAGCGTGTTCTGCTCGTGGGCGGATATCCCAGTCGCTAAGTATCTGATCAGTT
>DASYWT010000363.1:0-20421 GCA_035935775.1 Terriglobales bacterium
CCCACGTTATAGATCTTGGATTCATGCTGCACGCGCAGCAGGTCGGCCATCGGTATCCAACCGCTCGTGCTCAGCAATTCCATGCTGCCCGTCGGCGCCTTTCCGATCTGCACGCTGTCGCCAATGACGTTGATGGTGGAAAAATACTCCGCGAAACCTTCATCGAACCACGCGTCCGACGGCGGGAAGTTGCCGTTCAGCAGCAGGTGCGCGTACTCATGAAACACGGTGGGCCAGTTGTCCTCGCCGGAGGTGTCAAGCAGGATGTAGTCGCGGTCGCCCGCCTGCTGGAAGAAGCCCGCTAATTCCACGGCCTTGCCGTTGTACAACGGTCCGTGCTGCTTCAGTTCTTTGTTATTGCGGAAAGCGATGATGGAGAGCGGAACGGGAATATTGACTTTGTCTTTGAGCATGATCTGCCCGAAGATGGCCCGCATCTGCTCGAAGCGCAGGGCCACTTCGCGGCCCCTCTTCTCGCCCGCGTCGGTGGTCACCACGAAGTGGGGCGAGCGAATCTCCACCCATTTCTCCGTTGCCTGCGCGGGCGATACCCACAGCAGCGACAGCAACACGCATCCGGCAAATAGAAGGCAAAGCGCTCGTGTTTGCCTCATCATGAACCTCCCTGCAACCATCCACGCAGCCGCCTGGCCGGTCACACCCCGGGATAACCGCGGAGGACAGTACGCCGTTCCCGCGACACCGCGCGGCTATTGCTGGACCATGTAGAGGGGGAGGAACTGCGGCCAGCCTTGCCCCATTCCCCCGGGGCAAACCCCGGTAGCTTACTGCGCTGTTCTGGTTTGTCAACAAGATTGGCGCCGGCGTTCCAGGCTCAGAACATCATTCCCGGCGAGAAGCTGGTATGTACATGAAACAACGAGGCTTTACTGGACACCATTCGACTGCCCCCCGGCCGCGCCCGCACCGAAAAAAAGCCCGGAGGCTTGCCTCCGGGCCATTCCTCACACTCAAAAATAAGGGGAGACGGTTGCCTGCACCCAGCAATTACGGCTGCGCTTGCGCCTGAATCTGGAGCACTCCCGTGTAAGTATCGGCGGGAAGCTGCGGCACCGCTGTGGTGTCAATGTTGTAAGCCAGTGTGTCCGTGCGGCTGCTGTTGGTGTTGGTATTACCGGTAATCGTGGTATTGCCGATCAGCATGCCCGAAGCGGCTGCGTTGAACGGGCTGACCGTGGTGCACGCCGTGAACCCGCCCGCGCCGTTCACCTGCACACTGATCGCGGAGGACGGTATGGTGACGGTGTTGCCAAGCGTGGTCGGATTCAACGCCGCGGCCGCGCTGTTGAAGTAGGCCCACACCGCAATGTTGCTCCGCCCCGGCTTCAATACCCACGAGGTGACTACTGTGGAAGTGGTGCTGCCCGGGTTGGAAGCATTGTTGGCCGCCAGCGTGAAGTTTACCGTGGTGCCGGCGGTCACGGTCACTGTCAGGGATTCATTCAGGGTTGCATTGAACTGCACGGTGGCGATATTGGAATTCGCCGGCGCCGCTGCCGCTGTACTGGCCAGCAGGGCGACGGCCACGGCTACCGCCAGTAAGCTGGCGGAAAAATGAAAGCGAGCCTTCATGGTCTCTCCTTAGGGTTTGGTACGGCGATTCTGCCCACGAGGGCTGGGCCCTCTGTTCAGGATCGGGAAAACGTCCTGTTTTGGGACACCGCCAGTATTGGCCCCCGCATCTACTTAGTCCACATAACCAAGGTCACGAACGCCACTAAGGTCATGAAGGCGTAGTGCTCTCGCCTTTCCCTTTCTAGGTCGAAGAGAAGTCTTCACTACCGGATGTAAATAGCTGAGCAAAAATGACTTACGATTTTCCGCCTGCCCGTTTGGGAGCGGTTGAAACCAGCTTGCCCGAATTGCGGGAGGCAAGCGCGGCCGGTTGGTTGACCGCGTAAAGAGCGGGCGACTGCCTCAGGGGCGAAAAACCCGCCTTCTCCATCCCCAGGCGGGCCTCCGGATTGCGCATAAAGGTCTCCCAGACGAACTGGCTGCGGGCGTTTTCCGCCATTAACAGGCTGATCCCCTCGTCAATGCCGAGTACGTCGCGGCTGGTCCAGCCCACCATGGGATTAAAGGCATCCACGAAGCCGTACTTCCCCCAGACTTTGTCGCCATAGCGGCTGCGCAGCATACGCAATACAGCCACGGCGTCGCTGTACAGAAAAGGCAGGGAACCGGCAGCGGCGGCGGGAACGATAGTGCCGTCAATCGGACCCTGCAGGGGTGGCCCGCCCCAGGCAACGTAGCCATGCCGCGAATCGGATGCTGTGATTCCCCAAACACCGCCACCATAGCTGGGAAATTCCCGGCTCAGGTCCTGGCAGAAGCTCCGGTGAGCTTCGCATGCCAGTACCGAGTTGGCGAAGTAATCGGCATAGCCGTCCCGCTGGCCGCGGAAGTCAAACCAAGCGTGGGAGAACTGGTGAATAAATAAAGGGCTGGCTCCAGAAATGAACCGGTAGTTGCCATACACCATCCAGGGCCGGCGAATGTTCCGCCAGCATTCCGCTGGGATGGGATGCTGGGGTGATCCCATGGCCAGCAAGTACAGCATCATGGATTCACAGTAAGTGTCCCAGCGCAAAGGGCTGAAGTCGTATTCCGGACTCCAGGAGAGCGCGAAGGTGTGGCCGCCATTCAGGGCCCAGGGCCAACGAACCCGCTCATAAATCTGAGTAGCCTGCGTTCGTAAGCTGGCACTGTCAAAATACTGGCGGCAGGTAAGCACCCCGCACAACAGAATAGCGGTGTCCACCGGAGAAACCTCCGAGAATCGCGCGCGCCTTCCGCTGCGGATGTCCAGGAAGTGATAGAAAAAGCCCTGGTGGTGAGCAGCGTGCTTGAGCAGGAAATCCAGAGTTGCTTCTGCCCGTTCTCTGATCTCTGCTTGCGAGCGATAACCGCGATGATGACCAATGCAGAGCGCTGTCAGCCCAAAACCAGTGGCAGCGATACTGGCGGCGGAACGTGTGTCCCCACCGTCGGCGGCGGCTCGGTCGCGCACCAGCCCGCTGCTCGGATCAGCCTCGTTCCAGAAGAATTCGAAGCAGCCGCGCTCGAGTTCATCGAGGAGGTCCTGATCGTCGGAACTGTTCGGCTGGGCCAGTAACAGATCAGAAACGCCACCGCTGCCCGCGAAGGGCAGAATCATTGCCCCCGCTACAAGCGTCCGCAAAAACCCGCGACGGGTCGAGTTCAGCATCGAAGTGGCGGTTTTGTCGCGCAGCCGGCGTATTACGCCCGGCTCGCGTCGGAGGCAATCCTAGACATGGTCGGGGGAGTTGCCACGTTTTCGGTGCAATTATTCTCCGTCCGCTCAGTATGCCCGAAGCTGCTCAGCTTGCTGATCAGAGAAATGGCTTATGCAGTTACCAGGCTTGTTCCTCTTGCACCGCAAATTGGGCAGGTAAGCCTCAGGCGCGCAGCCCGGGATTAAGTACCGGAAAATCAGCAGCTACGAGGAAAACTTGAGGAAATTTCTTGGCCCGCGATGGTCCTTGGAATGCAATTACTTAAGGCGAAAGCCGGTGATGCAGGCAGATGTGCGGTAAAAGCAAGTAAAAATTACTTCGTTGTGGAAATTATAGGCTCAATAGCAATGGTTCCTGGCACTCAACTCAGTGATCTGATCCCAGGCCTCGCCCTGCAAGACTTAGGGAATAACCCAACGCACAGGTCTGTACCTGGTCGCGCGCTGCCTACGTGGAAGTTAAACAAAACACTCTAAAAAGTACTCTGGCCGAAGGTTGTATGAAGCGAGAAGAGAGCTTCTGGAGCGGGTGGGGCGAACGCCTGACGGCGATGCGCAATATCCCTCCTGTTTTGAAGATCGTATGGGAATCGGGCCCGGCGGTGGTGGCCGCGGGAGTCATTCTCCGCCTGCTGGTCGCCCTCCTGCCGCTGGCCCTGCTAGCGGTCACCAAGCTGATTATTGATGGCGTTGTGCACACGGTGCAGACGCCGGGACACGTGGTGCCGCCGCATTTCTGGTGGCTGGTGGCGGCGGAATTCTCCCTGGCGGTGCTGGCCAGCCTGCTCAGCCGCACGATTGACTTCATGGACGCCCTGCTGGCGGACAAGTACACCCGCCATGTCAGCATTCGGGTGATGAAGCACGCTTCCGAACTGGACCTGACCGCCTACGAAGATCCGATCTTTTACGACCGCCTGGAGCGGGCAAGGGTTCAGGCCACCGACCGGCTGGGCATGATCCAGCAGATCGGCAGCCTGATTCAGCAAGGGGTGACCGCGGTATCTCTCTCCATTTACATCATCAGCTACTCTCCCTGGCTGCTGTTGTTGTTGGTCGGAGGAATTTTCCCCGCATTCCTGGGCGAGAGCCACTTTGCCTTCCTGGGTTATGCCAAGAACTTTCGCCAGACCCCTATTCGGCGCCAATTGGACTATCTGCGCGTGCTGGGTGGGAGCAAGGAAGCGGCCAAGGAACTCAAGCTGTTCGGTCTTAAGGACTTTCTGGGCGATCGTTTCACCCGCCTGTGGGACCAGATTTACGAAGAGAATGTGGATCTTTCCCGCCGCCGGCTGATCGCCGGGGGACTGCTCTCCCTGCTAGGTACGGCCGGCTACTACTCGGCATATGTGTACGTGATCTGGCGCGCCTTGATCGGCGCCATCAGCATCGGCACCCTGACCGCTCTCACCGGCGCCATCGTCCAGGTCAGCGGCAACATTCAGCAGATTTTCTCCACTTTGTCGGGGATTGCCGACCAGGCGCTGTTCCTCACTGATCTGCTGGCCTTCTTTGAAATGCAGCCCGCGATCCGCTCGAAGCCAAACGCGCTGCCGGCGCCGCGGCCGGTCACTCGCGGCTTCGAATTCCGCGACGTTTCTTTCTGCTATCCGGGCACTTCGCGCTTGGTGCTCGACCGGCTCAACTTCCAGTTCCGCCCCGGAGAGCGCGTCGCCCTGATCGGCGAAAACGGCCAGGGCAAAACCACCATCGTCAAGCTGATCACGCGGCTCTACGACCCCAGCGAGGGCCAGATTCTGCTCGACGGCGTAGACCTGCGCGAGTACGACCTGGAAGACCTGTACCGCGAAATCGGCGTGATCTTTCAGGATTTCATGCGCTACGAACTCACCGCGCGGGAAAACATTGCGGTGGGAAAAATCGAGCAGGTTGGCAACCTCCACCTGCTGCAGAACGCCGCGTTCAAGAGCCTGGCCCACGAAGTTGTGGAGAAGCTGCCTTCGCGCTACGAGCAGATGCTCGGCCGGCGTTTTGAAGGCGGCGTGGACCTTTCTGGCGGCGAGTGGCAGAAGCTGGCGCTGGCGCGCGCGTACCTGCGCGATGCCCAGCTGCTTATCCTCGACGAACCCACCGCCTCCCTGGACGCGCGCAGCGAATGTGAAGTGTTTCAGCGCTTCGCCGAGCTGACCGCGGGCAAGATGGCTTTATTTATCTCTCACAGGTTCTCCACCGTGCGTATGGCCGACCGCATTGTGGTCCTGGAAAACGGCAGGATTGCCGAAGAAGGAAGTCACGACGAGCTGGCGAGCATGGGCGGCCGCTACGCCGAGATGTTCGAAATGCAGGCCGCCAGTTACCGCTAGGGACCCTTAAATGCCGCAGAACACTCACGTGGAGACTATTTGCGCCGAGGCCGAGCGCTGGCCGGAACCATCGCCCGAGCTGGCGGCTGACCTTTCCGACCTGCGGGCGGAGGCCGCGCAACTGGCGGCAGGGCTTACTTCCCTGCCCCCCTCTCGTTGCCGCCGTTTCTTCGCTCAACGTTGCCGTGCCTTAAAGAAGACCCTGAAGCCGCTGTGGCGCGCACTCGACGCCCCGCTGCCCAAGGAAGCTATTTCTGACGACTTCCGCTGGCTGCACGACAACGCTCGTCTCCTCTACAGCACGTTGCAGGATGTGAGCGACGCCGCCCGTTCGCTCAAACCCTTGCCCCAAGCCCGGCAGCGCAACGGCAACCAGATACCGCGGGCTTTGGCGGTTACCGAGGGTTTCCTCGCCGCGTCTGCTTACCGTTTCGACGAGCGTTCTTTTGCTGTTTACGTGGATGCCTACCAGGAAACCACTGCCCTCGACTTTGAAGAATTGGCGGCCTTGGCGTTTTGCCTCAAGCTGGTCCTGCTGGAACGAATTGCCGCGCGTGCGCCGCAAGTGTTGCGGGAGCGGCAGACTTCCTGCGGCGTGGGTGAATGTGTTCACTCCCTGCATGATGTGGGGCAGATTTCCTGGAAAGAAGTGCTGGAGCCACTAATCCTTTTTGATCGCGTACTGCGGGAAGATCCGCAGCGTGCCTATGCGCGGATGGATTACGACAGCCGCGATGTGTACCGCAAGGCGGTGGCCAAGATAGCCCGCCACAGCCGGCAAACCGAAATGGACGTTGCCATTGAGGCTTTGTCCCTGGCGCGCGACGCCTGGCATCGCCAATATAGCGATCCACGCATAGCCGCCCGCCGTTCCCATGTGGGCTATTACCTGGTGGGACGGGGAAGCAGCCTGCTCAAACAGCGCACCAACTTCCGCCCCTCGCTTAAAGAAAAAGTGCGGGCGTTTCTGCTGCGGCATCCTGACGCCTGTTACCTCATCGGCATACAACTGGTCACGCTGGCGATTATGCTGACGGTTCTGCTGGGAGTAATTGGTCCGGTGGGCTCGCCCGCCCTGGTGCTGCTGGCCATGCTGGCCCTGTTCCTGCCGAGCTCACAGGCGGCGGTGGAAGTGATGAACTACATCACCACCGTGCTGCTGCCGGCGCAGATTCTCCCCAAGCTGGATTTTTCCGAGGGCATACCCGAAGACTGCGTCACGCTGGTTGCGGTACCCGCGCTCCTGCTGAATGAGCGCCAGGTGCGCAAGCTGGTTGAGGACCTGGAAATCCGTTACCTCGGAAACCGCGATCCCAACCTGCACTTTGCTCTGCTCACCGATCTGCGGGATTCGGCGAAACAGGCGCCGGAGGATGATCCGCTGGTCACACTGTGCGCCGAGTTGATTGCCAAGCTGAATGAAAAGTACTCCGGGCAAAGCACGGGATCGTTCCTGATGCTGCACCGCCACCGCGTTTACGACGAACGTGAAGGGGTGTGGATGGGCTGGGAACGCAAGCGGGGCAAGCTGCAGGACCTGAACCAGTTGTTGCGCCGGCAACATGACAGCTTCCCGGTCAAGGTGGGCAATACCACCATTCTTCCTCAGGTGCGCTTCGTCATCACCCTGGATTCTGATACGGAACTGCCGCGAGGAACCGCTCACCGCATGGTCGGGGCGCTTGCCCACCCTCTGAATCGCGCCATTGTGGACAACCGGCGCAATATCGTGGTTTCCGGTTACGGCATCCTGCAGCCGCGAGTAGGGGTCAGCGTGCACAGCGCCGCCCGTTCGCGCCTGGCCAATATCTACTCCGGGCAGACGGGGCTGGATATCTACACGCATGCCGTTTCCGACGTCTACCAGGACCTGTACGGCGAAGCCATTTTCGCCGGCAAGGGAATCTACGAAGTGGATACCCTGCACCAGGTGCTGAATGGCCGTTTCCCCTGCAACGCCCTGCTCAGCCACGACCTGATCGAAGGCGCTTATGCCCGCGCCGGTCTGGCCAGCGACATCGAACTCATTGACGACTATCCTTCGCACTACAGCGCTTACAACCGGCGCAAACACCGCTGGCTGCGCGGCGATTGGCAGGTGGCGGGATGGCTCTTCTCGCACGTGCCCGACCAGACCGGCGCCCGCGTGCCCAATCCCATTTCCCTGATCTCGCGCTGGAAGATCCTGGATAACCTTCGCCGCAGTCTGGTGGAACCGGCCACCTTCCTGCTTCTGCTGCTGGGCTGGCTGGTGCTGCCCGGCCGCGCAATGCATTGGACGCTGGCCGCCATTGCCATCCTGTTCTTCCCTGCCTGGCTGGAGTGCGCGCTCAATCTGCTGCGGGCGCTGAAGAACCAGCGAATGGAGCCGGCGCGCGCCGCTCTCTCCGGGTTCGTTATGCAGAACGTCAGCCTGTTCCTGAACCTCACTTTTCTTGCCCACCAGACGCTGCTCTCGCTGGACGCCATTGTTCGCGCCCTGGTGCGGCGCATGGTGACCGGCAAGCGCCTGCTGGAGTGGGAGACCGCGGCCGAGGCCGAACTGGGCGCTCACCGCCGCACCCCGGTTGACGTTTATCTGGATTGGACTTCCACTCTGGCCTTTGCTGTGGCCGTTACGGTAGCTTCCATTCATCCTCGCGCCCTGCTGGCCGCCATTCCCGTTCTCGGGTTGTGGGCCTCCAGCAAGCGACTATCCAAGTGGCTGAACCAGCCGCCGCGCACCTGCCGTTGCCAGGTCACGCCCCAGGACCAGTTGCTGCTGCGCCGCGCGGCGCTGCGCACCTGGCGCTATTTCGCTGAGTTCAGCAATGAAGAACACAACTGGCTGATTCCCGACAACGTGCAGGAAACTCCCGCTCGCATAGCCGCGCGCATTTCGCCCACGAATCTGGGCTTCCTCCTCAACGCGCGCCAGGTGGCCTGCGAGTTTGGCTACCTCACCGTTCCCGAGTTCGCCGTGCTCACCCAGCGCACGCTGCAGACGGTGCGCAAGATGCCCCGCTATCGCGGTCACCTGCTGAACTGGTACGACACGCGCACGCTGGCGCCTCTGCCCCCCTTATTCGTGTCCTGTGTGGACAGCGGCAACCTGATGGCCTCTCTGTGGACGCTGCAGCAGGGCTGTCAGGAGCGGCTGCACCGGCCGGTGCTGGAGCGCAATCTAGCCCAGGGATTCCTCGATCATCTGCTGGTGCTGGGGGATGCCGGCGGAGTGCCGCGCCGTATCGCTTCCGGGCTGGCTTCGGTGGCTCACCAGGAGGACTGGCTGGAGCGCATGCTGGCGCTTCCCGAAACAATCTTTGATCATCTGTCGCAGACCGAGGCGCGCGAAAGTTCTGCGGATGCGCAATGGTTCGCCTGTGAGCTGGGCCGCCGCCTCAAAAGCCTGAAGGAAACGGCGCGCTTCTATGCTCCCTGGATGCTGCCTGAATTCTCCTGCCTGCGCACCGATCCTGCGTTGAAACTGGCGCTCTCCGGAAAACAGCTCGCCCTGGAGCGCACCCCGCAGTTTATCGAGCAGCTCGCGGAACGCCTGCGGCTGGCCATCGAAGACACCACCGTGGCTCCGGAACGAAGGGCGCTCTACCAGGCGCTGCTGGCGGTGTTGCCGGAGGCTCGCGCCCATGCTCTGCAACTGATTCGCGAACTGGAAAGCCTGGCGAATCAGGCGGCCCGGCTGGCGGAGGAAATGGATTTCCGCCTCCTGCTGAACAAGCGACGGAAGCTGCTTTCCGTGGGCTTCGACGTGGAATCACAGGAGCTTCATTCCGCCTGCTACGACCTGCTGGCCACCGAGGCCCGGGTGGCAGTGTTTGCCGCGATCGCCAAGGAAGATATCGCCCAGGAGGCGTGGTTCCTGCTAGGCCGCGCTCACACTCTGGCTTATGGTCGTCCGGTGCTGATCTCCTGGACCGGAACCATGTTCGAGTACCTCATGCCCGGACTGTGGATGCGCACCTATCCCAACACGCTGCTGGAGCGTTCCCGCGTGGCCGCGGTGCGCTCGCAGCAGGACTATGCCGCCCGCCGGCATATTCCCTGGGGCATCTCCGAGTCGGCGTATTTCCAGACCGATGAGGCGGGCAACTACCAGTATCACGCCTTTGGCCTGCCGCGCCTGGCCCTGCACAAGGAGGAACTTGAGGCCCTGGTTATCTCGCCCTACTCGACCGTGCTGGCGTTGGGTGTGGATCCCTGCTCCTCTCTGCAGAACCTGCATAAGATGGCCGGCCAGGGCTGGCTGGGAGCGTACGGTTTCTATGAAGCCGCCGATTACACGCCTTCTCTACAACACCCCCGCCGCCACAGCCACGAAGTTGTCCGTTGCTGGATGGCGCATCATCAGGGCATGAGCTTTCTGGCCATCGCCAACTTCCTCCATGGCGGGGTGGTGCGGCGCTGGTTCCACAACAATCCTTATGTGCAGGCTACCGAGCTGCTGCTGAACGAAAAACCGGTGGCCCACGTCAAAAAGCGCGCCGAGTACCGCTCGGCGGCGGCGTAAACCCTTCCCTAACGGTCGAGCGCCTGGCAGAAGGCGCCCGCCCTCTTTTGCCCACGCAAGAAATTTTCGCCGAGAGTAAACAGAAACCCCAGTTTGCCGCATCGTCTCAGATGTAGGCCAGTTGGTTCGCGGGTAAAATAAAGAGCGACGGAGCACCGCCCCTATCCATCTCTGCGTGAAGGGCGGCGATGATGCCGGCCCCTCTACCCCGCAAACATTTGTTTCGGCTCGTCCACGGTGTGTTTAACCAACCAGGAGGAAAGAACTCATGGCCACCGCTCCGAAATTCCGCATTGATGTTGCTATCCACGATCTGCTCATGAACGGCGGCGCGCAGGCGCCGCGCGCGGCCCAACCCAAGGGCCTGACTTTGCCCCGGCCGGTGTTTCCTCAGCATCCGGAGCTACTTCACCAGGAAGGACCTGAGACACCCCCGGAGAAGCGTGAATGGAGCCGCGAGCACATTTACCGCAAGATGCGCGGCTGGCTGTTTCCTTATATGCGGTCGCGTGTGCTTCCCGGGGAGTTTCATCCCATCACTTCCTACCTGTTCGTGGAGTACAAGTGCAACCTCGATTGCTGGTACTGCTGGGCATTCGATAACCGCGTAAAGGGGATGACCGAGGATGTTGCCCGGCGCTCCATTGACTGGCTACACGACCACGGCTGCCGGGTGCTTGCACTAATGGGCGGCGAACCGCTGTTGCGTCCGGACTTTGCCCACAAGGTTGTGTATTACGCCGCCAAGAAGGGTTTCTGGGTGTACATCGGCACCAATGGCCGCCTGTTGCGCCCGGATGTGGCGGACCGACTGGGCGATGCCGGGGTGGCGGTGTTCAATTTCGCGCTCGATGCCTGGGACCTAAAGCCGGGGCTGCCCAAGGCCGTGGTTCCGGCGCAGAAGAACCTGGAGCACGTGCTGCGCAAGCAATACGTGTACGGCTACATGGTCTTCTTCAATCTCAATATCTGCCGCAACAACCTGGAGGACGTGCGCCAGATCACCGAATTCGCGCGCGCCAACCGCGTGGCCACCGACTATCACATCAATGAAACGCCCATGCTGGAGCAGGATGAGCATTTCAAGCACCTGGAAGAAAATCCTACCTACATCCGCCCGCAGGACTGGCGGGAAGTAGACAGCCTGATTGATTGGCTGATCGAAAAGAACCGCGCCGGCTACCAGATGGTGAACTCGGTGCAGCGCCTGCGCGAGATGAAGGCGTTCATGCGCATGTCGTCGGGGGCGAACCTGAAGGCGCTGGGCTGGTACGGCGACGGCAGCAGCGGCAACGGCGAGGTCAGCAAACTGCTGGCGTCCATGGACGGGGTGGTGCAGGAACCCAACGGCGAAGTTCACTTCAGCGAATGGAACTGCCGCGCCGGACAGAATAACGTCATCATCCGCACCGATGGCACGGTTGCCCCCTGCTTCCCCATGTATGCCGCCAGCTACGACTGGGGAAATATTGACACGCCCAAGTTTGATTCGGGCGAACTGCGGGAGATGAAGAAGACGTGCCAGCGGCATTGCTTCTCCACCCTCAACCACAACCTGGCGTATTGCTACAACGATGCGCGCGTGCTGAAGTGGCTGTGGAAGCAGGCGCGCAACGGCTTCGGGGCCGGCGCTAGGAGCTTTGAGGACTAAAAGGAAGCGTGTCTCTAGCGACACGAAAGCGTGGCAAAATGAACCCATTCTGGAGCGGCTGATGGCCGCTCCAAGCTGGGCCTCTGGTACTACGACCTTTCTCTACGTTGAGCCTGCAAAGGCCAAGGGCCCAAGGCAGACCCTTCGGCCATGCCCTCTTGGCATCTCAGTTGCTACCCATAACCAGGGGCTTACATGATTTAAAATAAGGGAGTGAGGTGCTGGTGAGGATACCCCGGTGCTGGCCCATCGGGCGGACCCGCCGCAGCGGCTCTGGATAACGCCAACGTGCCCGCCATCGTCTTAATTTGCAGGTTCTTCGTCCATCTCCGTGAGCATTAAGATCAGGATTCCGAGAAGCAACGACCCTGGGAGCAGCAAGTTCCTGCCTCAGGATGCTGTACTCCGCGCCGGCTTAGCCGTGTTTCTGATTACGGCCGTGGCCGTCGCCGGAGTATTCACCTTCTACTGGGTAAAGTACGCCCGCATCGTAGACCAGCGCCTGAGCGGCCCGATTTTCGACAATACCGCCAAAATCTACGGCGCGCCGGAAACGATCCGGGTAGGCGAGAAGATCAGCAACAGCGAAATTGCGGCCGAGTTACAGCGCGCCGGCTATAGCGAAGAGGGCGCGAAAGCGGTTTCGCGTATCGGCACCTACCGGCTGGAACGCAGCGGCATCGCCATTGAGCCGGGGCCTGAGTCCTACCACGGTCCAGGCGACGCCGAAGTCGGCATCGAAAAAGGCAGGATCGGCAACATCGTGGCGGGCGGCAACCAACTGGGCGGCTACGAACTGGAGCCGCAACTGGTGACCGCGCTTTATAACCAGCAACGTTCCAAGCGCCAGGTCGTCAAGTATCAGGATATTCCCAGAAACATGCGCGAGGCGGTGCTCTCCATCGAGGACCGCCGCTTTTTCCAGCATGGCGGAGTCAATTATTTCCGCTTGCTCGAGGCCGGGCTGATTGATTTGCGCGAAGGCCGGCATGAGCAGGGCGGGTCCACCATCACCATGCAGGTGGCGCGCATGTTCTTCCTCACGCCGCAGAAGACGTTCCACCGCAAACTCATCGAAATGCTGATCTCGATTGAGCTGGAGAACCGCTTCAGCAAGGAACAGATTTTTGAGTTCTATGCCAACCAGGTGGACCTGGGGCAGCGCGGCTCTTTTGCGATTCACGGCTTTGCCGAAGCCGCTCACGCATTCTTCAACAAGGATTTGCAGGCCATAACCCTGCCCGAGGCGGCGCTGCTCGCCGGACTGATTCAGCGTCCCAGCTATCTTTCGCCCTATCGCCATCCGGAGCGGGCGCTGGACCGCCGCAATCTGGTGCTCGACGCGATGGTGGAGACTCACGCCATTACGCGCGCTGACGCCGAGCGCGCCAAGGCTGCCCCCCTCAAGCTGGCTCCGATGAATGTGGAAGCCAGTGATGCACCCTATTTCGTTGACCTGGTGAAGGACAACCTCACCAGCCACTTCAGCGATCAGGAACTGGCCGAAGGCAACTACCACGTCTACAGCACTCTCGATCCCGACCTGCAGCGCGGCGCCGCGCAGGCGGTGGCAGAAGGCTTGCAAGTTGTGGATGCCAAGCTGCTGAAATTGCGCACCAAGCGCATAAAGATCGGCAAAGGTAAGAAAGCGAAGTACGAGACGCGGGTGCTGCCGGGGCCAGATGCACAAGTCGCGCTGGTGGCGATGGATCCTCACACCGGCCACGTGCTGGCTTTAGTGGGCGGGCGTAATTATGCCTTCAGCCAGTTAGACCATGCCATGGCGAAGCGGCCTACCGGCTCCATCTTTAAGCCTTTTGTGTACGCGGCCGCCCTCAATACGGCGCTCACCGGGGGCATACCGGCGGCGAACATCGCCGCAGCCCAGGCAAATAGTACCGTAGCTCCTGTGGCCGATCCCCAGACACCCGCCAACTCCCAGCCGCAGCCTGCGAACACAACAGTTCCGCCTCAGCCAGTCGCGGTTCCCACGGCCCCCGTGGTGATCACGCCTGTGACCTTGATCAACGATGAGCCCACCACGTTCAGTTATGGCGACCAGATTTACGAGCCGCGTAACTACAAGGACGAGTACCACGGCGAGGTGACGGCCCGCTATGCTTTGGCGCTCTCGCTGAATAACGCCACCGTGGCATTGGCGCAGATGGTCGGTTACGACAAAGTCGCGGACCTGGCCCGCGCTGCCGGTATCACTTCGGTGAAGGCTACTCCAGCCGCAGCCTTGGGCGCCTATGATGCCACCCCGCTGGACATGGCTTCGGCCTACACAGTTTTCGCCAACAGCGGCGTCAAATTGAGCCCCGTTCTTATCAACTCGGTGCGCAATGCCAAGGGAGACGTGCTGGCCAGCTACCAGACACAGCAACAGACGGTACTGGACCCGCGCATCGCCTACATCATGACCAACATGATGGAAGGAGTATTGAATTTCGGAACAGCATTCGGGGTGCGTGCCGCCGGATTCAATGCGCCGGCCGCCGGCAAAACCGGAACCTCCCACGATGCCTGGTTCGCCGGCTATACCAGTGATCTCCTCTGCATTGTCTGGGTGGGATACGACGATTACAGCGACATCCGCCTGAGCGGGGCGGAGATTGCCGCGCCTATCTGGACCGACTTTATGAAGCGGGCCGTAGCCCTGCCTCAGTACCGGGACGTAAGCGATTTCGAGCAGCCCACCGGTGTGGTGAACGTACAGTTAGACAAGGTGACTAACGCCCTGGCGACTTCGACCTGCACGAATGATTATGTGGCCGCTTTCGTCGCCGGCACCGAGCCCACCCAGACCTGCGATCAGGCCATGGGCGACCATCGCGGTTTCCTGGCCCGCATTCTGGGGCTGGGCGCCCCTAAGCCTCTGCCACCCATCCCTCCGGGCCAGCCTGCCACCGCCCAACCCGGGCAGCAGGCAACGGGGAATCAGGGCCAGGCCGCTGACCAGGATAAAAAGAAAAAAGGTTTATTTGGCAAAATTGTGGGTATCTTTAAAGAGGACGACAAGCCTTCGGCGCCGTCCCCGCCGCCCGCCCAGCCCCATTAAGGTGCGGCAGCCGGCCGGTTGTGGGGAACCGGTCGAAGGAGGTGCATTGTGCCTCGCGTGTATCGCTGCACGTCGCGTCTCTCGCTGTTGCTGATGTTCATTTCTGTTGCCGCCTTCGCCTGCTTCAGTAGCCCGAGAGCGGCCGCCCAACTGGAGTCGGCTCCGCCTCCTGTTCACGTTGTGGAACCTCCGCCCAAGGATTGGTCAGCCCAGCAATTGGAGCAGCGCGCCGATTCCCTGCGGGCGCAGAAGCTTTACCTGGACGCCATTGACTATTACAAGGCGGCCCTGGAAAAGAAACCCAAAAATGCGCTTCTGTACAACAAAATTGGAATTGTGGAATTGATGATGCAGCGGCTGGGGGAGGCGGAAAAGAACTTCCGCCGCTCGGTTAAGGCCGACAAAAAGTACGCCGAGGCTTACAACAACCTGGGCGTCGTCTATTACTTTCGCAAGAAATATGGCAAGGCGGTCAAGCAATATCGTAAGGCGATAGAACTTTACGACCTCTCAGCCTCCTTCCACAGCAATCTGGCGACGGCTTATTTCTCGCAGAAGAAGTTTGAGCCGGCTATCGCCGAGTACGATCGCGCTCTGAGCATTGATCCGACCATCCTGGACCGTACCTCCACGCAGGGGCTTGTCGCCCAGACCGCTTCCGTGACCGACCGCGCGCATTACCACTACATGCTGGCTAAAGCATTTGCCCACATGGGCATGGCGGATCGTTCCCTGCTCTACCTGCGCATGGCCATGGAGGAAGGGTATAAGGGCATTGACGATGTGTACAAAGATTCCGAGTTCGCCGGCCTGCGCAAGGACCCCCGTTTCGTGGAGTTGATGAAGGTTCGGCCGGCGGTGATCCCAAATTAAACGCCACAAAAAAAATTCGCCGCCGACGAAACTTTTGACCGAAAAAGGGGTATAAGAGAGTAAAGCCTCCTGAAAGCAACAGGGTGAGTAAGGAGAAACGGTAAACCCACTGGCTGCACACCCGAGCACGCCCCAAGCACGCGGCCAGTGGGCGTTTTTGTCTGTAGCTGACGAGCTGGCTGGCTAAGTGGCTACCTGGCTTAAAGCTAGACGGCTAGTGAGCCGAGCAGCTGGTTGGCAGCTCAAATTCCGGCTGGTTCCCCCTTCAAATTTTTCAATAACTTAGGAAGCGCGTCCCGCGCCCGATAAACCAGTTCAGCAAGGAAGCCGGGCAGCCAGTCAACTATTTCGCTGGACTGCGCTCGCGTGTGTACTCGCGTACCACTTCTTCCCATTTTCCCTGCGCCTTCAGGATGTACTCCACGGCATCGCGCAGGGCCCCGTGGCCGCCCCCGTGTTCGGTGATGTAGTGGGCTTCCTCTTTGACCTCGGTGCGGGCATTGGCCACAGCCACGGCGAGCCCGCAGTTGCGCATAACCGGCAGGTCAATCACATCGTCGCCTACGTAGGCGGCCTGCTCTGGACGCAGACCCTCTTTGGCCAGAATCTCTTCAAATACCGTGAGCTTGTCCTGGATGCCCTGGTAGGCGTGGTCGAGTTTCAGGTCGCGGGCTCTTAGGGCAACAGTCTCCGAGATGCGCTTGGTGATCAGGCCGGTTTTGATGCCCGCGAGGCGGGTCAGCGAGATGGCGGTGCCGTCGTGGGCATGAAATCCCTTGGCCTCCACCATGCTTTGGCTGACGAAGCCAAAGCCTCCTTCCCCGCCGTGTTGGCGCGCGTGCTGCGGGGTGGAAAGCTGCGCTCCCGCGGGCGCGGGAAACAACCAGATGGTGCCGTCGGTGAGTACTCCATCCACGTCAAACAGCAGCAGCTTGATTTTGCGGGCGCGTTCCAGGGACATGGTGGAAATGATAGCAAAGCAGCACTTGGCATGTGGTACTGTCATGCTCGCGTTCATCGGCAATTAGCGACAGATTCTTGCGGTCGGTTGGGGTTATATCGTACCTGGCACGACGAACGCGGCCGTGGCAAGGCTAAGCGAACAGCATCTTCGCTCTCCCGCCGGATACCAGAATCGCTCCACAGCGCGTATTCGCGGCCTGCGACGGAATATACGACCCTGTATTCCGCTTTCCACGTTAGCTGCCCGCCCCAGTTCGTCTCAACTGCTTTATCAGGAACAATTCGTACATCCTGAATCGTTCCCTGCGCGAGAAGCGATTTAGGCGGTTGTGGGCCGAGACGTGACAGCGTAAAGACCAGAGCCACAAGAGCACAGGCCACAGCGAACTGCGCCCAAGCACGAAGACCACCTACACTACATTTACCGTGCTCGGTCATGGCCCTACTTTGAGGGGAAAGCGTTTCCCGTGCCTGTCAATATTGTAATTGGCAAGAACAGCCGTTTTGGGGAGCGGAAGCACAAGGTGCGCGAAGCCGGATCATTTACGGGCGTCAAGGAGTGGCCGGCTTGGTTGGAGCAGTTTCTTGCACGCCATTCTCAATCTTGAACCCGGCTTTACGGAGCCCATCGATCAGGTGCTCGACCAGTTCCGGCTCCCACCACTTACAGAGTTCCTCGCGCCAAACCACGAGAAAATCGGGCCTGATCCTCAGCAGCTCCTGAACCGCATTTCGCGCTGCCGCCACCTCGCCTAGTTGACCGTTGCAGATGGCGAGCACGAACTGCGTGCGCCAAAAACCTGGCATATTCACCTTGAGAGCCAACTGCAGCGCTTGCCGATAGTCACCCTGGCGATATGCATTCAAAATGAGCGGAAACCAGTACCACCCCGGATGATTGGGGTTGAGCTGAATGGCGCGTTCCGCCAGAGCACAACCCCTTTCCCAATCGCCGCTGTACGCAATCTGGAATCCCAGATAGGCGCTGGTGAGTCCATCCATCGAGTTAAGCGCAAGCGAACGCTCGGCCGCCGCACGAAAAGCTCCGAGTTCATGGTGGAAGAACAAGGCCGCGGCCAAGGCAGCATGAGCGAGATGGTTAGTGGGAGCCGCGTCCACGGCGCGGCGAGCGGCGGTTAGCGCACGTCCGAGAGGGTCAGGCCGCGGGTTAAAGCCGTGCGTGTACTCCTCGCGGTACAGCCACGAGAGCATGGCCCAGCAGTCACCACGATCCGGTGGCTGGTGCACCGCACGTTCCAAGACGGCCCTCGTCGCCGCGTGCTCTGCGGCGTTCAGCCGTTGATGGTGACCAAAACTCCGCAGCAGCGCCTCGTACGGGGTAAGGGTTTCCGGATCGCGGTTGCGTAGAGCTTCCGTCATGTTGCGTGGCAGGACGCCTTGTATGTCGGCGACCGTAGAGACGACGCGCGGCACAATATCGTCCTGTAATTCGAAAATCGCATCGGGCGAGAACGTGCGCTCGTAAGTCTCTGCCCAGAGATGGGCGCCGGAAACGGCGTCGATGAGCTGCACTCCCACGCGCAGCCGCGACCCTGCCTGGCGCAAGCTTCCCTCCATGACATAGCGCGCTCCAAGTTCCCTGCCGATTGCCCGCACGTCGGCCGACTCATTCGAGTACTTCCCCGTGGAACTCGGTGCGATCACGCGCAGGTAGGAAAATCGCGACAATCCCGTGATGATTTCTTCCGTGATTCCCTCGGCCAACGCCTCCACACCCGCGTCCGATCCCTTGTGCCGGAAGGGAAGCACCGCCACCCAGAAGCCCTCAGCGGCGCGCGCGGCGCCAGAATCGGCGGCTGGAGTGGCGCGCGGCGCCGGTGCAGAAGCGGGCACGGAACGCGAGGTGATTCGCGCCAGGTCGCGGAACTCGTTGATCAGATCGCGCGCCGTTTGCATGCGGTAGCGTGGATCTTTTTCCAGGCAGCGGCGCACCACCCGAGCCAGATCGGGAGGCAATTCCGGGCGCGCATCAGTGACCGACGGCGGGGCGTCGCGCAAGATCGACGAAATCAGCTCAGCGGATGAGTTGCCTTCGAAGGGGCGGCAGCCGGTCGCCATTTCATGCAGCACCACGCCGAGGGAAAAAATGTCGGACCGGTGATCGAGCGGGCGGCCCGAGACCTGTTCCGGCGACATGTAGGCAGGAGTCCCCATCACCAAGCCGGCTTGGGTGCGGCTCGCGGAGGTCAGGGTTGTGTCGTTTGCCGAGGCACCTATCTCCTTTGCCAACCCAAAGTCGAGAACTTTAACTCGGCCGTCATTCGTCACCATGACGTTCGCGGGCTTGAGGTCGCGATGCACAATGCCTTTCTCGTGAGCTGCGGCGAGAGCCTCTGCAATCGCAGTGGCGATTTCAATAATCCGGCCGGCCGGCAAGCCGTTTGCAGAAATCAGCCGGTCCAGTGGCTGTCCTTCGATCAACTCCATCGTGATGAAGTGAACGTTGTCTGATTCCTCGACCGAGAAGATCGTCACGACGTTGGCATGATTGAGTGCGGCAACAGCGCGAGCCTCCCGCTGGAAACGGGCGAGTCGATCGGGATCGCTGGCCATGTCGGACGGCAGAACCTTGAGAGCGATATCTCGCGCCAGCTTGGTGTCAGTCGCGCGATACACCTCTCCCATTCCACCTGCGCCGATTGCACTGTTAATCCGGTAATGTGCGAGTTTATGACCGAGCAGATTAAAACTCCTCGGCAGGACATAATCGGCTCTTCGCGGGCCGAACCGATCTGCGGATTCTACAATAAGTCCTTTGGACGCGGTTTTCTCTGAGTCACGAGCACTCGGAAGTAGTCCGCCAGGCGTGAGATCAGCAGACGAGAACTCAACGAGTGATAACAGATGGGATGAGATGGCCTTCTCACACTTTACAAATCCCGGGACTAGGAAACGTGATAAGGCGATCTAGCGACAGTTGCCAGGGAGAGCTGATCAAAATTTAAATTTTCGGCGGTTGACAATTAGGCAAGACATGATACATTGCATTACATAGTATATGGCTAACGATGGTAACGGTGTTCGCGGGGATAGCTGGGAGGCGCAACTTCGCAAAGGATGCCTCGAAATGGCGATCCTGGCGGTTCTTTGGAGCGGCCGACTCTATGGTTTGGAAATTCTGCGGGCTTTATCGTTGCGCTCGATGGAGATTGCCGAAGGAACGGTCTATCCCATCCTGGCGCGACTGAAGGCGGAAGGGCTGCTCCAGTCGGAATGGGTGGAGGCCGAGGCAGGACATCCGCGCAAGTATTACTGGCTTACGGCTGTGGGACGCCGTCGCTTGAAAGATCAGGTCGAGGCCTGGACGAGCTTTTCGTCAAACCTATCGGCCGTGCTGCAGCCGATTATCGGAGGTAAGAACAAGTGACTGACGCACTCGCACCTGCGCTTCACCCCAGTGTCATGGCATACGTTGCTCGCCTGAATACCGCCGTGGGTTCTCTACCGCACGCGGAAGCGAGTGATATTGTCCGGGAAATACAGACTCACATTAACGACAAGCTGGCTGGCGATGCCAGCGATGCCGCTGTGGAACGAGTGCTTACGTCCCTTGGTTCCCCCGAAGCGCTGGCCGAAAATTTTCGCCTGGAACTGCTGTTGACGCGCGCCAGCCGCAGCTTTTCACCGTGGCTCCTGTTGCGCACGACGGGGCGGTGGGCGCGGAGCGGAGTCAAGGGCTTTGCGGTGTTTATGATTGCGCTGTTCGGGTACAGCATGGGGCTGGGGCTGACCGTCACACTGTTG
>DASYWT010000364.1:0-12328 GCA_035935775.1 Terriglobales bacterium
AGTTCCGGCGTCGTGCCGCCGCCCACGGGCACGGTAATCGCGGCATCGGCGTAGTAGCCGTCCACCACCACACCGCAGTCAATCGAAACAATGTCACCAGCCTTCAGCACCCGCCGGTTCGACGGAATCCCGTGCACAATCTCCTGGTTCACCGAGGTGCACAACACGCAGGGATAATCGCGGTAGCCTTTGAATGCCGGCCGGGCGCCCAGTTCCCTGATCTTTTTCTCCGCCGCCAGCTCCAAGTCCATGGTGCTGGCGCCCGGAACCGCCAGGTCGCGCACCATATCCAGAACCTGGCGCAAGATGCGCCCGCTGTGCCGCATTTTCTCGATCTCAGCCTGCGACTTACACACGATTGCCATTCCTAAGCGCCCCCGGACTGCGTGCCCACGGTGGCGTTTCGTAGACGTTCAATTGCCTCGGCGATCTGCTGAGTAACGTCCTCCACATCCACATCGCCGTTTATATGCACCAGCCGCCCGCGGCGCCGATAGTAGGCGGCCAAGGGGCGGGTTTGCAGGTCATAAGCCTTCAGGCGTTCGCTGATCACTTCCGGCCGATCATCGTTGCGTATCACCAGCTTGGAGCCGTCCACGTCACACACGTCCGGCACCCGGGTAGGCTGCGTGTGGATGTTGTAGATACGACCGCAGGTAGGGCAAGAACGACGTCCCGAAAGCCTGTACAAAAGATTATTGTAATCTACGTCGAACTGCACCACAACCGGGGGCTCGCACGGCTTCTGGTTTTCAAAGAGCGTCTCCGCCAGAAAGCGGTCCAGCCACTGCGCCTGCACCACGGTGCGCGGAAAGCCGTCCAGGATGAACCCACGCCCGCAATCCTTGTCCACCAGACGCTCGCCTACCATCCGGTTGACCAGGTCGTCCGGCACCAGTTCGCCCCGGCCCATCATGGCCCTGGCTTTGCGCCCTAATTCCGTGTCCTTTGCCACGTTATCGCGCAGAATGTCGCCGGTAGAGATCTGCGGAATGCCGTACCGTTGCGCGATCCGCTTGGCCTGCGTGCCCTTGCCTGCGCCGGGCGGACCAAGCAGAATGATCGGGCCCACATTGTGCGCCGTTGCCTCCGCCATTAACTGGTCCGTACCTGTCCTTGCGGCCGCTCGCCCGATGCGACCGGAAAATTAATTCAGGCTCGACATCTGCTCAAACCGTCCGCCTTCTGGGGCCTCCTCTGGAAACCTGGCAGGACGGCAACCGTCAACCTTCATTTGCCCAATTACAAATTACTCAGTTACACAATTCCTAGGCCCAAGTGCGGCGACCACGTATCCGGCTGCGGGGACTGAAACCTTCGTAGTGACGCATGATGAGCTGCGCCTCGATCTGGGTCACGGTGTCCATGGCAACGCCCACCACGATCAGCAGCGAAGTACCGCCGAAATAGAAAGTCACGCCTAACCCGTTGGTCACCCAGGTGGGTAATCGCTCGAAAAACGCCCCCAGCGCTCCCGGCAGGTGGTTCAGGTGAATACCGGCAATCATCCACTCCGGCAGGAAGGAGATGATGATCAGGTATAGGCCCCCCACCAGGGTGATGCGGGTGAGGCTTTCGTTGATGTAGTCAGCCGTCCTCCGCCCCGGCCGGATGCCGGGAATGAACCCGCCGTACTTCCGCATGTTGTCGGCAACCTCATTGGGGTTGAAGACAATGGAGACGTAGAAGTAGGCGAAGAAAATGATGCCCACCGCGTAAAGCACGGTATAGAGCGGCTCACCCCAGCCCAGGGCGCGGATCAATCCGCCGAAATAGCGATTGTCGCGAAATGCGAAGCCCGCGGTCTGCGGCAGGGTCAGAATGGAGGAAGCGAAAATCACCGGCATGACGCCGCCGGCGTTCACCCGCAGCGGCAGGTGAGTGGATTGCCCGCCCATGATCTTGCGTCCGACTACCCGCTTGGCGTACTGCACGGGAATGCGGCGCTCGGCACGCTCCACAAATACGATAAACGCCACCACTGCCAGCATCATTACCACCAGCAGCACCATGGCGGGAGCGGTGAAGGTACCCCAGGCGTCGGTCCTGGCCTTGTCAATCAGGTCTACCACGCCGCGCGGCAGGCCGACCACGATGCCGGCAAAAATCAGAATGGACATACCGTTGCCGATGCCGCGCTCGGAAATCTGCTCGCCCAGCCACATCACGAACACGCTGCCCGCGGTGAGAGTCAGCATGGTCATCAGGATGAATCCGGGCCCGGGATTGGTCACGAAGGCGGTGCCGCCCGAAACCGTCGAGCGCTCCAGCGTAATGGCGATTCCCAACGACTGCACCGCGCTCAGGCCAAGGGTCATGTAGCGGGTCCACTGCGTAATCTTCTTGCGCCCCAACTCGCCTTCTTTCTGCAGCTTGGCCAGGGGCTCATAAACCACGGTCAGCAACTGCAGAATGATGGAGGCGGTAATGTAGGGCATGATGCCCAGGGCAAAGACGGTCAGCCGGCGCAATTGCCCGCCGCTGAACAGGTCCACAAATCCCAGGAACGTGCCCTGGTTCTGCTGAAAGAACTGCTGCAGCAGATCGGCGTTGATTCCGGGCGTGGGAATGTGTCCGCCCAGCCGGTACACCGCCAGCATCGCCAGGGTGAAAATGATCCGCTTTCGCAGGTCGGGAATGCGGAATACATTGGCAAACTTCTCAAGCATTTACTGAAGAACCTCTACCTTCCCGCCGGCTTTGGTGATCTTTTCCTGCGCCGACTTGGAAAACTTGTGCGCGTGCACCGTGAGCGCCGAACTGAGTTCGCCGTCGCCCAAGATTTTTACCAGTTGCTCTGCTCGTTTGATAACTCCCGCCTTCGCCAGCACTTCCGGCGTGATGGTGCTTTCGCCCAACCTACCCAGCTTTTCCAGGTTTACCACCGCGTACTCCTGGCGAAAGATGTTGGTGAAGCCGCGCTTGGGCAGGCGGCGGTGGAGCGGCATCTGGCCGCCTTCAAAACCACGCATCATGCGCGAGCCGGAGCGCGAGCGCTGGCCCTTATTGCCGCGTGTCGCCGTCTTGCCCATGCCTGAACCCATGCCGCGGCCCACACGCTTGCGCTTCTCGCTCGCCTTGCGCGGCGCCCTGATGGTGGAAAGATTCGTCGCCATATGCTTATTCTCTCAAATCCGCTTACTCGACTATTTCAACCAGGTGCGGCACCTTGCCCACCATGCCACGAATGGATGGCGTGTCCTCCCGCTCAATCACCTGGTTCAAACGGGTGAATCCGAGGCCGCGCACCACTTTCTTGTGCTTCTGGGGAGCGCAAATTGCCGAGCGCACCCACT
The DNA here is from genome assembly GCA_035935775.1 of Terriglobales bacterium. Taxonomy (GTDB): domain Bacteria; phylum Acidobacteriota; class Terriglobia; order Terriglobales; family Acidobacteriaceae; genus JAICWP01. The sequence continues at coordinate 3,297 of DASYWT010000364.1, forward strand.
TGAGCTGTATCTTGCCCGCCGCCTTCTTCTTTTTTTCTGCCGTCATCCTTACAGCTCCTCCACCGCTTTGCCGCGCAGCGCCGCCACCGCATCCCTGTTCTTCAGCTTGCGCAGCGCGTCGAAGGTGGCTTTCACCACATTATGAGGGTTGGTAGTGCCAATAGATTTGGTGAGCACATTCTGCACCCCCGCCGAGGTCATTACCGCCCGCACCGCGCCGCCGGCAATTACGCCCGTGCCTTCTGGCGCCGGCTTGAGCAGCACCATGCCGGAGCCGAAGCGCCCCAGCACGCTGTGCGGGATGGTGGTTTGCCGCAGATTCACCTGCATAAGGTTCTTCTTGGCGGCCTCGATCCCCTTGCGGATCGCCTGGGGAACTTCCTTGGCCTTGCCGGAACCGTAGCCCACCACCGCCGCCGTCGGATCGCCCACTACCACCAGCGCGGCAAACGAAAGGTTCTTGCCGCCCTTCACCACCTTGGTGACGCGGTTGATGGAGACCACCTGGTCCTTCAGTTGGTACTGCCCGGGATCAAGCTTTTTAATTACTGTTGGCATTCTGGACTCGCTTCACTTCCAAATCGTCATTGTTAATCCTGAGCCAGGACGCGCTTAACAGACGCGCGTCCGAGGCGAAGGACCTCGGGCTTAAAACCGCAGTCCCGCTTCCCGCGCCGCATCCGCCAGGGCCTTGATGCGCCCGTGGTACAGGTACCCGCCGCGATCGAAGACCACCTGCTTGATGCCCTTCTCCTGCGCCCGCTGCGCTACTTTCTTGCCCACTTCCTTGGCGGCCGCCAGGTTGCCCCCGGTCTTGCGCTCGCCTTTCTTGCCTTCGGCGGAGCTGGCGAAAACCAGGGTCTTGCCCTGCATGTCGTCCACCAGTTGCACGTAGATGTGGTTAAGCGACCGGTAAACGTTCAGCCGCGGCCTCTCCGGCGTACCCAGCATGTTCTTGCGGATGCGCTTATGAACCCTCTGCCGTGTTTCGTTCTTCGATGCTTGCGTCAGCATGGTCTCAAATCCTAATTACCCAATTACAAAATTACTCAATCCTTGGCTTCGCTCAGGATGATCGCCGCGGGCTCAGGCGCCCACAAAACGCGATCACTTGGCTCCTGTTTTTCCAACCTTCTTCTTCAACCGTTCGCCCACATAACGCACGCCCTTGTTCTTATACGGGTCGGGCGGGCGCAAGCCGCGCATCTCGGCGGCCACCTGTCCCACCTTCTGGCGGTCAATCCCGCTGACGGTCAACCGCGTCTGCTTGGGATCAATCGCCACCGTCACACCCGAAGGCAGTGGATATTCGATAGGGTGGGAGTAGCCAAGGCTGAACACCACCGTCTCCTTGCCTTTCAGTTCGGCGCGGTAGCCAATGCCCACAATTTCCAGTTCCCGGGTCCAACCCTTGGTAACGCCCTCGACGGCATTGTTGACCAGGGCGCGCGCCAGTCCGTGCAGAGCCGCCTGGTTGTCGTTTTCCCGCTCCGCCACCAGGTGCCCGTCTTTCTGGTCCATTTTGATGCCCGTCGGCAGGTGAGTTTCCAGTTTGCCTTTCGGCCCCTGCACCGCCACTACGTTCCCCTGGATGTTGACCTTCACTTCCTTGGGAATGGCGATCGGCTTTCTTCCAATTCTCGACATAATCGGCTCTCTAAAACCGCTCTTGGCTGTTGGCCCTTAGGTCCTGAGCATTAACTGTCAGCCCTCAGCACCGTGATTCGCCCAGCTACCAGACTTCGCACAGAATCTCGCCGCCTACGCCTTCCTTGCGCGCCTGGCGTCCGGTCATGACCCCGCGCGGCGTGGTCAGGATGTTGATGCCCATGCCGCCCAGCACGCGTGGAATCTCGCTGCGCCGCACGTACACGCGGCACCCCGGTTTCGACACCCGCGCCAGATTGGAAATGGCAGCCTCGTCGTTGTTGCTGTACTTCAAATAAATCCGCAGCACCTTGTGCCCTTCTTCTTCCACCGCCTTGAAGTTGGCGATGTAGCCCTCCTCCTTGAGGATGCGGGCGATCTCCAGCTTCAGCTTGGAAGCGGGCATGTCCACTTTCTGGTGCCGTGAGCGGATGGCATTGCGAATCCGCGTCAGAAAATCTGCCACCGGGTCGGTCAACCTCATCTTCTCGCTTCTCCTCACATCGTCGCCCGTTTGCTCCGCCCAGCGGAGAACCTGCGGCGACGGATTACGTTTCAATGTTTCAGAGTTTCAAGGTTTCAATGTTCGACTCTCTCTTGCCCCGAACCTTTGAAACTCGCGAAACCTTGAAACCTTCCTCGCTTTACCAGGACGATTTCGACACGCCGGGAATCTCCCCGCGCAGCGCCAGTCCGCGGAAGCACAGCCGGCAAATGCCGAATTTGCGCAGGTAACCGCGCGGCCGCCCGCACAACTTACAGCGGTTGTGCTGGCGCGTCGAAAACTTCGCTTTTTTCTTCACATCTTTGACGTACTTTGCGGTGGTCGCCATAAACCCCTTTTGCAATGTCTCATTCAGTTCGGAAACCTTGAAACCTGCAAAACTTTGAAACCTTCTTTCAAGTCCGGAACGGCATGCCCATGTGCCGCAGCAGGGCTCGCGCCTGGTCATCGGAACCGGCGCTGGTGACAATGGTGACGTTCATGCCCTTCAGTTTGTCCACCTTGGCGTAATCAATCTCGGGAAAAATCAGCTGGTCGCGCAGGCCCAGCGTGTAGTTCCCCCGGCCATCGAACGACTTGGTGGAAACGCCACGGAAGTCGCGCACCCGCGGCAGCGCCACATTGATCAACCGGTCCAGGAACTCGTACATGCGGTCGCCGCGCAGAGTCACCATGGCCCCGATGGGCATGCCCGCGCGTACTTTGAAGGCCGCGATGGACTTCTTCGCCTTCGTAATCACCGGCTTTTGGCCCGTGATCTGCGCCAGGTCATTCGACAACGGGTCGAGCAGCTTGGCATTCTGCGTGGCTTCTCCCAGCCCCATGTTGACCACCACCTTGTGCAAGCGAGGCACAGACATGGGATTCTTCAGTTCGAATTCCTTCATCAGCGCGGGCTTGATTTCCTGCTCGAAGCGCACCCGCAGGCGCGCCGGTTCTTTGCCCCGAGCCTTCGCTTCCTGCCGCTGCTCCGGCTTGGCTTCCGCTGCTTCCGTCTTTTTTGGTGGTTTCGCCATTTTCTACTTCGTTTCTCTTACGGTTTCAGGAAGCCAGCACTTAGCTGGTAGAGCCCGGTTCGTAAGAATTGAGTAATTGTGCAATTTGGTAATTGAGTAATTGAAAACCGCACCGGGACTTTGAGCATTTAAATTACCCAATTACCCGATTACTCAATTACACAATTCATTTCTCCAACGTTGTTCCACACTTCTTGCACACCCGCGCTTTCCGGTCGCCGCGCATTTCGTGTCCCACGCGTACTGGGCCGCAACTGGCGCACACCAGCATCACGTTGGAAATCGAAATGGGCGCTTCCTGGTCGGCAATGCCGCCCTGGATATTGGCCTGCGGGTTGGGGCGCACGTGCTTCTTCACCATCATCACGTGCTCCACCAGGATCTTGCCCTCGTCGGGCAGCACGCGCAGAACCCGTCCCTGTTTGCCCCGGTCACGCCCCTTGATCACCTTCACGGTGTCGTTGTGGCGGATGTCTACTCTCTTGTGCGCTGTTGTCGTTTGATTCATTGTCAATCCCTTAAGTCCCAAACCAATGTTTCAAGGTTTCGCAAGTGTCAAGGTTTGACCGATCCTCTTCTGAAACTTTGAAACCTTGAAACTCTGAAACCCGCTCTTACAACACTTCCGGCGCCAGCGAAACAATCTTCAAGAACCTTTTCTCACGCAACTCACGCGCCACTGGCCCGAACACGCGCGTGCCCACCGGTTCGCCCGCCTCGTTGATGAGCACGGCCGCGTTCTGGTCGAAGCGAATGTAGGTGCCGTCACGCCGCCGGTGCTCCTTGCGCGTGCGCACGATCACCGCCTTGACCACCGTGCCCTTCTTCACCTGCCCGTCGGGCGAGGCTTCCTTCACGCTGGCGGTCACCACGTCCCCCAGGTGCGCCCGCAGCCCGGTTCCGCCGCCCAGAGGCAGAATCATCTGCAGCTTGCGCGCGCCGGAGTTGTCGGCGACATCGAGCATGGTTCTCATCATCACTGCCATAGTCGAAGCTCCTTGCTGACTGCCGGATTCCGGCAACTATCAGCTCGCCTGCTCCTCCGGCTCCGTGGTCTCGGCCACCAGTGCCGCCTTGCGAACTACTTCCTTGAGCCGCCACCGCTTCAATTTCGAAAGCGGGCGCGTCTCCTCGATTTCCACGAAATCCCCCATGTGCGCCGTGTTCTGCTCGTCGTGAGCGTAGAACTTTTTTGAACGCGACATCACCCGCTGGTACAAGCGGTGGGGGAAGGTGCGCGTCACTTCCACCACGATGGTCTTCTTCATCTTGGTGGAGACAACTTTGCCAATCACAGTTTTGCGCCGCGAGCCCGTGGCAGCGGCCGGTGTTGTGCTTTCCGCCATCTACTTAGTCTCCGCCTGCGCCGCCAGTTCCTGCTGGCGCAGTATCGTCTTCACCCGCGCGATATCCCGGCGCAGAGCGCGAATTTTCTTCAAGCTCTCCGTCTGGCCCATCTGCAACTGGAAGCGCAGCCGGAAAAGCTGGTCGGTCAGCTCCCGCTCCTGGTGCTTCAGTTCCACGTCGGTCAGGTTGCGAATCTTTTCAGCCTTCATAAATCAGTTCTCTGTTCTCGGTTCTCAGATCTCAGCCATCCACTGAAAGCTTACGGCTGAGAGCTGAAAGCTCATTAATGTGCCACCGCGCGCGACACCAGCATCGTCCGCAGCGGCAGCTTGTGCGACGCCAGTCGCATGGCCTCGGCGGCGTCCTGCGGGGTCACACCCTCCATCTCGAACAGGATTCGTCCCGGCCGCACCACCGCCACCCAGTGATCGGGCGCTCCCTTGCCTTTGCCCATACGGGTTTCAGCCGGCTTTTTGGTCACCGGCTTGTCGGGAAACAGACGGATCCAGATCTTGCCGCCGCGCTTGATGAAGCGCGTCATGGCCACGCGGCTGGCTTCAATCTGCCGGTCGGTGATCCAGCCTGGCTCCAGCACCTTCAGCCCATAATCCCCGAAAGCCAGCTCCGAGCCGCGCCACGCCTTGCCCGTCATGCGCCCGCGCTGCTGCTTGCGGTACTTAACTTTTTTCGGCATCAACATAAGCAGTTCTCAGTTCCCGGTTCTCAGTTCTCGGCCACAGCGCGGCACACTAAAACGTGCCGGGCGAAGCCACCGTCTGCTGCCCCTCGCGGCGCTTCTCTTTCAGAATCTCGCCGCGGTAAATCCAGCACTTCACGCCGATCACGCCGTAAGTGGTCTTGGCCTCGGCGAAGCCATAATCAATGTCGGCGCGCAGCGTGTGCAGCGGCAGCCGCCCCTGCAGGTACCACTCGGAGCGCGCGATTTCGTTGCCGTTCAACCGCCCGCTCACCCGCACCTTGATTCCCTTGCATCCGAAGCGCAGCGCGGAATCCACCGCTTTTCGCATGGCGCGGCGGAAGCCCACGCGCTTTTCCAGCTGCAGGGCAATGGATTCGGCCACCAGCTGCGCGTCCAGTTCCGGCTTGTGCACTTCCTGGATATCAATGTAGACATCGCGGTTGGTGCGCTTCTGTACGTCCTGCTTCAGCTTGTCAATCTCCGCGCCCTTGCGCCCGATGATGATGCCCGGTCGCGCGGTACGAATGATGATGCGCAGCTTGTTGCCCGGACGCTCAATCTCAATCGAGCTCACGCCCGCCGACTTCAGCTTGTCCTTCAGCTCATCCTTCAGCTTGACGTCTTCCTGCAGCAGCTTGTCGTAGTCGCGCTCCATGAACCAGCGCGACTTCCAGGGCTTGGTGTAGCCCAGACGAAAACCATAGGGATGGACTTTTTGTCCCATAACGCTCCTTAACTCTTCGCCTTCGCGGCCTTCTTCTTGCCCGCTGCCTTCCTGGCGACCACCTTCTTCCGCGGCTTGCCCGCGGTTTTGCCCTTGGCGGCTTTGGCAGGCGCTTTTTCTTCTTCGCCGACCACCGTAGCCGCACTTTCCTCGCCGGCACGCCGCCGTTCCCCAAGCGCAACTTCCAGGTGAGCCATGCGCCGCTGGTAACGGTAAGCGCGGCCCATGGGCGCCGGGCGAATGCGTTTCATGCGCGGCCCGTCGTTGGCTACGGCCCGCAGCACGTAGAGATTGTCCACGTCAACGTCGAGGCCCTTCTCCGTGCTCAGGTAGTTGGCGTTTTCCAGCGCCGAGCGCACCAGCTTCTCCACCGTTTCCGCCACCCGCTTTTTGGTGAAGGCCAGAGTGTTGAGCGCGTCCTCCACCCGCCGACCCTTGATCAGGTCCAGCACCAGCCGCGCCTTCTGCGGCGAAACCCTCATGTACCGTGCTTCTGCTCTGAATTCCATGTCGTCGTCTCTTTACGCCTTCGGCGCTGCCGGAGCTGCCGGTGCCCCGCCCGCCGGAGCCGCCGGGACCGGCGCACCCGGTCCACCCGGAACGCCTGCCGGGCGGGCAGCCACTTCCGCCGCCGCCTTCATTGAGTGTCCCTTGAAGCTGCGGGTAAAGCTGAACTCGCCCAGCTTGTGCCCCACCATGTTCTCGGTGACATACACGGGGATGAACTTCTTGCCGTTGTGCACCGCGATGGTGTGGCCCACCATCTCGGGCACGATGGTCGAGCGCCGCGACCAGGTGCGCAGCACCTTTTTGTCGTTGCGCGCGTTCATCTCCTCCACCCGCCGCAGCAGGTAGCCGTCTACAAACGGTCCTTTTTTTTGTGAACGCATAAAATCAGTTCTCGATTCTCAGATCCTTCGCTTGGCTCACGCCCGCAAACCGCCGTCACTTCGGACGGTTCACAATAAATTTGTCCGTCCGCTTGTTGTTGCGCGTCTTGTAACCACGCGTCGGCTGGCCCCACGGAGTCACCGGGTGCCGCCCGCCGCTGGTCTTGCCTTCACCGCCGCCGTGCGGATGATCCACCGGGTTCATGGACACGCCGCGATTGGTCGGCCGCCGCCCCAGCCACCGCGTCCGCCCGGCCTTGCCGATGGCCACATTCTCGTGATCAAGATTGCCCACCTGCCCGATGGTCGCCATGCAGTCCAGCAGCACCTTGCGGGTCTCGCCCGAAGGCAGTTTCACCAGCGCGTAGTCGCCTTCCTTGGCCACCAGTTGCGCCGAACCCCCTGCCGAGCGCACCATCTGCGCGCCCTTCCCGGGCCGCAGTTCGATGTTATGAATGGTCGTGCCCGGCGGAATATTGCGCAGCGGCAGCGCGTTCCCCACCAGAATGTCGGCCTCAGGCCCGCTCACGATCTTCTGTCCGACATTCAGCCCCAGCGGATGCAGAATGTAACGCTTCTCGCCATCGGCATACGCCAGCAGGGCGAGGCGAGCGGAGCGATTGGGATCGTATTCGATGGACACCACCGTCGCCGGCACGCCCAGCTTCTCGCGCTTGAAGTCCACCAGGCGCAGCTTGCGCTTGTGCCCGCCGCCACGGTGCCAGATGGTGAGGTCGCCGTGGTTCCGCCGCCCGCTGGTCCGCTGCTTGGGCTCGGTCAGCGGCTTGTGAGGACGGTTGCTGGTCAACTCCTTGTTCACCAGCGTGGTCTGGAACCGCAGCGTCGGGGTGATCGGTCTGTATGTCTTGATCGCCATAAAATTCAGCCTTTAGCTTTTAGCCTTTAGCTCTTAGCTTCCCCATCCGCCCCCATTGGCTGAATGCTGAATGCTGAGTGCTGATTGCCGCTTTTACAGATTCTGCGCGTACTCCGGCATCTTCTCGCCCGACTTCAGTTTCACGTAGGCCTTCTTCCAGTCCGGGCGGAAGCCGGTAAACTTTCCCCGCCGCCGTTCTTTGCCCTGAAAGTTGGAGGTGCGCACCGAATCCACTTTCACCTTGAAAATCGTCTGCACCGCTTCCTTGATCTCGGTTTTGGTTGCCGTGGGCGCCACCTGAAATACCAGCGTGGACTGCGTTTCCTTAATGCCCAGGCCCTTTTCCGTGATGATGGGGCGCCGGATGATCTGGTATGCCGACTTCATTTACGCTACCTCCGCCGCTTTCCGCCGCTTGCGCGTCTTGGCAGCCGGCTCCTCACTCGCGGCCTGGCGCTGCCGCTTGGGCAGCGACGCCACCAGCGAGTTCTGCAATTTCTCCAGCGCCGGCTGGGAGAAGATGGCGCGCTGATACCGAAGCAGGTGGTACGGGTGCACTTCGTTGCCGCGCACCAGTTCCACCCCTTCCAGATTGCGCGAGCTCAGCTCCAGGTTGCGGTTTTCTACCTTGGCCGCTTCCACCAACAGGGCGGTTCCATCTACCTTCAGCGCATCCAGGGCGGTGCGGAACTCCTTGGTCTTTGGTTCTTTCAGTTCAAAATTCTCGACCACCGTGAGCTGCCCATCCGCCAGCTTGGCCGCCAGCGCCGAGCGTAGAGCGCCCAGCAGCTTCTTGCGCGGAAAGTCGTATTCATACGACCGCGGCTGAGGTCCGTGTACCGTGCCGCCGTGCCGCCAGAGCGGAGACCGGATGGAGCCCACACGGGCCCGGCCCGTGCCTTTTTGCCGCCACAGCTTTTTTCCCGAACCGGAAACCAGCTTGCGGTTCTTGGTGGCGTGGGTGCCGGCTCGCTGGGCCGCGCGGTATTGCTTCACCGCTTCCCAGAGCAGGTCCTCGTTCACCGCGCCGAAAATCTCGTCGGCCAGGTCGAACTTACCCACCTTGTCGCCGCTCAGATTTAATACGTCAATCTTTGGCATTTTTAAGCTCTCAGCTGTCAGCTCTCAGCTTTCAGCTTTCAAAACCTTTGCTCAGTGTCATCCTGAGCGAGAACGCGCCATACAGACGCGTTCGAGTCGAAGGACCCTGCGTTTTCCTCCTCTCAACCATCTTTCAGCTAATAGCTGAAAGCTGACGGCTGAGAGCCGGATCACTTCTTCTTCGCCGCTTGCCGCTTCGAAGCCTTTAACGGGTCAATCGTGCCG
>DASYWT010000365.1:0-14520 GCA_035935775.1 Terriglobales bacterium
GGATTCATGGCTGCGTTCATGTCCACCATTGCCACGCAGCTGAACTGGGGCGCCTCCTACCTGGTGGCCGACTTTTACCGCCGCTTCATTAAACGCAACGGATCGGAAGGCCATTACGTCAACGTCTCCCGCCTGGTGACGGTGCTGTTGGTGATCTGTTCCGGCTACGTGGCCGCGCAGCTCACATCCATCAAATCAGGTTGGGAAGTGGTGCTGGAAATCGGCGCCGGCACGGGTGGCGTCTACCTGCTGCGCTGGTACTGGTGGCGGATTAATGCCTGGAGCGAAATTTCCGCTATGGCCACGGCCCTGGCCGTGACCATCGCCCTGCGCTGGGCAGCACCCTTTAGCGGGCAAGGCCCGGTGCTGTTCGCAAAAACGGCAATTACGACTACGGCAGTTACCACCGTGGTTTGGATCATGGTCACTTTCCTGACCAAGCCGGAGTCCGAAGAAGTTCTGCTCCGCTTTTATCGCAAGGCTCGCCCCGACGTGCGCGGCTGGAAACCGGTGGCGCTGCGAACGCCGGGGACACCCGCCACCCGCGATCTGGGCCGCAACCTCAGCTCTTGGATTCTGGGCTGCGTGATGGTTTACGGCGCCCTGTTCGGCATCGGTTGGCTGACGCTGGGGCCCAGGTGGCGGGGCGTGGTCATGCTGGTCGTGGCCGCAGTCGCCGCCATTTGGCTCTATAACAACATCACCCATGGTGGCTGGGAAATGGAGCCGGAGCCCGCCGAGGCCTCCGGCCAGGCCCAGGCCAACACCGCGTTACCCCGGCACTGATCCGTTCTGCGCAGGCCGCAGGATGGCCCAGTTGCTTTTACAAGGGTTGTCATACTGAGCGGGCGCAACCATTCGCCCACGGTTCCTACTCTGAATACGTGTGTACCGGCCAATCAAAGACTACGCGGTCATTGGCGACACGCACTCCGCTGCGCTGATCAGTTCGGAGGGTTCGCTGGACTGGGCGTGCCTGCCGCACTTCAACAGCGGCGCGGTATTTCTCCGTCTTCTGGACGACGATAAGGGCGGTTACTGTGCCATTGTTCCGCGCGTTGTAAAGTCCCGTCTGCGCCGTTACCTGCCGAGCACCAACATCCTGGAGACCACGTTCACAACTGCTTCCGGCGTGCTGCAACTTACCGACTTCATGCCCGTGCGCCGGCGGCGGGAACTCACCCACACCGGCCAGGATGTAGACAGCGATCACCAGATTGTCCGCCTGCTGCGATGTATTTCGGGAACCGTGGAAGCGGCCATCGAATTGCGACCCACCTTCGATTTTGCCCGCGCAAAAGCCAAGATTGAAGCTCGCGATGGCATCCTTGTTTTTCGCAGCCGGCATGACGAGATGCACGTGCTGGGCGCCGTTTTTCAGGCCCAGGGGGACGATAAAGTCAGCGCGCGCGTCTACTTGCGGGCCGGTGAAGCCACGTTTGTTGGTCTTCGCCATTCCAAGCCGGGCAATCCCATAATCCCCATGGACCTGCCCCGGGCGGAGGCGCTGCTGGAGGAGACCCGTGAATACTGGGAGACCTGGCTGCAAAGCAGCCACTACCGCGGACCTTATCGCGATTCTGTCCTGCGCGGCGCGCTGGTCTCCAAGCTGCTGACTTTCGAACCTTCGGGCGCGATTGTGGCCGCACCCACCACCTCGCTGCCCGAGCAGATTGGCGGCGAGCGTAATTGGGATTATCGTTTCACCTGGGTGCGTGACGCCAGCTTCACCCTGACCGCGCTCATGATTCTGGGCTACTACGGCGAAGCCAGCGACTTTCTGCACTTCTTTCGCCGGACCTGCCCCAACCCGGAAAAATCGTTTCAGATTCTCTACGGCATTGACGGCGAGCATGAGCAACGTGAAGTCGAACTCAAGCACCTGAATGGGTATCGCGAGTCGCGTCCTGTGCGCCTGGGCAATGCCGCCGCGCGGCAGAAACAACTCGATGTTTACGGCGAGCTGCTACAGTGCATTTACCTCTACGTTACCCACGAAGCCTTTGCCCGGCACCGCGAACCCTTCATGCGTGACCTCTGGCATCTGGTTCGGCAGGTCGCCGACCACGTGGCCCGCGTGTGGCGCGAACCTGACAGCGGCCTATGGGAGATGCGGGGGAAGCAACGGCACTTTGTAGACTCGAAGGCATTGTGTTGGGCCGCGCTCGACCGCGCTCTTAAAGTAGCCGATGTCGTCGGGGCAAGGAACGACCTCGCGGAGTGGAAGCGCGAGCGTGACGCCGTTTACCGCAGCATCATGGAGAACGGCTTCAATGCCAAAATCGGCGCTTTTGTTCAGTCTTACGGCTCAGAGGCGCTGGATGCCTCCGCCCTGCGATTGCCTATCATTGGCCTGGTGGGCGCAGGCGATCCGCGCATGCTCTCCACCATTCATAAAGTCGAGCGGCAACTGATGCGCAAAGGCCTGGTGTACCGCTATCGCAGCGTTGACGATGGCGTTTCCGGGGAGGAAAAGGGCACGTTTGCCATGTGCACTTTCTGGCTGATTGATGCCTACATTCTGCTGGGACGCCTGCGCCACGCGGAGGAGCTGTTCGAGCACGTGTTGTCGTTCCAAAACGACGTGGGGTTGTTTTCCGAAGAGATTGATCCTGATACGGACGAGCAACTGGGCAACTTTCCGCAGGGATTTACTCACATCTCTCTCATCAACTCCGCCGCGCGCCTGGAAGCCGCGCGCGAAGGCCGCAAAACCTCGGCCCATGCCATTATCGAGGGCGGATCCGCGCAGGCCGCCTGAGCCGCAGTTCCCACTTCTTCGCCGCAGAAGAACGCGGATTCGCCCCACTTGGATCATCCCGCCAGAATCAGGACTCGGGACAGGCTGCCCTGATTTTGTCGAAAGGGCACCGCACCACAAGGCGACGCCTTGGCCGGAAGGTGTCATCCAGAGGGCCTTCAGGCCCGAGGGATCTCGCGTGAACTCCTATGAATCTGCAGCCCGCGCCTGGCATCTCTATTCGTCAATCTTCAATCAGCAATCGTCAATTCGCTATACTGCCCGGTGATGCAACATTTGCAATCGGCCATCGAACGCTTCTTCGGGATGCCCCAGGGCGAGCAAGCCCGGGAAGCGCGCGCAGCATTCCTGGAGTTTCGCGACGCGCTGACCGAGGGCCGCATTCGCGCCGCCGAAAAAAAGGGCAACCGCTGGATGGTCAACGCCTGGGTGAAGCAGGGGATTCTGCTTGGTTTCCGCCTGGGCGAACTGGCGGAGATGGGCGACGGCGCCTTGTCGTTCGTGGATAAGGATACTTTTCCGCCGCGCCGCTTTCGTCCGGCGGATCGCGTACGCGTGGTGCCGGGTGGCTCTTCCGTCCGCCAGGGCGCCTATGTAGCCCCGTCGGTCATCTGCATGCCACCCATGTATATCAACGTGGGTGCGTACGTGGACGAGGGTACGCTGGTGGATTCGCACGCCCTGGTCGGTTCCTGCGCCCAGATCGGCAAGCGCGTGCATTTGAGCGCTGCCGCGCAGATTGGCGGAGTGCTGGAACCGGTGAACGCCGCGCCGGTAGTCATTGAGGACGACGTGCTGGTAGGCGGCAATTGCGGTGTATACGAAGGCACCTGGGTGCGCTCGCGAGCGGTGCTGGGCGCAGGCGTGATTCTGACCCGCTCCACCCCTCTCTATGACATCGTGCGGGGGGAGGTTTACCGCGCCGCCGCGGATGCCCCCCTCACCGTTCCCGAAAATGCCGTAGTTGTGCCAGGTTCGCGCGCTATCGGCAAGGGCAAGGCGGCGGAGTGGAACCTCTCCCTCTATACCCCGGTGATCGTCAAATACCGGGACGAGCGCACCGACCGCGCCATCGAACTCGAAGACTTACTGCGCTAGGAGCAGCCCGACCCGCATGTAACGGCGTAAGCCCTTTATGGGTCAGTGCGGGGAGGCAGCGCAGCTGATGGGACCCTTCAATACTCAACAGATTGGGATTTGCCGTCCACAGCCGGATTTTGGGTGTATGCTTGTGCCACTCAGGATGGCTAAACAGGGGTCCCGTTTGACATTTTGGCATTTGAAACGGATTCCCAACCAGAACCCAGAAGGGCGGTGGTACGCGTGGGAAGCCGTGGAGGATGCCTATACGGAAGCCGATCAAGAGCCAAGCACCGATAAGTGGTGATGCTTAGCGCCTTCTCCGGCTTCACTGGGAGATACGCTAATGAGGCGGACCTTCGCTATAGGTATTGGGGGCGCTGCCGGCCAGGGTGTGGCCACGCCGGGTGACATTTTTGCCAAGATCTTCAGCCGGCGCGGTCTGCACCTGAACGCCTACAACGCCTATCAGTCCATTATCCGGGGCGGTCACACTTTCCTTACCATTCGAACCGGTCCTGAAAGAGTCAGCAACATGGGGGACCGAATTGATTTGCTGATCCCTCTGAATCAGGACAGCATGAATCGTCATCTCGGCCTGCTCACGGCCGGGGCGGCATGCATCTACAACGCGGATACCATCAAGGCTGGCGCTGCCGCGGACGGCGTGCAACTCTGCCCACTTCCGGTTTCGAAACTGGCCGACATCTCCCGCAACAAGGTGGCCCAGAACACGCTCGCCATCGGCGCCGGTCTCAGCATGATGGGCATCAGCTTCCAGGCGCTCGAGGAGATTCTCACCGAACAGTTCAAGAAGAAGGGCGAGGCAATGGTGGCGGAAAACGTCGCCGTGGCCCGCGCCGGTTACGAGCACGCCAACGCGAACTTTAAGCCCTTTGACCATCCGGTTCCCATGACGGAGAACCGCTATGCGGTGCTGAGCGGCAATACAGCCATGGCGATGGGCGGCGCGGCAGCGGGCGTGAAGTTTTACTGTGCCTATCCTATGAGTCCCTCCACCGGGGTTCTGCACTGGATGGCTGGACACGCGCGCAAGGCCGGCATCATGGTGCGCCAGGTGGAAGATGAGATCGGCGTTATCAACATGGCCATCGGCGCGGCTCACGCCGGGGTTCGCTCCATGTGCGCCACATCCGGCGGGGGATTCGCCCTGATGAGCGAAGGCCTGGGCCTCTCGGCGATGATGGAAACCCCGGTGGTGGTCATTGACTGCCAGCGGGCGGGCCCCTCCACAGGGGTGCCCACGAAGACCGAGCAGGGCGACCTGTGGCAGATGCTGGGCGCGGCTTTCGGCGACTATCCGCGGGCGATTGCCGCTCCGCTCGACATCGAAGACTGCTTCAAGCTTATTCCCGAACTATTCAACGTTGTGGACCGTTTCCAGTGTCCTGGGATCGTACTCGCAGATCTGTTGTTGTCGGAAGGACGGCTGAGTGTGGATCCGAAGGACCTGGACTTCAACACCGCAATTGAGCGCGGCGAACTGATCACCACCGCCGATGGCAATGGATTTGACAGTGACGGGACGTACAAGCGATACCGGATCACCGAGACCGGCGTTTCTCCACGCGCCATTCCCGGGGTGCCGGGTCACACCCATACCGCGGCGAGCGACGAGCACGACGAAGATGGAGTGCTGATCAGCGACGAGTTTACGAACACCGCCAAGCGCCGCGCCATGATGGAGAAGCGCATGCGCAAAGTGGCAGGCATCGAAGCCATAGTTCCACCGCCAACCTTGCGCGGCCCGCGGGATGCCGATGTCACTTTGGTGGGCTGGGGTTCCACCCATGGAGTGATCGATGAGGCTTGCGAAATCCTTGGCGAGCAGGGAATCTCTGCCAATCAGCTGCAGGTGCGCTGGCTGGTGCCGCTGCATGGCGATGCCATTCGCGACCTGCTGCAAGGGGCGCGCCATACCATCATCGTGGAGAACAATTACAGCGGGCAATTTGCCCGCTATCTGCGCAGTGAAACCAGCTATGTGCCCGACGGGTACATCCGCAAATACGATGGCGAACCCTTCATGCCCCACCACATTGTGGAAGCGGTGAAGCAGCAATTGAAGGGCGACACCAAGCTTTCGGTCCCCACCCACGAGATCATGGTTTGAGGAGAAGAGAAGATGGCGACGGTAGCAGCCCCCAAGCAACAGATGATGGCCGATCTGAAGGGCAAAGTTGATCCCGACTGGTGTCCGGGCTGTGGCGATTTCGGCGTGCTGGCGGCGGTCCAGAAAGCCCTGGTGGAACTGCAGATTCCCAATCATGAAGTGGTGACCATCAGCGGCATCGGCTGCTCCTCGAACTTTCCTGGCTTCATCAACACTTATGGCATGCACACCCTGCATGGCCGGGCGTTGGCCGTGGCCACCGGGGTGAAGCTTGCCAACCATGCGTTGACCGTGATGGTCACCGGTGGCGATGGCGATGGCTTCGGCATCGGCGGCAACCACTTTCTGCACACCATGCGGCGCAATGTTGACCTGCTCTACATCGTCATGGACAACCAGATCTACGGGCTCACTACCGGCCAGACCTCGCCCACCAGCCGCATTGGCATGAAAACCAAGAGCATGCCCTTCGGCAACATCGAATCGCCGGTGAACCCGGTTTCGCTGGCCCTGGCCGCCGGCGCCACCTTTGTCGCCCGCGGCTTCAGCGGCGAACAAAAACACCTCACCGAACTGATCAAGCAGGGCATCGAACACCAGGGTTTTTCCTTCCTGGATGTGTTCAGCCCCTGCGTTACCTACAATCACGACAACACTTACCAGTGGTTCCGGCCGCGGGTGAAAAAGCTCGAGGATGACCCCGCCTATGACTCCAGCGACTGGATGGTAGCGATGGAGAAATCGCTGCTCTGGGGAGACGCCATCCCGATTGGAAAGTTTTTCGAGCGCACTGACCTGCCCAGCTTGCACGCTGCCGAGCCGGTGCTGAATCAGGGTCCGCTGGTGAATCACACGCCGCGCGTGGCCCCTGACATCGCGCGTTCCTTCATTGAGGAGTTGATGTAAGCGGCAATTTCGAGCTCAGGTAGCGGCCGGGAGCAATCGGGTGAAATTTCCGCACGTCAACAGTCGTCCATAAATCTGCATCTCATTGTTCCATGGATGCCCTTGCGTCCCTGCTGGGGAAGACGCTCGTCCTGATTGCTCACCCCGACGACGAAGCCGCAGGCTGCGGGGCCCTGCTGCAGCGCATGACCGGGCCGGTAGTGGTATTCGCCACCGATGGAGCGCCGCGCGACCGCTATTTCTGGGATAAGGCGGGCTCCCGCGAAGCCTACGCTGAGTTGCGCCGCCGAGAGGCCCGGGCGTCACTGGGTGCGGCCGGGGTGCGCCACATCGAGTTTCTGCAGGCAGGCGAAGGCTATTTTACCGACCAGGAACTGTTTCGCTGCCTTGCCCCGGCCCTGGAGAGCCTCTCTGCGTTAGTTCGGCGCCATCGGCCCCAGGCTTTGCTCACCCTGGCCTATGAAGGCGGGCACCCGGACCACGACAGTTGCAGCTTTTTGACTTCCATGCTGGGACGCAGCTTGTCTCTGCCCGCCTGGGAGATGCCGCTCTACTTTCGCCGCACGGATGGGACAACGCTTTGCCAGCAGTTCCGAACTAGCAACGGCACTGAGATTTCGTTGCAGCCGACGGCCGAGGAGCAGAAGACCAAAAGCGAGATGCTCGCCGCTTACGCCTCCCAGGGGGAAATCTTAAAGCAGTTCAGCGCCGCCACAGAATGGTTCCGGCCGCAGGCCGCTTACGATTACTCGCAGCCGCCTCATTCCGGAGTGCTCAACTACGAGGCCTGGGGCTGGCCCATCAAGGGAAGCGAAGTCAGCGCCGCCTTCGTCAATTTCCTGCAATCGGCGGTGCTTGCGCCCGCCTCGCCCGCATGAACGCGCTGCGCATCCTCTACGTCGCCTACCCGCTGCTGCCGGTCTCCGAAGTCAGCGCCGGCGGCGCCGAGCAGATGCTGCGTGTCACTGAGCGGCAGATGGCGCGGCGCGGCCATTCCACCACGGTGGCGGCCTGCGACGGTTCCCAGGTGGCAGGCGAGTTGCTGACCACCGGCGCGGCCCCGGAGCAGCCCGACTGCTTATCGCAACGCGACGCCGAACACAACGCTCGGATTTTGCAGTTTCTTGCCCGCCGGCAGCGCGCCCATCCGCCCTTTCAGCTGGTCCACGACATGAGCGGCACCTTCTGGCCGCAGGCCGCGGTGCTGACTCTTCCGGTGCTGGCCACGCTCCACCTGCCGCGGGCGTTCTACCCGCCACAGATGTTTGAGAACATTCCGCCGAACGTCAGCTTTAATTGCGTTTCAGAATCGCAAGCGCGTTCGTTTCCCGGGCTGCCACGGTTTCTGGGCATAGTCCGCAATGGCATCGAACTGGAGCGTTTCTTGCCCGCCCGTCGCAAGCAAAGCTACCTGCTCTGGCTGGGCCGCTTCTGCGAGGAAAAGGGCGCTCACCTGGCGATTCAGGGCGCGGGCCTGGCCGGCCTGCCGGTCCTGCTCGCCGGAAAAATCTACCCCTTCAGTTATCACCAGCAATATTTTCTCCGGGAAATCGCGCCCCACCTGGGCGACGGCTGGTCGCGCGTGCGCCTGGCCGAGGCTCCCAGCCTGGCACAGAAAGTCCAGTTCCTGAGCCACGCCCGCGCCTTGCTGATCCCCAGCCTGGCGGACGAAACCAGTTCACTGGTAGCGATGGAGGCGGCGGCCTGCGGCACTCCCGTAATTGCCTTCCGCCGGGGCGCTTTGCCGGAGGTGGTGCGCGATGGCGTCACCGGGTTTCTGGTGAACTCGGTCGAGGAGATGGCGCAGGCAGTCGCGCGCCTGGAGAAAATCCAGCCGGCCAATTGCCGCCGTCATGCAGAAGAGAATTTTTCCGCGGTCCGGATGGCGGATGATTATGAGCGGCTTTATCGGCAGATGGTGGCGGGGAGTGGCGCGCGGAGAAAGGCGGCATAGAAATCAGTTCCCCAAGCGTGTCAGTTATGGAACAGACTCCAAACAGTTAAACACTGCGCAGAGGGCTGGAAACATATTTTCAGAAACGGAAATGACGCCCTGAGGCTAAAACCTTCCGCCCTTCGGGCGGCCTCATGCGAAAACCGGCATCACTTGTTTTCCAAACTGTGATCCCCGGACGATAGAAAAGGTGAATACCAAACATTGCGGCACAAGCTCTCAGCCATTGAGCGCTGCCCTCCGCATTTGGCCGTTGAGGGTATCAGAAGGTTCAAGGTCTGAGTGCTGATGGCGGAGTGCTGAGAAGCCCCTCCCTCATCGAGAAACCGCGAACACTACGTCCCTCAGGGGCTAAAGCCCGTATATTTTTTGCGGCTCCAGACGGCACGGCTGAGGCCGTGCCCTTCCGAAAGACATTTATGAGATAGCTAGATAGCTTCTGATTGCTAGCTCTTGCTCATACACTTGCACTCGCTGCGGATCAGGATGTTGCTCAGGCTGCGCGAAGTGTCCCGCGCTTCCTGGGCCGTGGTGTAGGGTCCGTGCCAGCGTGAGTGAGCCTCATCGCTGCCGCTGGGATGCCCGGTGCCGGCGCGGCAAGCGCCACAGGTAGAGCGGTGCAGCACCAGTTTGTGCGGTCCGGCCTGCCAGCTTTCATACAGGAAAAATGTGAGCGGTTCGTGCGCTGTCTCTAGCGCCGGCGCTGCTGGAACTGTGGCCGGGGCTTCCTCGGCCACCGCTACTGAGGCGGTTGCGTTTTCGATCTGCAGGGCAGCGGTACTCTCCTCGCTCACGGCCTCTGCCACCGGTGCGGATGTGGCGGCTGCCGTTTCCATGCTCATCTCGGCAGTCTCCGGCGCTGTTTCTGCGGCGTTTCCATCGCTGCCTGCCGCAACCTCCGCCTGCACCCCGGGCTCCATTTCGGGACCGGCGGTCGGTTGGTCAGGAACTGCGCCTGCGGTCACCGGAACCGGTCGCGGACGGCGGGGAGGCGCCGGCTCCGCAGCTTTGACCTCCAGCCCGGCGCCGATCATTGCCTTTTCCAACTTAGCGCGGGTGTCTTCCTTCATGCGCACCAGGGGAAGACGGTAAACCTCGCGAATCTTGCCCATCATGGCCAGCGCCGCCTTCACCGGAATGGGATTCGACTCCAGGAAGTTGGCCTGCATCAGGGGCAGATACTTGCGGTGCAAGCGCCGCGCCGTTTCCCAGTCGTTGTTGAGCGCCGCCCGCGTCATCTCCGCCATTTCCTGAGGAATTTCGTTGGAGACTACAGAGATGATTCCCACCCCGCCCAAGGAGATAACCGGCAAGGTGACCGCGTCATCGCCCGAGAACACCAGAAAGCTGGCGGGCACGGCGTTAAATACCTCGACGATCTGCGTGAGGTTGCCGCTGGCTTCCTTCACGCCGATGATGTTGCGGATGTGTGCCAGACGTGCCAGGGTCGCCGGTTCGATGTTGGCTCCGGTGCGCCCGGGCACATTGTAGAGAATCAGGGGCTTCTTCACCGCCTGCGCAATGGCGCGGAAGTGCTGGAACTGGCCTTCCTGGGTGGGCTTGTTGTAATAGGGGGACGCGGTCAGAATGGCGTCCACTCCCGCGCGGTCAGCGAGCACGCGCGCCTTTTCGATGGCTTCGCGGGTGCAGTTGGAAGTGGCGCCGGCGACAATGGGCACGCGCCCGCCCGCCACCTCAACCGTCAGTTCGACGACGCGCAGCCACTCCTTGCGCGACAGCGTAGGCGTCTCGCCGGTGGTCCCGCAGGGGACAAGGAAATCAATTCCCGACTCCACCTGCCAGGCCACCAGTTCGCGCAGCGCCGCTTCGTCAACCGCTCCATCGTGGCGAAAGGGCGTGACCAGTGCTGTGCCACAGCCACGTAAATTCATAGCCTTATAGGATAAACCAAGCGGGAAGGGGCCTGTTAGCGGGCGGTTCAGAGGCAGCATTCAGCACTCAGCATTCCGCCGAGGGCAGCTGGTGCAAGTCACCGCTCAGGGACTGAGTGCTGATTGTCATTCGACACGAACCGCCCACGGGCTGGCTGACAGCTGATTGCTGATTGCTGGTTCACCGCAGTTCCCGCCAGACCTCCCGGAAATCGAAAAAGCCGCTGCGTCCGGCCAGCCACTCGGCGGCGCGCACCGCGCCTTCGGCAAAGCCGCGGCGGGACTTGGAATCATGCGCCAGGCGGATGGTGTCGTGGGGCGAGTCCAGCACGATCTCGTGCAGCCCGACCGTGTCGCCCTCGCGCAAGGAGACAATTTCCGGTTCCTGGCCTCCGGCCTCGCGCAGAATTTTTTGTATTACCACCGCGGTGCCGGAAGGCGCGTCCTTCTTCTGCGCGTGGTGGCGCTCCATGATCTCGCCGTTGTAGCCGTGCTTTAGCGCCGCTGCGGCAGCCAGGGCAACCTCAAAGAAGACGTTTACCCCCACCGAGAAATTAGAACCATAGAGCAGGCCAATGCCGCTCTGGGCAACCACTTCGCGGATCCTGGGCAGCTTCTCGTACCAGCCGGTGGTGCCGACCACAACGTTCTTGCGAGCCCGCGCGCAGGCGGCAATGTTGTCGAGCACGGCCTGCGGCGTGGTGAAATCAAGCACCACCGCTACGTCGCGCAGCGCGTCCGCGGTGAGCCCGGCAGCATTGCGGTTTTCCGCGCTGCCCAGCACCCGCACTTCGTGCCCGCGCTGGCGCGCCACCTCCGCCACGAGCGAGCCCGTTTTGCCGCGGCCTAGGATGAGAAGGATCATCGTCTCGGCATACCAGTACGAGATCTATTTTGTCTATGCCCTCGATACGAATTGCAGGTCCCCACAATCAGG
The DNA here is from genome assembly GCA_035935775.1 of Terriglobales bacterium. Taxonomy (GTDB): domain Bacteria; phylum Acidobacteriota; class Terriglobia; order Terriglobales; family Acidobacteriaceae; genus JAICWP01. Next base: position 11,665 of record DASYWT010000365.1, read on the forward strand.
AATTTGACCCGCCGGAATAAAGGTACGGCCTGAAACCATGGGATCAAGGATCATTACACCGCCTCCGTGCTCTTGCAGATACCAGACGGTTGCGGCGTCATCCGGGTCGCAGAACGCGTCCGAGGCGACAGCTTCTATTTCAGCTGGGTTTCCATGGAAACAAATCCGATCGCCTCTCCTGATCTCTTCGCCGCTTCGATACTTCAAAACCATTGCCCTGTAACCTTTGAGAACTAAGTGCTAATCGCTAACTGCTAATTGCTCTCATGCAAAAATCTCTGCGTCCGGGTCGGCAAAGAATGTTCCATGCAGCCGCCGCACCACCTCGGGCACGTCATCTTCTTCCACCACGAAGGTCAGGTTAATCTCCGACGCGCCCTGGGAAATCATGCGCACATTGATGTCGCCGATGGTGGCGAACACCTTGGCCGCCACCCCCGGCGTAGCGCGAATATTGTCGCCCACCAGGCACACGATCGCCTTGCGGCCCTCGTATTTCACGTCCGCCAGTTTGCCCAGGTCAGCAGCCAGGGCGGGAATCGCCTCATTCGAATCCACGGTCAACGATACGCTCACCTCCGAGGTTGCAACCACGTCCACGGCACAGCGGTGGCGGTCGAAAACCTCAAAAATGGCGCGCATGAAGCCATGCGCCATCAGCATGCGCGTGGCCACGATGTCCACAATGGTGATGCGCCTCTTGGCGGCAATTGCCTTGAAGGTGCTGCGACACACCGGCGCTTGGGCCGTAATGCGCGTTCCTTCGCAGGTGGGATTGCGCGAGTTCAGCACGTAGACCGGAATGTTCTTCTGAATGGCGGGCAGCAGCGTGGCGGGGTGCAGCACCTTGGCGCCGAAGTAGGCCAGTTCCGCCGCCTCTTCGAAGGAAATCACCTTGATGCGGCGGGCCTGCGGACAAATGCCGGGATCGGTGGTCATCATGCCGTCCACATCGGTCCAGATCTCGATGCGCTCGGCGCCCAGGCCCGCGCCCACAATGGCCGCGGAAAAATCCGAACCTCCGCGGCCAATGGTAGTGGTGATTCCTTCCGGCGTGGACCCGATGAAGCCCCCCATGACCGGCACCCGCCCGGCTTCGACCAGCGGTTTCACGCGGGTCCGCAGGCGCTGGTTGGTTTCCTCTATCAGCGGCAGGGCGCGGGTGTGGGTGGCATCCGTAACGATGCACTGGCGCGCGTCCACCAGCCTCGACTCAATGCCTTGGCCGGAAAACGTCGCATTCACCAGCTTGCTGGAAAGCCGTTCTCCGAATGAAACTACATGGTCGGAAGTGCGGGGGGTCAGCTCGCCCACCGCCGCGATCCCGCGCAGAAGCTCATCGAGCGCATCGCATTCCGCTTCCAGTTCGGAGTGGAACTGGGTGAACAAGCCGGTGCCCAGAAGCTCCCCGGCAGTGGTGTAATGGCGCTCGCGCAGGCAGCGGGAAAGCTCCAGAGCGCGCTCGCGGTCCCCGGCGCCGGCGGCACGGGCCATGGCCAGCAGGTTGTCGGTGACCTTGGCCATGGCGCTGACCACCACTACCGGCCGCTGCGCCATTCGCCCGCGCACGATTTCCCCGGCGCGCTGAATGGCGGCGGCGTTCTCCACCGAGGTGCCGCCGAATTTCATTACCAGCATCGCCGCGCCCTCGCTGACTTCATTCGCCGCAGATTAACGCTGATCAACGCTGATGTTGTTTCAAAAAAATACAAATTCATTTGCCGCAGACTTCTGTGCAAGGCCAGCTAACTTCCGGAGCAAATTCTGCACGTCAAAATAATGCAACAAGAAAAGAAATAATCAGCGTTCCTCCGCGTTAATCAGCGGCGAAAGAAGTGTTGCCTAATCCAAGTAGCCCTGCGCCTTGAGCAATTCAGCGTTGAGCAGCGCGGCTCCGGCGGCTCCGCGGATAGTGTTATGCGAGAGCACGGTGAACTTCCAGTCCAGCACGCCGCAAGGGCGCAACCGGCCCACGCAAGCCGTCATGCCCGCTCCCCGCTCCACATCAAAGCGCGGCTGTGGCCGGTCAGGAGCCGCAAAATACTCCACTGGCTGCTCCGGAGCGCTGGGCAGACGCAATTGCTGGGGAAGCGCGCGAAATTGCTTCCAGGCTTCGATAATCTCGGCGCCGCCTGCCTTTTTCTTGAATTTCAACGTCACCGACTCGGTGTGTCCGTCCTCCACTGCCACCCGGTTGCACTGCGCGCTCATGGCGAAGTCGGCCAGTTCGATGTGCCCATCCCGCAGGCGGCCCAGCAGCTTGCGGGTTTCCTCCTCCATCTTTTCTTCTTCTTTGGCGATATAAGGGATCACATTTCCCAGAATGTCCAGCGAGGCCACTCCGGGATAACCGGCTCCGCTGACCGCCTGCATGGTGACGGCCATCACCTTTTCCAGGCCGAATTGCTGCTCTAATGGAGCCAGGGCCAGCACTAGGCCAATGGCGGAGCAGTTGGGATTGGTAACCACAAACCCGCCGCTCTGGCGCCGCCACGATTGGCACTCCAATACCTTGAGGTGTCCGGCGTTGACCTCGGGAATTACCAGGGGCACGTCTTTCTGCATGCGCAGGGCGCTGGAATTGGAAATTACGGCGTGCCCGGCGGCGGCGAAGCGCGGTTCCAGTTCCGCGGCAATGGCGGAGTCGAGCGCGGCAAAAATGATTCTGGGGGCGGCTTCCGGGTTGGCCGCGGACACGGGCAGGCTGGCCACGCTCATCGGAATCGGCGTTTTCATTCTCCAGCGCACAGCTTCGGCGTACGGGCGCCCTTCCGAGCGTTCCGAGGCCGCCAGCCACGACACCTCGAACCACGGATGCCGCTCCAGCATTTGCAGGAAGCGCTGGCCGACGATTCC
>DASYWT010000366.1:0-9028 GCA_035935775.1 Terriglobales bacterium
GTCATCAGGTTGAAGCTTTGTCCCAGGATTTTCAGGAAAATGAAGGTCACCATCAGCGTGACCGGAATCACCAGCCCGGCCACGATGGACGTTCCCCAATCGCGCAGGAAGAGCACCAGGATGATGGAGGCCAGAATCAGCCCGAGCAAAATCGCGTCGCGCACGCTCTTGATGGAGGCGACCACAATTTCCGACTGGTCGTAGAAGGGCTGGATGTCAACGCCCCGGGGCAGTTCCTTGCGAATCTGCGCGATTTCGGCGTGCACTTCATCGGCTACGTTCACCGTGCTGCTGTCGGGCTGGCGGTACATGTTGATCAGCACCGCCGGTTGGCCGTTGGCGGTCACGATGGTATAGAGCGGACGGACGCTGGCCTCTACCTGCGCCAGGTCGCCAATACGCACCGGAATTCCCGCCGGCGTGTTTTTCACCACGATGTTCGAAATCTGCGCCGGGTCGCGCACCTGCCCGCTGATCAGCCCCAGATAGAGCTGATGGTTCTGTTCCAGCAGCCCGGGAGAATCCACCAGGTTGGTCTGCTGCACCGCGTTCAGCAGGTCGGTGACGGTCACTTGCGCCGCCAGCAGTTTGGAGGGGTCGGGAATAATGTGAAACTCGGGCTCCTGTCCGCCCTGCACTACCACGGTGGAGACTCCGTCCAGGCGGTTCAGCCGCGGCTTCAGGTTATAGGTGGCCAGTTCCCAGAGCTGCGTCTGCGGCACGGTGCGGGAAGTAACGCTGTAGCCCATGATGGGGAAGCTGGCAAAGGTGAGCCGGTCTACGCGAATTTCCGCGGTCGAAGGCAGCGTGGAGCGCACCCGCGCCATGGCGGAGTTAACCCGCTCCAGGGTCTGGAACATGTCCACATTCCAGTTGAAGTAGAGGTCTATTTCCGCTGAACCCCGGCTAGTGATGGACTGCACCAGTTGCAGGCCCAGGACACTGTTGACCGCTTCTTCCACTGGCCGCGTAATGGTGACGGTCATCTGGTCAATGGGCATGACCCCGTTGTCAATGCCAATCACCACGCGCGGAAAATTGGTTTCCGGGAATACGGCAATAGGGATGGTGAACGCCTCATACACTCCCACCAGGGCCAGCGTCAGGATCAGAAAGATGATGGGCTTGGAGAAGTAGGCGAACCAGTAGCGCGAGGCCGCCGGCTGGCGCTGCTTTGGTTCGATGTAGGAGTGGACGCTCATGGCTTCAGCTCTTAGTAGCCAGTACCTGGTACCCAGTGCCTGGTTCCGTCTCTTTTTGGGGCGGACGCCTTCGCTCAGTAGCTTTTCGTGCTATGCACGTACCAGGTACTGAGAACTGGGTACTGGGAACTTACTCTTTACTCTCCTTCACCGGCTGCGCTGGAGGCCTCGCCTGTACCTGCACCCGGGTGTTGTCCGGTAAGCCGTACGCACCGGCGGTCACCACCCGCTCTCCCTGTTTCACACCAGACACGATCTGCACCTGGTTATCCTGCTTCACTCCCGCCTTTACGTCGCGCTGGTGAGCTCGGCTATCGTTGCCCACCACCATGAGCGAAGTGGTGCCGTCCGATTCGGTGAGCAGCGCGCTGGCCGGCACGGTGAGCGCATCGGGTATAGTCTGCGCCAACATGGAAATGGTCACACTGGCGCCGGGCTTCAGCTCCTGGTGAGGATTGCGGGCATCCACCCACACCTCCACCGTCGTGCTGTTGGGATCGAGCGCAGGGCTGACCACAGCCACCTTGCCGGGAATCGGTTCCTCAGAGTTCGGAGTTTTGACCTCGGCCGCGTCCCCCACTTTCAGCAACGCCGCCTCGGCTTGCGGGATATGGGCTTTGGCAATGACGTGCGACAGGTCCATGACCGTCAGCAGGGGCGTGCCCGCCGTGGCCATCTCTCCCGGATAAAGCGGTCGGTCCGTCACTACGCCGGAGATGGGGCTGCGAATTTCGGAGTAGCTGAGCTGCGCCTGCGCCCCCTGGTATTTGCCTTTGGCCGCCGACAGTTGTCCCTGCGCCGATTTCAGTTCCTGCGCCTTGGCTGTTTTCAGAAGCGAGTTCAGATGCTGCTGGGCAATTTCGTAGGTGTTGCGCGCCTGGGTGAGAGATACGGCAGCGGCGTCGAATTCCTTGCGCGGCAGCGCACCCTGCTGGTAGAGGTTTTTGCGCGCGGCATACACCTTTTCCTCTGCCTCCAGGCTTTGCCTGGCGGCGTCGGCATCCAGCTTCGCTTTATGTACCTCTTCTGGAACACTGGCCACGGTTGTGGTCTCATAAGCGGCCTGCGCCTGTTCGTATTCCCCCTTGCTCTGCACGGCCGCTGCGCTCAGGTCTTTGTTCTCCAGCAGCGCCAGCAATTGCCCCTTGCGCACGCGGGCGCCGCGATTGACGTAAAACTTCTCTACCGGGGCGCTTATTTTGGGCACCAAAGCCGCCTGGTGCAGGGGAAAGAGGATGGCTTCCGCCGTCACCGTGCGCTGCAGCTCGGTGCGTTGCACCAGGGTTGATTCCACCGCCACCACCGGCTCTTTTTCTTTTTCACCTCCGGAACATCCGAAGCAGATCACCAGAGACAGAAAAGCGGCTATGCCGGCGGCGGCACCTCTTCCCAGCCTTGCTTGTTGGAGAAGTCTGCTCATGGCTCAGAATTTGCCCGTCAAAGTCTGCACGGTGGCCAGCCCGGCGCGGTACCTGAGCTGCCCGCTGGCGTATGCATTGCGCGCAGCAGCCAGCACATTCTGCGCGTCCACCACTTCCAACGCGGTAGCCTCTCCTGCCTGATACCGCAACGTGGTTAGACGCAGGCTCTCGGCAGCGAGATCGGCAGACTGGCGCAGCCCCTGGACCTCCGTCCGTGACACCGCCGCCTCATTGTAAAAGGAGTAGAGATTGCTGAGCGCCTGGCGCTGCGCCTGCGACAGCTCCACTTGCGCCTGCTGCCGCCGGTACTCGGCCTGCCGCAGCTTGCTCATCGTGGCCCCCCAATTCCACACCGGGACATTTAAAGAAGCAGTGATGAAATACCCGGGATTGGGCAAAGGACCAAGTTGTTTGTCCGCCGCAACCGTGCTGCGCAAGGCCAGGGCATTGGCTTCAATGCCGTAGACCCCATCGAAGCTCACCGTGGGAAAGAAACTGGCGCGGGCAATGGTCACATCGGACTGGGCCGCTTTCAGGGCTTCCACCGCCGCGCGCACATCCTGGTTTTCATGTGCGGCCATGGCTTCGATTTCGCCAAACGGAGGCAGAGCGGGCGGCTGATCCATATCGTCCACCAGGTTGAAATTCAGGTCCAGGGCGGGCGAGAGCAGCACTGCCAGATCCAGCCGGGCCTTGCTCATGGCCAGCGCTGCTTCCTGGAACGCCTGGTTCTGTTGCTGGAATTGCAACTGCGCCTTGATGACGTCGCTGCGTGCTACTTCCCCGCCGCGTTCCAGTTCCTGGCTGATCTTCAGGAAGTGTTGCGCCTGGTCCAGCGCCTGTTGTGCCGTGGCGTACTCGCGCTGGGCGACGATCAGGCCGTAGTACAGGCTGGTCACGGTGACCGTAAATCCGCGGTGGGCTATTTCCGCTTTGGCCTGGGCGATAGCGGCTGCGGCAATCGCCCGCTTATAGGGAGAAAAGGTAAAAAATCCGGCGGGAAATTCCTGGTGAACCACGCCCCACACCCGGTAGACGTGCACGCCGTCATTGGTCACGAAGCGCCCACTGGCCAGCTTGCCGTTTCCCTGCGTTCCCAGGTATTGCTGGGAGTAGCTGATTGAGGGCAGCAGCGAGTCGTGTGCCTGCAGGCGGTCCTCGTGGGCTATTTTGGCGTCCGTTACCGCCGAAAGATACTGGGCATAATTTTTGCCTGCCCGGGCGATCGCGTCCTGCAGCGTGATGGTAACCGGCGGCCCGGTTTGTCCCGTGGTTTCCGGCTCCAGCAGCACCGGCAAACCCGCCGCGGGTGGCGCGGCCGGCAGCTGCGGCTGCTGCGCTGGGCTGTCTTCTTGGGTTCCGCTGACATCCGCGCGCGCTGACCAGGGCTGCGGATTCACGCTCGGCGCCGGCGACAGGAGATTCTGGAACGTCACCGCACCCGGACCGGGTCGTGGGCTGGCTGCCACCTTGTTCGCCTGGACTACGTCCAAGGGCGCCTGTCTCGCCGAATCTGCCTTTCCTGCCTCTTGCCCCCTGGCCCAGGCCATCGCCATACAGCAAGCCAGAAGCACTCCCGTCGTTCGCTGCACGTCGCCTCCAGAGGCGTTACTGTAGCGGGAAAGAGATTAAGCCAAGCTTAACCGTCCTGCGGGGGATTTGCGGCCAGGGGCCGACTTTAGGAGGCCCGCGAAAGCTGCGAGGCTGAGGGAAGCGAGAGGGTGAAGCAGGCGCCGCCGGGCGTGTTTTCTACCGTAATCGTGCCCCCGTGTTTCTCCACGATCTGCCGTGACACCCAGAGCCCCAGCCCGGTGCCGGATTCCGCCTTGGTGGTGAAGAATGGCTCGAAGATGCGGGTCAGGTTTTCGGCGGGAATCCCGGGGCCGCTATCGGAGATGCGGATCTGCACGCTGCCCGCGTAATCGGCGGCGGCCAGGGTGAGAGTGCCGCCGTTAGGAAGCGCATCCACGGCATTCGCCACCAGGTTGGCAATCACCTGGCGCAGCTCGCCTCTGGAGCCCAGAATGGACTGCGAGCACTCGATTTCCATCTGCACGCGGATGTTTTTGGCGCGCAGCTTGGATTCATAGAGGGTGAGGACCTCGCTCACCAGCTGCGTCATGCTCACGGGCACGGGTGCCCCACTGTCGCGATAAAAGCCCAAAGTCATTTTGGTGATGTGGGCGATGCGCGACAGCTCTTCCTCCACCATTTTCAAGTAGTGGCGTGCCTGTCGCGCGGGAGCGGAGCGAGCCAGGTAGATCAGATTGGTGACGGCTTCCAGCGGGTTGTTGATCTCATGAGCGATGGTGGCAGCCAAACGGCCGGCGGTGGCCAGGCGCTCGGTTTTGACCAGCGCCGCTTCGGCGCGAGCCCTCTCTTCCAATTGCTGCTGAACCTGGCTAAAGAGGCGGCTGTTGTCAATGGCCGCGGCCGCGCGCGCGGCCAGAGCTTCCGCGAGCTCAAGGTCGGCGGGCAGAAGGGCGCGTCCTGATTCCGCCATGACGAACACGAACGCGCCCAACACCCGATCCCGCGAAGACATGGGAACGATCAGCACCGCCTTCATCTGCAGCTTCTCCACCAGGCGGAGGCGATCCGGGTCGCGCACTCGGGCGCGCAGCATTTCTGCGGTGAGCTCCGGAAAAAACTGCGGCTCGCCGGTTTCAATGACCGCGGCAATGGCGCTGCCGCTGCTCAGGGTGGGCGGGTACTTGGTGTGAAACTCGGTGGCCAGGGCGATCCTGGCGGGATCGCGATGCGCCAGCGCCGTGCGCTCAATCGTTCCTTCTTCATTGGTGACGAAAGCGGCGCACCAGTCGGCGATCTCAGGAACCGCAAGTTCGGCCACGCGCTGCAGGGTCATGTGGAAATCGAGCGAAGCCCCCAGCGCCGCGCTGGCCTGGGCCAGGAAGGCGGCCCGGCGACGCTGCGCCTCCGCCTGCTCGCGCAACCGCACTTCCTCTTCGTACAGTTCAGCGGTGCTGATGCCGGAAGCGGCCAGGTTGGCCAGCAATTCCGCCACCTCCAATTCGGCGGGCTGCAGCTGCCGCGGCTGTCGGAAATACAAAGTGATGGCTCCCCCATTGCGGCCCTGGATGCGCATGGGCAGTGCCACCAGCGACTTGATTCCCTCCTCGGCATAGGCTCGCCGCCGGTGCTCAAGCAAGGGCAAGGTGTTCACGTCGGGAGCAATAATGGGCGCATCCTCCAACTCGGCAATGTCTGCGGCGGGTACGGAGGACGTCTCCAGATAAGCTCGCGACAAGCCGCTCGAAGCCAGCACGCGCCACACATTGGCGCTTTCGTCGAGGCGCCAGACAGCGTAGGCATCAGCTTCGATTAGAGCCAGGGAGAGCGCCAGGATGCGATCCAGCACGACCTGCAGGTCGGGCTGCGCGAGGAGAGTGGCGGAGGCTTGCAGCAACAAGTGCAGAGACTCGGGATTACCCGCCGCCGGCGCACCCCTGGGGACATCGCCAGATGACGGGCCTCTGGACACATCGGGCTCTGGTTTGGGCTGCGAAGCGGTCACGGCGCGCAACGATTTATAGCGAAATAAAATACAGAAATTCATTGGGAAGATGCATCAGCCCGGCCGGGGAGTTGCCCGTTAAGAAGCGTCGCGGCTGTTCCTTCGCTGCCCACCTTCCCGAAAAGTGCCTGACAGCTTGGGCTTTGGCAGCTTACGCGGCGAGAACCTGATGAGTAACCGCGCAATGACAGCGCACGCCGTTGCCGCGCGCGAGCCTTTTCATCTCAGGATCCCTATGCGTTTGCCTACCCGCTTCAGCACCTCAAGCGCGCGGTCCAGTTCCTCGCGCGTGTGAGTAGCAGTCATGATGGTGCGCACCCGCGCCTTGCCTTCGGGCACGGTGGGAAAGGCAATCCCTGTGCCCATCACGCCCTCCTTGAACAGTTCACGGGAAAACTCCATGGTGAGTTTGCCGTCGCCGATGATGATGGGCGTAATGGGAGTTTCGCTGGCGGGCGTATTCACCCCGCCGATGTTGTATCCCAGACTGCCCAGCTCTTTTTTCCAATAGCGGGTGTTTTCCCACAGTTTTTCGATGCGCTCCGGTTCTTGCTCCAGCACCTCGAAGGCAGCCATGCAACTGGCGGCCACCGACGGCGGGTGCGAGGTGGAGAACAGGAAGGGGCGGGCGCGATGGTAGAGAAAGTCAATCAGATCACGGGAACCGCATACATAGCCTCCGAGTGCGCCGATAGCTTTGGAGAGGGTACCCACCTGAATATCTACGCGCCCATGCACCTTAAAGTGATCAATGGTGCCACGGCCGTTGCGGCCGAGCACGCCGGAGGCATGCGCGTCGTCCACCATCATGATGGCGCCATATTTCTCCGCCAGGTCGCAGAGCGCGGGCAGCGGTGCGACGTCGCCGTCCATGGAGAAAACACCGTCGGAGATCAGCAGCTTGTGGCCGGGCTGGCCGGCAACTTCCTTGAGCAGTTCTTCCGCGTGCGCCATGTCCTTGTGACGGAACACCTTGATGGTGGCGCGGGAGAGGCGCGCCCCGTCAATGATGGAGGCATGGTTGAGTTCGTCGGAGATGATGAAGTCTTCTTTGCCCAGCACAGCCGAGACAGTGCCGGCATTGGCGGCGAAGCCCGACTGGAAGACCACTGAAGCTTCCACGTTCTTGAAGCGGGCGATTTTTTCCTCCAGTTCCATGTGGATCTTCATGGTGCCGGCGATCGTCCGCACCGCGCCCGAACCCACGCCATACTTGCGAGTGGCTTCCAGGGCCGCTTGCCGCAGGTTGGGATGGGTGGTCAGGCCCAGGTAGTTATTCGAGGCCAGGTTGATGACCTTCTTGCCGTCGAAGGTGCATTCCGGCGCCTGCTCGTCTTCCAGCACCCGCAGGCGGAAGTAGGTGCCTTTTTCTTTGAGCTGATTCAGTTGTTCGGTCAGGTAAGAGAGCTGCGGGCGAGTGGAGGTCTGGGTTGCCATGATTCTCCTCGCGGTGCGCCACCGCGGAATAACGCGGATTTCCAAACCCTTCAGTGTAACGCCGAAACCGGAGGAGGAGGAAACCCCGGGCACGTCATCGCCACACCAGAGCGGGCTTTAAGCGAGCCTTAAGCATGGTCGAAGTAGCCTCATAGTGGCTTGTGCACGCCTGCCCGAGCGCCGGATAATTCGGAGGGAAGGCGCGGCATGCGGGTACTGGTGATCGAAGACGAGCGGCGGCTGGCGGAGAACGTTGCCCGCAGCCTGAAAGAGAATGCGTCCTGGGTGGTGGATATCGCCCAGGACGGCGAGAACGGTTTGCACCTGGCCAGCTCGGTTGCCTATGACCTGATCGTGCTCGACCTGATGCTGCCCAAGCTGGACGGGCTGGAGTTGCTGCGACGTTACCGACGGCAGGGAAACAAGACGCCGGTGCTGGTGCTGACGGCGCGCTACGAAAAGCAATCCATCGTTACCCTGCTCAACGCCGGTGCCGATGATTATCTGGCCAAGCCCTTCGACCTGGGAGAGTTCCTGGCGCGGGCCAAGGCGCTGGTGCGGCGGGCCAAGGGACAGCCAACCCCGCTGCTGGCGGTGGGCGACCTGGAGGTAAACACCATTGAACGCTCGGTGCGGCGCAACGGGCGGGAGATTACCCTCACCCCGATGGAGTACCGGGTGCTGGAGTACCTGGCGCACCGGCCGCGGGCGGTTGTTTCTAAAACAGAACTACTGGAGCACTTGTACGACTACAACTGGGAGAAGTTCAGCAACGTGATAGAAGTGTACATCTCCGGCTTGCGGCGCAAGATTGACGACGGCGCGCCCGTGAAACTGATTCACACCTTGCGCGGGCAGGGCTACGCGCTGCGGGCGGGGGAAGGTAGAAGATAAGGTTGTTGTCCAGAGACCTTAAAACTTTGAAACCTTGTGAAATCTGAGCTCTCAAGCTGAGCATGGTCGTTTTTACGTCATGAAACGCCTTTCACTCACCGGCCGTTTGACCGCCGTGGTCGTCGGCGCACAGCTGCTGCTGGCGGCCGGCCTGGTGGTCGTGGGCATCACCTTTGCCCGGCGCCAGCTGCTGGCCGCTTTTGACATGAGCCTGCAGGGCAAGGCTCGCGCCATCGCCGCGCTGGTGTATTACCCGCCCGAGGGCAGATTCGGGCTGCTGTTCGACGATGATGAGGCTCCGCCTTCTTTTGATGCGTCGCATCCCGACATTTTCCAGGTGAAGAGCGCCGCGCCGCACTTCGAGGCGCATTCCAGGAATTTCGACTTCGGATTTCTTCAGAGTGAGCCGGCGGGCAAGGAGTACTGGACTTTCACCTCGAAGGGAGTGCCTTATCGTGGGCTGCTTCTCCGCAATGTCTCAATCCGCGATGCCGACACGGGACCTGCCGACACCGATGTGGTAGTGGACGTGTTCTACG
>DASYWT010000367.1:0-19043 GCA_035935775.1 Terriglobales bacterium
GCCTTTACGGGCGCCCTGGAGCGGCGCGTGGGCTGCTTCGAACTGGCCGAGGGAGGCACTCTGCTGCTGGATGAAATCGGCGAAATGCCGGTGGCCACGCAGGCCAAACTTCTACGGGTTCTGGAAGACCGCAAGTTCCGCCGCCTGGGCAGCAAAATTGAAACCACCGTGGATGTGCGCGTGCTCGCCGCTACTAACAAGGTGCCCGAGGAAGCCGTGGCCAGCGGTCAATTGCGCAACGACCTTTATTACCGCTTGAACGTTTTCAACATTCACATGCCACCCTTGCGCGAGCACAAGGAAGACCTGCAGGACCTGGTGCAGTCGCTCATCGGTGAAATGAACTCCAAGCACAACCGCAACGTGCAGCTTCTCAGCGATGCGGTCATGAACTTATTCCAGGGCTATACCTGGCCGGGGAATGTCCGCGAATTGCGCAACACCCTGGAGCGTGCGGTGATCGTCTGCGAGGGTTCGGTCATCGAGACCAAGCACCTCCCGCCCGGCTTCGGGCATGCTCCGGCGCGCGCCGCCGCTCTCGATCCCAACGCGCTGCACCTGGGCGTCGGGACCACGGTGGAGGAAGCGGAGCGGCAACTCATTATGAAGACGCTGGAGTCCACCAACAACAACAAGACCCGCGCCGCTGAAATCCTCGGCATCAGCCTGAAAACCCTGCATAATAAGCTCAAGGAGTATGGGGCCGCGGCCACTGCGGGCTCGGCCGCGGAAACCAATGTGTAGCGCGGCATTGCGACGGGCACTATAGCTGCAAAATTTTTTCATGCGTCTGAAGACCAAACTGGTGCTGGCCATCACCGGCATGATCGTGGCCCTGGTGGTGCTGTTTTCCTATATCTACGTTTCCCAGCTCCTGCACCAGCGCATCGTCGCCGCCTACGATACCGCCACCCTGCTGAGCCGCGAACTGCAGGATGCGGCCACCGACGCGCAACCGGATTTCAGCGACACGCGGGTTGACACCAGCAACCCGGACGCGGTGCGCGCCGCCCTCATTGAAACCCTGCAAACCGACCCCAACCTCAACACTTTCCTGGATTCCATTGTGGCCAACTCGCCCATTATTTACGACGCGGCCATCGCCGGCCAGGACGGCAAAGCCATCCTTGACACCGACCCCAATCTGATTGGCCAGCATCTCGGCGACCGGCCTGACCTGCAGCAGGTGCGCGACGCCAGCTTCCGCGAGCAGCTTCGCCTGGTCTTCAGCGCCCCCCGGGTATACGAGGTGCGCATGCCCCTGCAGCTAAACGGCGCGGCTTTCGGCAGCACGCGGGTGGGCGTTTCCACCGTGTTTCTGAAAGCCGAAATTCAGCCCCACTTGCACCGAGCCATCGTGATTTCGGTAAGCGCCATTCTGATCTCCCTGATTCTGGCCGCGGGGCTTTCCAACCTGGCGCTCTCGCCGCTGATGCGCATCAGCCAGCGCCTGGACAGCGTAAGCGCCGGGGAAACAGAAGCTCTGCGCGAGGATGAAGGCAGGCAAGACGAATATGGCCTGGTCACACTGAAGATCGCGCATCTCGGCCGGCAGATGCGCGACGTGAAGGAAGTCTTCTCCGCCCTCAAGGACAATCTGGACCAGATCATGGCCACCCTGCAGGACGGCCTGATGCTGTTCACCCGCGACTCGCGCGTGGTGCTGGTGAGCGCCTCCGCCGAACGCTTTGTGGGCCGGCCGCGAGGCGAAATGCTGGGCCGCAACGTGAACGATGTATTCGCCGATTCCACCCGTCTCGGCCACGTGGTGCTGGAGTCGTTCCGCCTGCGCCGGCCTTTAAACCAGGGGGAAGTCGAGGGCGAGAACGGCCGCCGCATCCAGGTTTCGATGGACTTCATTCAGGAAGGCGGCGAGCAGATTGGCGCCCTGCTGGTGATGCGTGATGCCGAATCGGTGCGCCGCATCGAAGACGAAATCGAGCTTTCGCGCCGGCTTTCCGCCATTGGCCGCCTGACTTCGGGCGTGGCGCATGAGGTAAAGAATCCCATTAACGCCATCGTGGTGCACCTGGAGGTGCTGCGCCAGAAGCTGCAGCAGATTGATCCCGATGCCAGGCGCCACATGGACGTAATCGGCAGTGAAATCCAGCGCCTCGACCGCGTCGTGCAGACCCTGGTGGATTTCACCCGCCCGGTGGAATTGCGCCTGGGGGAAGTGGATTTGCGCAAGCTCCTGGAAGATGTGGCCGTGCTGGCCGCCCCTGAAGCCGAGCGCCACGGCGTGATCATCCTCCGCGACCTGCCTCCGGAGGAATTGCCGGTCAGCGTGGATTCGGACCTGGTCAAGCAGGCGCTGCTCAACGTGGTCAACAACGGCGTGCAGGCTATGCCCGAAGGCGGCACCCTGACCGTTACCGCCACCCGTGCCAACGGCTCTGCCACGGTGGACATTCGCGACCAGGGCCACGGCATTCCCGCCGACGTCCGCGATAAGATTTTTAATCTTTATTTCACCACCAAGAAGTCCGGAACCGGCATAGGCCTGCCCATGACCTACCGCATCATGCAGCTCCACCACGGTGACATTGAGTTTGAATCGGCGGAAAACCAGGGCACCACCTTCCACCTCACCTTCCCGCTCCTGCCGACCGCCCCCGAACCTGCTCCCGAAGTCGTCTCCGAAGCGTAAGATTTCCCTGTTACCGCCTCGAAGATGATTTTCTGCCGGGGGCGCGCCGAATTTTGTGGCGCGGGCGCCCTCGCCCGCGAGCGGAAGCGTTTCACCCGCTGCAGAGAAAATGCATTTACGTTGGGGAAGTTGACAAGCAACGTCCCTAGGGGTGAGGTTCCGCAGCGTATAATGTTATGCCCCGGGACCGCAGCAACCTTGCGACCGCATTCGTGTTTACAATAGAGGTGATGCGGCTCGCACCACTTTGTCTTCTTCTGGCAGCGCTGAGCTGGCCCGCGCTCGCCCGGCAGGACCAATCGCAAACTCCTGCGCCACAGAACCCGCCAGCATCGCAGTCTCCAGCGCGGAATGCGCCCACGCAGGCTCCGGCCCAGCCTTCCACTACGCAGGCCCCAGCCCAGCCTCCCACTCCCGCCGGCGCCCAGCAGGCACCTGCGCCGGAGGCTCAGCCATCCTCGTCTAAAACTACGGAAAAGAAGGCTTCCAGGAAAAAGTCCTCCAGGAAAAAAAGCGCGAAGAAGCACAAGAAGGCGAAGTCCAAAAAGCGCACTGTCGCCACCGCCGACGCCGGCCCGCGCCGCGTTGTAGTGCGGCGTGGCGGCACCAGCGAAACCGGCGGGCAACTGGAGCCTGGCGTGCCCCAGAGCGAAGCCGACCATCAGCGCCAGGCCACTGAGCAGATCTTGCAATCCACCGATGCCAGCCTGAAGAACATCGCGCGGCGCAAACTTACCCCCGATCAGCAGGACATGGTGCGGCAGGTTACGTCGTACATGGACCAGTCACGTTCTGCGAATAACGAGGGAGACCTGGGGCGGGCCCGCAACCTGGCGCAAAAGGCGCGCATGTTGTGCGATGCGCTGGCGCGCCAGTAGCAGCGTCGAGCCGGACTACAGTGCAGGATCCGCTTTCCCCAGGCGAGAACGAACCGCCGCCAGCAGCCAGGCGCCCGCTTCGCCTGCTTCCTGTTGGGAGAAGTCCTGCTGCAGCAGAATGACCGGCACCTCCGGCCGCACCTCCTGCAGCATGGCGGCAGTGGCCCGGCCGCGCGCGGATTGCATTTCATCGGCCAGAATCACCAGGGCGGGAGAGGTGGCCTTCAGCAGCACCATGGCGTCGGGCAGATTGCCGGTGGTGATCGCGTCGTAACCCGAACGCCGCAGCACCTCGCGCAGGTACACCAGTGTGTCCACGCTATGGTGGATGCACAGCACCCGGCACAACGGCGCATCTGCCTTTGCTTCCGCCGGCCGGGAACGCCCATAGAATGCCGAAAGCGCGCCCACCTCCGACTCGTGCACTTCGAATACCCGCGTTAGATTGGTGAGCTTCAGAAGCTGGTGTACCGGAGGCGGAGCGGCACACAGCTTCAGGTCGCCTCCCGAACGGCGAATTCTGGCTACCAGCCGCACCAGCGTGCCCAGTCCGCTGCTGTCAATGAAGCTTACGTCGGCTACGTCCAACACCAAATCGCGGCAGTCGTTGTGCAACTTGCTCAGGTGCGAATCAATTTTCTGTGCCTCCACACCGGCCACGATGCGTCCGGCGGCCTTCACCACCACCACCCTGCCCAACTGGCGATCTTGCAGTTCCAGCGGCATCTATTTCTTCCTCCCTGCGCTCGCGCTGTTCACCTTGGTCAGCAAGTCCTTGGCCGGTTGCTGGTAAGCGCCCTCGATGCCGGCAGCATCGGTCAGGCTGGCGCGCGCCTCCGTCAGTTTGCCCAGCTTCGCGTAAGCATAGCCCAGGCGATAAAGAGCCATCTGATAGGACCCGGGATCTTCTTTCAGCAGCGAGGTGGCTGCCTTGAATTCCGTAATCGCAGGGAGGGTTTTTTCCTGGCGCATGAGCGCATAACCCAGCGCGGAGTGAGCCACCCCGGCGGAGAGTTTCTGCTGGCGCGTGGCATCGGGGGAATCGGCGTTGGCTAATGCGATGGCCTTGTGCGCATAGCTAATCGCTTTGCCCAGGTTGGTATCCTTGGGCTGCTCGGAATAAGCGTTGGCCAGCAGGATCAGCGTGGGCAGACTGTTGGCATCAGCCGCCAGCGACTTCTCCCCGTAGGCCACCAGCCGGTCCGGCTCGTTAAGCTGCTGCAGGCTGTAGATGGCGTACTGTGAAACCGGCTCCGCGAACTTAGAACTGGGGAACGCCGGCGTATAGCGCTCGATGTAGGCCATGCGCGTCTTTGGGTTTTGCTCGGCGGCAATGGCGTTGTAGCCCGCCGCTTCCAGAAACTCGTAGGACTGCTTGTCCGTGTCGCTGGGCTGGTCGCTGCTGGTGGCCGCCGCGTTGGTCAGCTTCGCCTTGCTGAAAGTGGCGTTGTAGAGTTCGCCGCCTTGCACCGAGTAGTCCAGCACCTTGCCCCAGTCCTTCAACTGCTGCGCTATTCCGGCCTGCGAAACCAGAATGTCGAGATTGTGGGGCGCGGCCGCCAGTGCTTTGTCGCCGGCTTCGAGCGCCTTGGCATTGTCACCAGTCGTGGAATATGCCTGGGCAAGCTGCCAGTTCCCGTAGGCCAGCGCCTGGGGATTGGAAGAAAACTTCTGCACAAAATCCTGCAGCATAGTGACGCGCTTCTGCGCATCGGTTTCGTTGCTGATGGCCTGCAACGCCTGGTCTTCCGGCGTGCCGGCCGGGATAATGATCTTTTCCAGTTGGGCTTGCGCAAATGCCGCCAGCAATAAAGGAATCAGCAGGGCCGACCAGCGAACGCGAACCATCTCTCACCTCCGCAATGCCGGTAACGGAGAACGGGCGCCAATGGGAGGCGCCAGGAAACTGCCCACAGTCTCCGGAGGGGGCAATGCTAGCGCCCTTTTCGCCTGGGGGCAAATTCTTTTCGCGGCCGGTTTTTTCACCACAAAGGACACCAAGGAATACAGGGCAGGATGCGAAATGCGCCAAAAAATACCTGAAGGGAGGCCCTTCTGGATGGCTACACAGTTTGGGATGACCTCCAAGGACTGTGTTTACCGCGTCTCAGCCCGCCAGGGCGATGTAGCTGTTATTCATGGCTACATGCTTTGGGATGACCTCCAAGGACTGTGCTCACCGTGCACCAGCCCGCCAGGGCGAAACAGCTTTTAGCCCAGGGCGTCAGCCCTGGGAAAAGTTCGCGAAAAATAGTGCGAGCCCCGGAGGGGCGGCACCGAAATTTATCCTTAGGCTCGTCCCACCTGGCGGGCTTTTCTCATGCGCGGTCAAAGACCCGGTCGCTCAGCCGCCGCACCCAGCCGTGCCTCGGCTGGTAGGGCGGCAGCACGATACGCTCGGCGCGCAACTCGGCCAACGCCTCCTGCAGCGCAATGGATCGCCACCGCTCCAGCCGTGGCTCGATCCTCTGCTGATACTCCGGTTTCTGCGCCCAGTAATGAAACAGCACATCGTCGCAGGCGTGCACCTGCGCGTTCTTCTGCAGGAAGTAGGCCACCGCGTACTGCTCCACCAGCTGCTTCTTGTAATGCGGCGAAATCGCGTCAATGAACGCCAGGATGGTGTGCAGCAGGTGGAACTGCGAGGGATGGAGGCCGATGGCGCCCGAATTCCACATGTCGGCATTCAGGTCAATCGGGCTGCCACGAAAATGGAACTTCCCCATGCGCTTGCGAAAGCGCTGCAACTGCCCCGTGGGATGGTTCCGCACAGCGTATTCCCGGCGCTGCAACACGGCATTGCCAGGTCCGATGCGGGCCAGCGCCGGCGTGAAATCAGCAAAGAAGAAGGTGTCGGAATCAACGAACAGAACGCGCTCTTCCGGATGTTCGCGCGTCGCCTCGGCCAGCGCCGCAATCTTGATGCGGAAGGGGTAGTTTCCGGGACCACGCCAGGCGCGCACTTTTTCCTGGCTTAACTCGTGGACCTGAATGAGGCCGGCGAGCGGCTGAAAAAATGAAGGCGCGTCGCTGTAGACGTGCACCTGCAAATCCAGCGCTCCCTTCCACGCCAGCGCCGAGTACGCCGCGTAGAGGGCCTGAACGTGCACGTTGCGTGCACCGCAAGCCAGATAGATAAGGTGCTGCATGATTCCTGAACTTGGCTCGATTGTAATCTCAATCCTGTCATCCGGAGCGAAAGCGAACCGGGCTTGCGATGGTGTGCGCGAGTCGAAGGACGTTGCGCATTCCTCCGGCATAAGCGCTTCCTCAGCGTGCTAGACTGGCCGAACTTGAGTTCCGACCGCAACATGAGTGTGAATGCTGCTGAGGCGAAGTCTTCAGCCAAGGCGGCAGTCCCGGCGTCCTCCAGTCCGGAGCTTTCCGCTCGGCAAAAGCTCTTCCGCTCCCCGGCTTTCATCGTGCTGATGGCGGTGCTGCTGCGCCTGCTGGTCATCACCGTCGGCCACACCTACCGCATCACGCCCCGCCGCGAGCACTTCCAATTTGGCTGGGAGATGGGACGCATCGCGCGTTCCCTGGCCACCGGTCACGGCTTTGCTAACCCGACCGACCTCGCCACCGGGCCTACTGCCTGGGAAGCGCCGCTCTACCCATTTCTGCTGGCGGGAGTATTCAAATTTTTTGGCGTGTATACGCATGCCTCCGCCTGGGTCATCATGGCTCTCAACAGCCTGTTCTCGGGGCTGACCTGCCTCGTGATTTATCGTATCGGCGAGCGCCTGTTCGGCCCGCAACCCGCACGCTGGGCCGCATGGACCTGGGCGCTGTTCCCTTACGCCATCTACTGGCCGGTGCGCGTGGTCTGGGAAACCAGCCTCTCCGCGCTGCTGCTGAGCCTGGCCATCCTGCTGCCCCTACGCCTCGCGGAGAATTCTCGTCGCCGCGACTGGCTGCTGCTGGGTTTGTTGTGGGGCGCGATAGCGCTCACCAATCCCACGCTGCTCTCGTTTTTACCATTCTCGCTCGCCTGGCTGTGGTGGCGCCTGCGCGGGCGTTCTGCCGCCACACTGGCCAACATGGCAATGTCGCTGGCGCTATGCGCTCTGCTGGTCGCCCCCTGGCTGGTTCGTAACCATCGCGTGTTCGGCCAGTTCGTTTTTATCCGCGACAACTTCGGCCTGGAAATTCACCTGGCCAACAATGCCAAGTCAGGAATGTGGACTCGCTCGGAGCATCCGGGCAACGATCCGGAAGCCATGCAGACATTCGCCGCTATGGGCGAGCTGCCCTATATGAAAGCGGAACAGCATGCCGCCTTCGATTTCATCCGCGCCCACCCCGGCCAGTTCCTCAAATTTTTTGCCGCACGCATTTTCTATTTCTGGGGCGGCAATCCGCAAATGACGCTGCTTCGCAGCTGGAACCTCGCTCCGGCACGCCACCTCGCCTTCCTGATTTCCGCGCTCGCGGCTTTCGCCGGTCTATGGCTCTGTTTCCGCCATCGTGTGCGGGGAACTTTCTTGCTGACCTGTGCCCTGCTGATTTACCCCATTCCTTATTACATTGCTTTTCCCGCTCCGCGCTATCGCCACGCCATCGAGCCGGAAATGGTTTTGCTCATCATTTATGCGCTGTGGCTGTGCCGTAGCCGACAGGTGCATTGGCCCAAGGGGTACAGTTGGTAGTTGGTAGTTGGTAGTTGGTAGTTGGTAAGCCTGGTTGCAAAACGGAACGGCCTCGCATGAACCCGCTAAACATCGCGCCAGGGATGAGATGAGAGTACCTCGCCACTTCAGTGGCGGGAAAACCGCCGATCAGAACACAGTCCAGGAGGGACGACTGAATATCGGAGATTTGTTCAGCCGTCCCTGGCGGGACTCTAATGGCGGCTGGCTTCGATTCCCGCCAGTGAACTGGCGGGCTACTTTCATCCGGTCTCTACGAGACCGGCCGCCTAAGCGCCTCAAGATTACCTTGGTACGAAGCCACTCCGTCAATTGCGCCCGTCGCACTTTCCGGTTTTAATAAATATTCGCGGCTTCCCCACCCGAAAATCCATCTAACCCCCATCTGGCATGCGCACCATTCTGCAAAAGCGCGAGCTGCGGTATGTGTTCACCGCCAACATGATCTCCATGCTGGGGAGCGGGATGAATGCTGCCGCCGTGACCTGGTTCATCCTTCAGGCCACGCACTCGGAGATGGCGCTGGGCACACTGGTGGTGCTGCAGACGCTGCCGGCCATGGTCATGTTGCCCTTCACCGGGGTCATCATTGACCGGGAAGACCGCCGCCACCTGGTCATGGCGCTGGACGCTATCCGCGCGCTCATGGTGGTGGGTGTGGCCACCCTTGCCTTCCTGCACCGCGTGCACGTCTGGGAACTTTACCTGATGAACATGCTGGTGTCGGCGGGCTTCTGGATGTTCTGGCCTACCATCACCGCGCTCATCCAGGAGCTGACACCGGACTCACAGTTCGTGCACGCCAATACCTTCCTGCTCGCGGGGGTACAGGGCGGCTGGCTGATGGCCGGAGCCCTCGTGGGATTCGTGTACAACCACATCGGCCTGGGCGGCGTGCTGCTGATTGATTTCGCCACCTACGTGGTCTCCTTCAGCTGCTATTTCGCGTTGCGGAAAGGCAAGCACACGGTAGCGGCGCGGGAAATGCCTGCCGATGCGCCGGCCGCCGAGAGCTCCTGGTCGCGCTATTGGCAGGATCTGCGTGAGGGCATCCACTATCTTCGCGGCAATCGTTATGTGGTGCTCGTCGGCGCCAGTTGGGCCATGTTTATCGGCGCCATGTCCACCCAGGGCGTGGTTACCGCACCGCTCAGCGACCGCCTGCTGCATGCCGGAGCAGTCGGCTACGGCTGGTTGAACGCGGGCTGGGGCGTGGGCGCGTTTCTGAGCGTACTTTACGCTCCTCAGGTCCTGCGCCGCCTGGAAGGGCGCCGCACCGTAGCCGTCTCCATGGCGCTGCTGGCCGGCAGCATCTTTCTTGCGCCGTATTCACGCCTGCTGGCCCTGGCTGTGGCTCTCTACGCGCTGATGGGCTCGGCCCGCGGCGTGGGCGGCATCGCCATCTCCAGCAGCATGATGGAGCACGTGCCTCGGCACTTCATGGGAAGGGTGCAGAACACCTTCCTTTTCGCGGGCACGGTTCTGCAGGTGTGCCTCAGCCTGATCGTAGGGGCCGCAGCCCATCGCATCGGTTTGGCCCTGGGGTTTGCTTTGATCGCGTGCGTGTACTTCGTGGCCTTCCTTACCTCTGCCTGGCCGCTGGAAACCTTGCCTCGTCTGGCGCCCGGCGAAGCGGCGGGAGATTAACTCGTAGCGCCGCCGTCTCGGCGGCTGTCCTGCGGGCGTCTCGCCTGCAGAGCGAGGGCAAGATGCCCTCGCGACAGCCGGCAAGATGCCGGCGCTACGTGGTCACTCCTGACTCCCGTTCTCCTCTGTTATCCTGTGCCCTTCACCGGAGACGCCCATGAGCGACACCCTTGCCGGTCGTAATGCCGTTGTTTTCGGAGTGGCCAACAAACGCAGCATTGCCTGGTCCATCGCCCAGGGATTGCACGCCGCTGGAGCGCGCCTGGCGATCACCTACCAGAACGAACGTTTGGAAGCGGAAGCCAAAGACCTGATTCTTTCTCTGCCTGGAGCCGAGGCTTTCCGCTGCGATGTCAGCCTGGACCAGGAGGTGGACCGCCTCTTCGCCGAATTGCGCGCTCGTTACGGCAAGCTGCACGTGCTGGTGCACAGCATCGCCTACGCTCCCGGCGAGGAACTGAAAGGGGAATTCGTCAATACTACGCGCGAAGGCTTTCGCATCGCGCATGATGTCAGCGTCTATTCGCTGATCGCCCTGGCTCGGGCGGCAGCGCCCCTGATGGAGGACGGCGGCAGCATCATTACCATGACTTACTTTGGCGCGGAAAAGGTGGTGCCGCATTACAACGTGATGGGGGTGGCCAAGGCGGCGCTCGAGGCCACCGTCCGCTACCTCGCCGCCGACTTGGGCAAGCGGCGCATCCGGGTGAACGCAATTTCCGCCGGGCCCATTAAGACCCTGGCCGCCCGCGGCATCTCCGGCCTGGGAGACATGTTAAAGGCGCACGCCGAACGCGCTCCCCTGCAGCGCAATGTGGATGTGAACGAGGTCGGGGCCACCGGCGTTTTCCTCGCCTCCGACGGCAGTTCCGGCATTACCGGCGAAACCATCCACGTGGACTGCGGCTACAACATCATGGGGTTTTGAGAAGCAGTTGTCAGTTGGCAGTGGTCAGTTGTCAGTTTCCCGGCAATTGATTCCCCAATACAAAAGGCCTCCTGGCGGAGGCCTTTGATTTTGCTGAAAGCTGACTGTGCCGAGCTTACTGCGGTGTGCCGGTCGGCTGCACGCTGGAAGTGGACTCCGGCACGCCCGGGTTCTTCACCACAAAAAAGCTGTGATCATACAGGTCGCGGTACATGTGGCCGGCTATCTCCGCCGCCTTGGGCCCGAAGGTGGGCCGCCCGCCCTGCAGGAAGACCACCACCACAACCCGGCCTACGTTGGTATTGGCATAAGAAGCAAACCACCCAAACCGGGTGCCGTCCTTGGAGCAGGTACCGGTCTTGCCCAAAATCTCTTCTTCGTTGAAGTTCAAACGCACGCTGCGGGCTGTCCCGTATTCCACCGCGCCCGCCATGCCATCGGAAATTTCCGGAATCAGCGGCGCGATGTTCAGTTGCCGCTTAACCCGCGGCTGGAAGTTGGCCACTTCGTCGGGCGTGGTCGGATGCTGCAGGTAATAGAGCGTTCCCCCGTTGGCGATCGCTGAAACCATCGCCCCCAGCTGCAGCGGGGTCATGGACACGCCTTCGCCGAAGGAGCACATCTTGCCCACGCCGCCGTCCTTGGCCGGAATCACGTGGTCGGGATATTCGCCCAGTTGTTCGCCAGGAATGTTGTAACCCGCCAGTTCGCCCAGGCCAAACTGGTGAGCGTAATAAGCCACCTTCTCAAATCCAAGCTGGCGGCCCACCGCCTCAAAATAGGCGTTGTTGGAATGGGCCAGGGCCTGCGTCAGATTCAGCCGGAAGCGGCGGCCCAAACGGATCTTGGTGTCCTTGTCAATCAGACCCTCACTCAGCGCGGCCAGGGCTACCGACAGCTTGATGGTAGAGCAGGGCTGCGCCCCGCTGGAAAGAGCCAGCTTCTGATTGACCATGGCCAGAACGCGGCCGCTGGTGGGCTCGATGGCCACTACCGTGCCGTTCATGTTGCCCAAGGCATCCACCGCGGCAGCACGAACCACCGGGTCCTCGCCGGCGGTGATATCCCCGTCCGCTACATCATCACTGAACGAACTGGTATAGAAGCGCTCGTAATAGCGATGGCGGCGGGCGTAACGATAATGGCGTCCCCTGCGGGCATGCAGCGCGCGACTGCGGCGCAGGCTGCTCATGCGCCGCCGGGCCCGGGCGCTCTCTGTGATTCTATGCTTGGATTTTGTTCTCGTAGTGTGGTGTGTGTTGATGGTCGCCGCCAGGGCGGTCATCTCGAGAGCAATGAATGCCAAAAGGAAAAGGGCGAATTGGGCGACTGCGTATTTTTTCATCACTCCCTTACCATCCCCGGGGCCGTTGCCAACCTTGTCATGTGCACGAAACCTGCCACTCTGAAAAGACGGTGGCCTTTTGTTACTAACGCTTAGATAGTACGAGAGTTGCTGCTTGCCGCGCAATGGAAAAAAGACTCTATCGCCGCCGCCCGTGCCCGCGAATTAACTCACAGCGATGCAGCTACTTAGGCTAGAGTTACCGAGGTGGAGATGCCTTCAGTAATGGCTCGGTCATTTACTTTTTCGACACTATCCCTGAGGGCAAATAGGGTGAGGAGCGACTCGGGGTCTTTAGACCCTAACCCACCTTTAAGAAGTTGCAAAGTTTTGCACTCATGACGGTGGCGGTCAGAGGGATGACAGAAAGGGTTCCCGGTTGACAGGATTTAGCAGTCGTCGGCAGTTTCTAGGATCCCTACCGGGGTCAAGCCGACTGGCTGGCTAGCCGACTGGCTCAGCCCTCGACCGGGCTAGTTAGGCAGTCAGTTCGCCAGCCAACTCGCGGCGGAGGACAGGGAGCGTGCCCCACCCTTTGCACAAATCGCGAAGGGTGGAGCCTCCTCATCGGTTTAGTTCACCTCTGTCCGCTTGCGGATAAAAGTGGGCACGTCGAGATCGTCGTGCTCGAACGTGGGCACCACTGGGGCCGGCGCCGGCATGGCCGCCCGCGGCGGTTCCTCTTCCACCTGGTTCACCACCGGCGGGGGCGCGTCGGGAATGCCAAATCCGGAGGTCACCCGTTGCCGCGAAATGGCCTGTGCCGAGGAGGAAATGGCGCGCTCGCGCCGATGTGGGGCGTCGCTCTTGAAGCCGGTGGCGATCACCGTGATTTTCACCGAGTCCTTGGCCTTCTCATCCAGCACGGCGCCGAAGATGATGTTGGCATCTTCGTGGGCGGCGCTCTGGATAATGCTGGAGGCCTCGTTCACCTCGCTCAGCTTCAGCGAACTGGAGCCGGTGATGTTGATGAGGATGCCGCGCGCCCCGTCTATGGCGCCCGCTTCCAATAGCGGCGAGGCGATGGCGCGCTGTGCCGCTTCCGTGGCCCGACGCTCGCCGGTGGCGCTGGCCGTGCCCATCACCGCGTAGCCCATGCCCGCCATAATGGCCTTCACGTCGGCGAAGTCGCGGTTGATGATGCCGGGGATGGTGATGATGTCGGAGATCCCCTGCACCGCCTGGCGCAGGATGTCGTCGGCCACTTTGAACGACTCGAAGAAGCCGGCATTCTCCGCCACCGCCAGCAGCTTTTCGTTGGGGATGACGATGGTGGTGTCCACCGAGTCAATCAGCTCGGAAAGCCCGTTTGACGCCTGCATCATGCGCCGTTTGCCTTCAAACCCGAAGGGCTTGGTGACCACGCCCACGGTGAGCGCGCCCATTTCGCTGGCCAGCGAAGCAATGATGGGAGCCGCGCCGGTGCCGGTGCCGCCGCCCATGCCGGCGGTGACGAACACCATGTCCGCACCCTCCAGGGCTTCGATGATCTTGTCCGAATCCTCCAGCGCCGCCTTGCGCCCGACTTCGGGATTCGCGCCCGCTCCCAGCCCGTTGGTGAGCTTGACCCCGAGCTGAATCTTCACCGGAGCGCGCGAGAGGCGCAGCGCCTGCAGGTCGGTGTTGGCCACGATGAACTCCACGCCCTCCACCCCGGCGTCAATCATGCGGTTGACGGCGTTGGTGCCGCCGCCGCCTACGCCGATGACCTTGATGTTGGCGTCGTTCTTGGCCTCTTCGTGAAAGCTGATGCGGATGCCGCTCTTGGGCGTCTCCGCCGGGTTGAGTGTGTTTTCCTTTTTTGGCGTCATGACTTGCGCTCTCCGCTCCTCATACAGAAATTTTTCTTCAGATGCCTGTCTGCCACTTCTGATCTCTCTTAGCGCCGGCCGCTCAACGCTGCACCGCCACTTTTCCCGTAGCGCCGGCATCCTGCCGGCTGTCCCGAGGGCATCTTGCCCTCGGCTGCGGGTGGGAGACTCGCAGGACAGCCGCCGAGGCGGCGCTACAAAGGCCGGCGCCACTTCGCTACAGCCGTATTCCCACCGGCTGCTGGCCCTTACCGAACAGCGCTCTCAGTTTGCCCGCCCAGCGCTCGTCCTGGTTGCCGCGGGCCAGCCGGGCGCGGTGCCCATAAAAAATCATGCCGATCACGGTGGTGAACTCGGGCTCGGCCAGCAGGGCCGGCATTTTGGCCAGCGGCGAAGGCCAGCCCAGGCGGATCTGCTTACGCATCACCGATTCGGCAATCTCCAGAATTCCGCTCAGCCGCGCTCCGCCGCCGGTAAGCACCAATCCGGCGCCGCAGGTCTCGAGCAACCCGCCATGCCTCAGACCGTCGCGCAGCATTTCGAACAGTTCGCGGGCGCGCGGCTCCAGGATTTCTCCCAGCACCCGCTGCGCGATCATGCGCGACGGCCGGTCGCCCACCGAAGGCACCTCCACCTCGTGACCTTCTGGAATGCGGGTAACCACGGCGCAGCCGTAGCTGCGCTTCAGCTTTTCCGCCTCCGCCAGCGGGGTGCGCAGGCCCACGGAAATGTCGCTGGTAAAGTGGTCGCCACCTACCGGCAGAACGGCGGTGTAGGCCACGGCTCCATCCTGGAAGCCGATCACGTCGGTCGAGCCGGCCCCGATGTCCACCAGGCAGACGCCCAGTTCGCGCTCCTCCGGACGCAGCACCGCGTCGGCACAGGCCAGCGGCTCGAAAACGGTGTCGTTCACATGCACCCCGGCGCGATTAAGCACGGTGACCACATTCTGCGTGGCGCTATTGGCCGCCGTAACCACGTGCACCTTCACTTCCAGCTTGCTGCCCATCATCCCCAGAGGATCGCGAATGCCGGGCTGGTGGTCGAGGATGAATTCCTGCGGCAGCAGGTGGAGGAAGTCGCGGTCGGCGGGCAGCGATATGGCCTTGGCCTTTTCCACCGCCGAACGGATTTCGTCGCGGGTAATTTCGCGGGGGCGCTGGCCCAGGCTGATGCCGCCCACGCTGTTGAGGCCGCGTATGTGGGAGCCGCCTACGCCCACAATGGCGCGCTCGATGGGGGCGGAAATGCCGTCCTCGGCCTGCTCCACCGCTTTCTGCAGCGACGCCACGGCGCGCTCCAGGTCCATGATCACGCCCTTGCGCGAGCCCAGCGAATCGGCCACCCCGTGGCTGCGGTAGCGCAGCCCGGCTTCGGTGATTTCCGCCACCAGGGCGCACGTTTTGGCGCTGCCTACATCAATTGCGGTCAGAAGATGCGGATTGCTGTTTGCCATGATCCGTTTTCCTGTAGCGCCGGCATCCTGCCGGCTGTCGCGAGGGCATCTTGCCCTCGCTGCGGGCGGGACGCCCACAGGACAGCCGCCGGGACGGCGGCGCTACGTCAATATCGGCGGTGACGAGTCGCCCTCTTCTTTATCAATCTCTTTGCCCTTACAGGCCGCACCGCCCTTTGCCCGGCTCGTCCCAGCGGGCTACTGGCCCGTTTCAAATCTGCGGAGGTCAGCGCCGCAGGCTTGACTCCCGCCGCAATAGCCGCCCGCACCGCGGCACCGCTCAGCGGCCTTTGTGCCATCACGCTCGTATCCGGGTTCACGATGATTTGCCGGTCGTAGCGCAAGTCCACCGAATCCAGCTTCTGGAACTGCTGCCGCCATTCAGCCACATGGGTCACGTAAATCTTGTAGCGGGCGAGAAAATTCCCCAAACCCAGGTGCACCAGCACCGCCCCCGAGGGGTCATTGACCATGACCTTCACGTCCTCGGGGTCGGAAAGGTCAACTTCGCTGAGGTCCTGGGAATAATGGGCGCCGCTGGAGTCCAGGTCTTGAATGAGCTGGGTGTAGATATCCATGCGGGCGGCGCGCGTGGAAAGCGGCTCCGCCTCGCCCATGCCCACGATCACCGGAAATGAGTACTGGTGATGCCCGCCCACGGGCAGGTCCATGACTACGCCGTCGGCGTCAATGAGGGAAATGCGCGAAGCGATACGGGCGAAAGCCACCGGCGTGCGCTCTACAATTTGCACTTGCAGGCGATCAGGCAGGAAGCGCATGACCGACGCCGACTTCACCCAGGGAATCTGCTGCAGCTGTTTCTGACGCTGAGCAAGAGGAACAAAAAAGATGTTGCGGCCGATGTCGCCGCCCAGCACATCCATGATCTGCGCCCGGCTTACGTTGTGGTTGCCGCTGAGTTCAATGTTGTCGCTGGAATCAATGGTGAAGCGCCAGGAATGCGCTCCGTATTGCATGGCCATGCCGGCCACAACGGCAATGAGGATCAGAAGAGCGGCTACTATGGCGGCCCATTTCAGGCGGTAGGCGGCTTTTCTGGGAAGTGACCCTCGACGAACGGAGACCCGCTTCTGCGCGCGTAAAAACGGCGATTCTTGCTCGGATTCCAAGTCAACCAGGCGGGCATCGTCCAGCGTGGCGGGGACATACTCCGCACTGGGCGTGAGCTCCAGGTCATCCTGGGCAGGTGGAACGCTCCTACGCGCCATCAGCCGTATTCAGTTGTCGTCGAGAATCGCCGCAGTAACTATAGCTTCTTTCGTTCAAACTTGAGACAAGAATTTTTCCACAGCTGAGTCAAATTCTTCGCCGCGGATAAACGCCGACGAACGCGGATCAACAATGGGGAATCAACTCTGGCAACAGCGTGGGATGCCCTCAATCCACGCCTTGACCGGCAACTGAATGTCAATTTTGTGGCGCGGGCGCCCCCGCCCGGTGTGCCTCAGGTTCATCCGCGGGCACCCGCGTTAATCCGCGGCGGATGAATTTGGTTTTTAGGGAATCAGGATAAGTTTGCGAACGGGTGCTCCAGCGACGGACTCTGCGGCGTGAACAGCTCCGCGCCATTTTCTGTGATGTGCATGTCGTCCTCCAGCCGCACGCCAAATTCACCGCGAATATAAATTCCGGGCTCATCGCTGAAGGTCATGTCGGGTTTAAGCGGCATGGTGTCGCCGCCCACCAGGTACGGCCACTCATGCCCGTCCATGCCCATGCCGTGGCCCACGCGGTGGGTGAAGTACTTGTAGGCCGGGCCGTAGCCGGCATCGGTAATGACCTTGCGCGCGACCGCATCCACTCGCTCGGCCGGCAGACCGGGGCGGGCGGTGTGCACGGCCGTCTCCTGTGCGCGGTGCACAATGTCAAACACCTGCCGCATTTTGTCGGTGGGCTTGCCCAGAACAAAGGTGCGGCTGATGTCGGAAACGTAGCCCTCCACCTTGCAGCCGCCGTCCATCAGCAGAATCGCGCCGTCGCGGATCACCTGCGGAGTTATGGACCCGTGGGGCAGGGCCGAGTACTCTCCCACCTGGATTTCGGCATCGCCCTCAAAGCCCAGTTGGCGGTGCGCGGCAGCCACCAGGTTTGCAAAATCGCGCTGCGTCATGCCCTCCTGCAGAGCGTTGTAGGCAGCGGCGTAGGCGGTGAGAGTGACTTTGGCCGCCAGGCGCATCAGCTCGATTTCATGCGCGCTCTTCATCATGCGGCAGCCGGCCGTGACCGGCGTGGCGCTGGTGATCCGTGCCTGTGCGGCAGCCATGCCTGCGCCATTGCTGAAAACGAAGGGGGTCTCTTCCCCAATTCCCAACGTCCCCGCAGCCAGCCCGCGATCTTTCAAGCCCTGGGCTACCAGCCGGTAAGGGCTTTCGTTTTCGTTCCAGTAGCGCACCTCGGCATCGGCCAGCGGACTCTTGGTGATCTGCTCGTGAGAGCGGTCGGTTTCGAAATATGGACACACGAAGAACGCCGCGCCCCTGGCCGGAAGAATGAGCGCGAACAGGCGCTCGCCGCCCCACCAGCGAATCCCGGTGAAGTACTCCAGGGAGGTTCCGGCGGTAAGCATGATGGCGTCCAGCCGGTTGCCGGCCATGAGCTCGCGCGCTTTGGCCAGGCGTGCCTGCCGTTCCTCGTTGCTGATGGGCTTGGCCTCCTCTTTCATGGATTTCAGCCCGGCGATGGGCGGCGGCAAGGGACGGCAATCGCTATCCACGGTTTGAACAGCATGCGAGGGCAGGGCGGCAGCGCTCGCAGCCAGCGCACTGCCGTAAAGAAATTTGCGGCGAGAGACCATGAAGCCTCCGGATTCGGATTTGAAACTGAGGCTGAAAATTAGCCGGCGGAGATTTTAACAGTGTGCGGGCGGGCTTGCAGTTGCTGCAGGATTTGCGGTCCAAGCTGAGAGATGTTGCCCGCGCCCAGGGTAAGGATCAGGTCGCCTTCCTCTGCCACCGCAGCCGCCGCGCTGGCAGCTTCGCCGAAGGAGCCCAGATAGACGGCGGTCTTGCCACCCAGCTTGATCACCTGCTGGGCCAGGGCTTCGCCGGTTATGCCCGGAATGGGCTGTTCGCTGGCGGGATAAATGTCGAGCACAAACACGGAATCGGCGTCGGCAAAAGCGGTGGCGAACTGGTCCATCAGCGCCTGCGTGCGCGTGTAGCGGTGCGGCTGGAAAACCACGTGAACGCGCCGGTAGCCGCACTCGCGCGCCGCCGCCAGGGTGGCGCGAATCTCGGTGGGATGGTGGCCGTAATCATCCACCACGCTTACTCCCGCAACCTTGCCGCGCAACTGGAAGCGGCGGTCCACGCCTCGAAAGCTGTCCAGCGCCTGTCGAATCTGCTCCGATGGGACGTCCAGGCCCACGCCCACGGCGATGGCCGCAGTGGCGTTGAGCACGTTGTGTGCCCCCGGCACCCGCAGGCGAAACTCGCCCAGGTCGTCGCCGCGGTAGCGCACCTGGAAGCGGCTGCCGGTAACACCGTCGTCAAATTCCACCTGCGACGACATGATGCGGAAATCGGAATCGGGCCGCCGGCCGTAGGTCATCGCGCGCCGGCGCAATTGCGGCAAGAGCGAGCGCAGCTGCGCATCATCATTGCACAGCACCACCATGCCATAGAAAGGGACGCGGTCCATGAACTCTAGGAAGGTGCGC
>DASYWT010000368.1:0-2727 GCA_035935775.1 Terriglobales bacterium
GGCTGAGCCGGATTTTGGGCCCTACTAGGTCTTGCTGTAACACTCTTGTAACAATACTTTGCTACGTTGAAGCTTTGGGTTGACCTTTGGAATCCATGGGCGTTCCACGTTTGACCCCACGTCCGCCCCAGGCTCGTCCAGCGGCCTCGGAGGCCAAGGCGGCGCTTGAGCCGAGCCCGCTCTCTCCAGAGCAGCCACGCCTGCGCGAGCGCGTGGGCAGCCGGCTTCCTGATGAACTCTTCCGCTATGCTATGGTCGCCTGTGGCGTGAGCGTGGCGGTGTTGCTGGGCCTCATCCTTTACGAGCTGATCGTTAATTCCAGCCTCTCTCTGCATCAATTTGGCTGGAGGTTTTTCGGTGGCCAGACTTGGGACCCGGCCAACGACATCTTTGGGGCGCTGCCTTTTATTTACGGCACGATTATTTCTTCCCTGGTGGCTTTGGTCATAGCGGTTCCCCTGGGTCTGGGTGTGGCTGTATTCATCACCGAAATGTGTCCTCAGGGGCTGCGGGGAATTCTTTCGTTCTCTACCGAATTACTGGCGGCGATTCCCAGCGTCATTTACGGTTTGTGGGCCATCTTCGTGCTTGTGCCCATCCTGCGCTTGTACATCGAACCCGGGCTGATTCGCTACTTGGGCTGGAGCGGGTTGTTCGAAGGCCCGCCGTACGGGATCGGTATGCTGGCTGCGGGAATGGTGCTGGCGGTGATGGTGGTTCCCGTTATTTCTTCCCTGACGCGGGAAGTGCTGAGCGCGGTGCCGCGCAACCAACGCGAAGCAGCGCTGGCCCTGGGCGCGACCCGTTGGGAAATGATTCGCATAAGCGTGTTGCGCAACGCGCGGGCGGGCACTCTGGGCGCGGTGATTCTGGGGTTGGGTCGAGCCCTGGGCGAGACCATGGCGGTGACCATGGTGATCGGCAATCGTCCGGAAATCGCCAAGTCGTTGCTGGCCCCCGGCTACACCATGGCCAGCGTGATTGCCAACGAGTTCACCGAAGCCACCGGCAACCTCTACCTGAGCGCGCTGGTGGAGATCGGATTGGCGCTGTTTCTGGTGACGATTGTGGTGAACGCTCTCGCCCGCCTGCTGGTGTGGAGCGTGACCCGCGGCATTCCGGCGAGGGTACCTGCGCAATGACACCGCGGCCGGCGCCATGCCGGATAGGATCTCCTGGACTCGCCGATTGAAGGACCTTCTCGCGACGTTACTGGCCACGGTCGCGCTGGCGCTGGTGCTGTTGCCCCTGGCCGCGATTTTCATCTACCTGCTGCAGCGCGGCTTGGGCTCCATCAACTGGGCCTTTCTGACGCAAACTCCCAAGCCGGTGGGCGTGCCGGGAGGCGGGATGGCTAATGCCATTCTGGGCACAGGCGTGATCCTGGGCATCGCCAGCGCCATCGGGGTCCCGCTGGGCATCGGCGCGGGAGTGTTTCTCTCCGAATACGGCCGCAATCGCTTTGGCGACGTCATCCGCTTCACCGCCGACGTGCTCAACGGAGTTCCATCCATTGTGATCGGCATCGTGGCTTACTCTCTGGTGGTACTGCGGCAGAGACACTTTTCGGCGCTGGCCGGAGGCGTGGCCCTGGGCATCATGATGATTCCCACCATCACGCGGGCGACTGAGGAAATGCTGCTGTTGGTGCCGCGCTCCGTGCGCGAGGCGGCGCTGGGGTTGGGCGTCTCCCGCTGGCGCACGACGGTTTCCATAACGTTGCGCACCGCCGCGGCCGGCATCATTACCGGAATCATGCTGGCCTTTGCCCGCGTGGCCGGCGAAACCGCGCCCCTGCTCTTTACCGCATTCGGAAGCCAGTTCTGGAGCGCGAACATCAACCAGCCCATTGCCGCGCTGCCGCTGCAGATTTTCGTCTATGCGATTTCGCCCTATGACGAGTGGCATCGGCAGGCCTGGGCCGGAGCCCTGGTGCTGATTGTTCTCATCGTGGGCACCATCGCTGTGGTACGCCTCATCGCCAGCCGCGGCTTGATGAAAGGAACCGCTTAGCGTGGGCGTGGGTATCGAAGTCGAAGCCCTGAACGCATGGTTCGGCGCCACGCAGGCGCTGCACGACATCGCCGTGCGCATTGCGCCCAATCATGCCACCGCTATCATCGGACCCTCCGGATGCGGGAAGTCCACTTTCGTCCGCTGCCTGAACCGCATGCACGAGACTTTGCCGGATACGCGCGTTGCCGGCAAGGTTCGCATTGGCGACATGGAAGTGTACGGCGGCGGCACACCGGCAGTTCAGGTGCGCCGGCATGTGGGCATGGTGTTCCAGAAACCAAATCCTTTTCCCGCCATGTCCATTTATGACAACGTGGCCGCCGGCCTGAAGCTGAACGGATTCCGTGACCGGGGCAAGCTGGACGACATCGTGGAGCGTTCGCTGCGCATGGCCGCGCTGTGGGAGGAAGTGAAGGACGCCCTCAAGAAGAAGTCGGGAGCCAGTCTGTCCGGCGGGCAGCAGCAGCGCCTGTGCATCGCCCGCGCCCTGGCGGTGGAGCCCAATGTTCTGCTGATGGATGAACCGGCGTCCGCGCTGGATCCCATTTCGACCGGCAAAATTGAGGACCTCATCTTCCAGCTCAAAGAGAATTACACCATCGTGATCGTCACCCATAACATGCAGCAGGCGGCTCGGGTGGCGGAATTCACCGGGTTTTTCCTGCTGGGGCGCTTGATCGAATTCGATAAAACCGAAAAAATCTTTACTAA
>DASYWT010000369.1:0-18120 GCA_035935775.1 Terriglobales bacterium
GATATCCGCTCCACCGGTTTCTTCCGCAACAAATCAAAATCCGTGGTTGGAGCGGCAAAAAAGCTGGTAGCTGATTTCGGCGGGCAGGTGCCCGACGAGATGGACAAGCTGCTCTCTTTGCCGGGTGTGGCACGCAAAACCGCCAATGTCGTGTTGGGCACGTGGTTTGGGAAGGCCGAAGGCGTGGTCGTGGACACGCATGTGCATCGCATCAGCCGCCGCCTGGAACTCACCACCAACACAGGCGCAGGGAAAATCGAACTTGACCTGATGCGGGTGATCCCGCGCGAGAAGTGGATCCTCTTCTCTCACCAGATCATCTGGCATGGCCGTAAGCTGTGTCTCGCCCGCCGTCCCAAATGTGCCGAATGCCCCCTCGAGAACCTGTGCCACGCCGCCGACAAGAGCTGGAGCACGGTAGAAATCCACAAATCAGCTAAACCCTGAAAACCAGGAGTCAGTAGTCGGGAGTCAGGAGTCAGCAAAGCCGCACAGCGTGCGAGACCCGGCAGCGAAGACTTCGAACAGTTGCACCCCTTTGGCTAGGTTGCTTTTTCCGAGACTGGGTGCGGCAGCAATTCGGCTTTATAGCATTTTCTTCGACGATATATAAGCCAGGCGGAGACCACCACGGCCAGCGTGCCTGCTGCAAGTTTGGCCTCAAACAGCCAGACGTTGGTGATATCGTCCGGCGGGACCACCGAGCATAGAATCGCCAACAGGGTGATCGCACCTCCCAATACCGCGCTGGGACGCTTGCCTGCTTTCCAGGTGCTTCCGAAGATATAGACGAAAGGCAGAAACCCTGTGATCAACATTAAGGACACCAACTCATCGAATGCGGCGCGCATGGTGTCGCCCATCTGAAATACGATCAGCAGGAAACTCGAGACCAGGCCCAGCGCGAGAATGGAGATGTGAGGCGTTCCCCACCGGGGATGGATCCTGGCAAATGCTCCCGGCAAGAGACGGTCCACGCCGGCGGCGAATGGCATGCGCGACGTGGCCGAGCCGATTCCTCCTAAGAGCCCCAGTCCGCTGGCCAGCGCTAAAAGCCCGATCAGTGGAGGGAACCAGGAGAGGTGCAAGGACTGGGCGGCCGCATTTGCTACCTCGGCAAAGCCGTTCAACTCGCTGATCTGGCCCGATGGCAGCACTACCAGGAAGGATGCGGTTGCCAATATGTAAAATGTGGCAGCAAACCCAATTGCCATCCAGCCGGCACGACGTATGATGCGTTCCGGTTCGCAGATTTCCTCCGCCATCATGCCTAAGCTTTCCATGCCGGAGAGTGCGAAAGCGATTGCTGCCCAGAAGCTCACCGTTCTCCAATTCCACTTCGGAAGAATGTCGAGTGGGGTCGCGGGACCTTGGAGCAGCCACATTGTCCCAGCAACCACAATGAGCAAAAAGCCCAAAACCCAGGTGGCCAGTGCGCCCAGATTTTCCGTCCATTTGCCCACCTTCAATCCAACCATGTTCGAGGCCAGCCCGGCCCAAATCAATGCCAGCGTACCGGTAAGCAGATAAAAACGGTGTTCGCCCAGAAGGCTAGAAGAAGGGCCAAAGGCGGAAAACCCCACCCGCGCATACAGAAGGCTCGCACTCGGGAACAAGAACGCGATTCCCAGCCAATAGGACCAGAAAGCCAGGAAAGCATGCCAGGGGCCAAAATCCTGCCGGGTCCAAATATACAATCCGCCAACGTCCGGATATTTTGCGGTGAGCGTCCCCACCGCCACAGTCAACGGAGCAGCAAACAGGAGTGCGGCCAATAGCCAGAGTGTGATGGAAGCTGCTCCAGCATGGGCAGCGATCGGAATCCAGCGGGTAGAGACAATGCAGGTGATGGCGAACAGGGTAAGGTCCCGCACCCCGAGCTCTCGCCTCAGTCGCGGCCTCGCCTTTGCCGTAGCTGCTGAGCCCAAGACTGTGGTTGCCTCGCCAGAGAGAGGTGCTTACCTGCCGCAACTTACCCGTGGTGCGGAGAGCTTACACTTGGATGCAATGACGGTCAATTTGCTTATTTCGTGAAGAGCGCCATACGTGGCAATGCGGTCGGAGCATCACGAGATGTGTAATGTCGTAGCTCAGGACGGTACCGGCGAATACATCGAAGGAAAATGGGCTCGCGTGCTTAATAGTCCGAAAAACCCACCAGCCCCGCCCTACACTGCATCTCTGCTAGACTTCTCTGCTTAATCCCATCAACGGAATTTGGCGTCATGCGTACTTTTGCCTGCTTTGTTATTTTGGTTCTCATGAGCACTGTTACCCTCGCCCAGCAACTGGCCACGCCCAAGTTCCTAACCGACCCGGCCGCGATCAAGAGCGTCCCCAAGGCCGACGTGCAGAAATTCACGGTGGAAAAGCTTTTCATGACCCGCGCCATCGGCGGCACGGCGTGGTCGCCGGACGGCAAGACCATCGCGTTTACCTCCAACATCAGCGGACGGATGAACCTCTGGATCGTGCCATCCCAGGGCGGCTGGCCCACTCAGCTCACGGTCAGCGACCAGCGCCAGTTCAGTCCAGCCTGGTCGCCGGATGGAAAGTGGATCGCCTACATGTCTGACCGCGACGGCAATGAGCAGTGGGACATCTTTGTGGTCTCCCCGCTCAGCGGCGAAGTGATCAACCTGACGCAAACACCGGAGATCGCGGAAGAGGACCCGCAGTGGTCGTCGGACGGGCGCCTGCTGGCCTACATAGTGAAGCCCAAAACCTCGTCCACTTTTGAAATTGACGTAATGGACTTCACCACTCACCAGACGCGCCATTTGACCAGCAATACGCCCAAAGATCGCGGCAACGTCGCCCCGCTGTGGTCGCCCGACGGCAAGTGGATCGCATACACCCAAGTGCACGCCAAAGGGACCGACTCTGACATCTACGTGGTGGATGTTGCCAGCTCGCAGAGCACGCGGCTGACACCCCACACGGGTGAGCAGCTCTATGCGGCCAATGGCTGGTCACCCGATGGCAGGAAGCTGCTCATTACCTCCAATGCGGGAAATGGCTACGAAAACGTGGGCCTGCTCGATCTGGCCAGCAAGAAGATTGACTGGCTGACGCAGGACAAATGGGAAATCGAGGGCGGCGGTTTCTCGCCTGATGGCCGCATCGTGACCTGGACCGCCAATGTGGACGGCAACACCGATATCTATTTCCATGAGTTGGCCAGCGGCAGAAACGACGCCTTGCCCTTGCCCATAGGCGTGAACGAACTCGGAGGCCATGGAAACGCCTTTACCCGCGATGGCTCGCGTCTGCTTTACATTCACAACGGGCCCGATTCTCCCGCCGATGCCTGGGTGTACGACCTGGCCGGCAAGCGCTCGCAACAGATCACGCATTCGCTGGTTGCGGGTGTGCACAGCGCGGATATGGTGGAGCCTTACCTGGTTCATTACCCCAGCCGCGACGGCAAGTTCCAGATTTCCTCGTTCGTATACGTGCCGCACAATTTGCCGCAGAATCATCAAAGCCCGGCGGTGGTGTATGTGCATGGCGGTCCCACGGCGCAGACCGTCAATCTTTTCAACCGCGGCATTCAGTTCCTGGTGAACCAGGGCTACCTGGTGATCGCACCCAACTACAGAGGGTCTACCGGGTACGGCAAGGAGTTCCAGCAGGCTAATCTCTTCGACATGGGCGGCGGCGATCTGCAGGACGTCTTAGCGGCGGCTGACTGGATCAAGCGCAGCGCTTACGTGGATCCCAAAAAGCTGGTGATCATGGGCGGCAGTTACGGCGGCTATATGACCATGATGGCAGTCACCAAGGCGCCGGAGGTGTGGGGAGCGGGCGTAGCCATCGTGCCTTTTGTCAATTATTTCACCGAGGTGCAGAACGAAGACCCAGTGCTGCGCGAAATGGACCTGGCCACCATGGGCGATCCGGTGAAGAATAAGGCGCTGTGGGAGGACCGCTCGCCCATTTTCTTTGTGGACCGCATCAAGGCTCCCCTGTTGATTCTGGCCGGGGCCCACGATCCCCGCTGCCCGCAGTCAGAAGCGCAGCAGGTGGCGGACGCCATCAAGAAGCGGGGTGGGGTGGTGGACTTGAAAATCTATCCCGATGAGGGCCACGGCTTCTCCCGCGTTCCCAACCAGATTGACTCCTGGAAGCGTATCAGCGACTTTCTGCAGGCGCACGTTCCGCCTGCGGATTGCGGCTGCTCGCTGAATGATTGAGTAATTGAGTAATCGGGTAATTGAGTAATTGTGTAATTTAATCCCCACCGGGCGTCTTCGATTACTCAATTACCCATTTCCCATTTACACAATTCTTAAGAGGCTTCGGACAATGCCGGCTGCCCGAGAATGCGGTCCACTTCGGCAAGATCGGGGGACGTAAGTTTCCAAACGGACGCTGCCGCATTGGACCGTATCTGCTGGGCTGAGGTCGCGCCAGCGATCACCGAGGCCACTACGGGCCGAGCCAGCAACCAGCCAAACGCCAGCTCCAGCAGGGTGTGGCCGCGCGATTCGGCAAAGCGGATCAGGCTCTCCACCATCTCCAGGTTGCGCTGGTTCAGCAGTTTTCCAAAGCGCTCCTGGGTGGAAATTCGCGTGCCCTGCGGAGCCGGACACCCAGCGCGGTATTTCCCCGTCAGCAGCCCATTGGCGAGGGGAAAGTAAGGCACAAACGCCAGACCACTCCGTTCGCACTCGGACAGTACTTCCTTTTCCGGTTCGCGGTGCAGCAGGCTGTATTCATTCTGCAGGCTGACGAAGCGCGCCGCACCGGCAGGGACCGCGGCCTCGGCCTCGCGAAGCTGTTCCGCGGAAAAATTGGAACAGCCGATCTCGCGCACCTTGCCCAACTTCACCAGGTCATCCAGGACCGCCAAAGTATCGGCAATCGGAGTTTCCGGATCAGGCTGATGAAGCTGGTAAAGGTCAATGTAGTCCGTGGCCAGACGGCGCAGGCTGTCCTCGGCAGCTTGACGCAGGTAGTTCGGCTTGGCGCCATGGCGCTGTTCATCCACCTTCATGCCGAACTTGGTGGCCAGCACCACCTGCTCGCGCCGTCCGCGCAAAGCCTGTCCCAGATATTCCTCGCTTTTCGTGCCGCCGTAGATGTCGACTGTATCCAGAAAATTCACACCGCTATCGAGCGCGGCATGCACCACGTTGGCGGTTTGGTTTGCGTCCAGGCGCCAGCCAAAGTTGTTGCATCCCAGGCCAACCACGGAAACCTGCAGCGACCCTATCCTGCGCTTTTCCATTCGCCTCTTCTCCAACCTTTGCGATTTATGAATGGATGCTGCAACCCCTGACCACGATTCGCGCCAGGCACAAATTGCCAGCGCCTCAGAGCAACCGCTCGCCCCCGAACCCGTAAGCTTCGACCGCTTGCGATGCGGCCGGCGACGCCGAATACCGGTCCCCGAACATGGTCCAGATCATGGTGTCATAGAGCGGGGTGCCGCCGCCGGGGTGCGGACGCCGCACGGTGGCTTCGTGCACGTACCCCAGCTTGCGCGGTACGGCTGCGCTGCGGCCGTTCCCAACGACGACGTGGATTTCCACCCGCGCCACTTTGTCCACCTCGAACGCCACCCTGGTCAGCGCGGCGGAAAATTCGCCGGCCAAGCCTTGCCCGATGCTGTCGGCGCGCACCCAATAGCCGATTTCGCGAGCGTCGGGGCCGATGCGATTATGCAGGCCGGTACCGCCCAGCACCCGAGCTTCGGCGCGGTCAAATACGCCATAGATGAAGTCGAGGCCAAGATCGAAGTCCCCGCGCCAGTGCCGGATGCGCTCCAGTTTGCGCTCCAGGGGCTCCGGCTCGTTTGCCGCCCAGGGCAGCCAGGGGCGCAGGTGTTCCACGCTGCTGTCAACCGCTTCCTTGAGCTTGACAGCGTCTTCCGGCTGCCAGCAGCGAATCACCAGACGCCGGGTAAGAATGCGATAAGCAGGTCCCATGGTCGGCGATTATCGGATGAGGGAAACTGACCGCGCAAGGACGCGAGTTCCTAACGTTGCGGAGGTAATTGGGTGGAGCAGGGCCTTGGCCCTGCATTTACGTTGTTGATCAGTGCAAACGGCTTCAGCCGCTGAGGTACCTGCGGCAGCGAAGCAAAAATACCGCAGCGGCTGAAACCCACAATCACTGCAGCGCGCTTCTGCAGGCCTGAGGGCCTGCTCCACCCTGATGAAAGCGGAGAAAGCACGTGCGGCGCTAAGGAGTGCTGTAGAGCTGCCGGTAAACCACGGCGTTGCGCACGATGGCCTGCACGTACTCGCGTGTCTCGGTAAAGGGGATGGATTCTACAAATTCGGGCGAGTCCTTGAAGTTGCCGTTGGAAACCCAGTCCTGTACCCGGTCGCTGCCCGCGTTGTAAGCAGCCAGAGCGTATTCCACGTTGCCGTTGTAGTGGTCCAGGAGCTCACGGAAGTAATGGGTGCCCAACTGCAGATTGATGTTGGGTACCAGCAACATGCTCGCGGAGTACCGGCGAACATGCTGCTGGCGGGCAAGGGTGCGGCCGACGGGGGGCAGCAACTGCATCAGCCCCCATGCATTGGCGTGGGATACGGCGCCGGGATTAAATTCCGATTCCTGGCGAATAAGGGCAGCCACCAGGAAGGGGTCAAGGCGGTTGCGCAGAGCGTCCTTCTTCAGCTCCGTCCAGTAGGGACGCGGGAACAGCGCTTGCCAGTAAGAGCGCGGCATGGCCGAAATGTCGTAGGAAAAATAATCGGGCGCGAGGTGTTTGACCATTTCAATGGCTAGGTTGTACTGGCCAGCGTCTTGATAGAGCGAAACGATCTTGTCGGTGGCCCAGGTGGCCGGCCCGAGCGGCGCCGCCGCAGCCTGCAGTTCGCGCACCGCGAAGGTCACGAATCCGCCGTTCTGCAATAGCAGCGCTTTCTCGATGCGCACGTCGTCGGGAGGCTCCTCGTCCTCACCCAGCTTCGGCGGCAGAGTTGCCGGCGGAATCTTCTCCAGCAGCGGATCGGGGGCGGGGTCGCCGCCGGCGCCGATCTCTTTCATGCGTTGGCGAGCCAGTCCGGCGTAGTAATAGCTGGAAAAACGGTCCGCCACCTTCTGGTAGTAGGCGCGTGCTTTACCCGGGTCATGGTCCTGTTCGGCGACGCGTGCCCGCCAATAGAGCGCCGCAGGAACCTCGGGCGAGCCGGGATAACGCGCGATCTGCTCTTCTATTTCCTTCCTGGCTTCATCAATGCGGTTTTGGCGCAGGTTCAGCCAGGCAGCTTTCCAGTGGGCATAGTGGGCGCGCGGGCTGTCGGGAAAGCGCTGGTCCAGTTCACGGTAGAAATCTATGGCTTTGTCGTAATCCCGCTGCAGCAGGCAGGCATTGCCGGCCAGCAGCAGCCCGCGATCGAACCACACGCTGGTGGGAGCTTCCTGGCGCAACTCGGCGGCCAGCTTCTCTATCTGATCGTTGTCATCGGCGGCACGGGCAATTTCCATCAACTCGTAAACCCGCTCGGCATTGACCTCGGTGTCGGCCCCCGGAATGGACTGCAGCAGCTTTTTCGCGTCGTTGTCCTTGCCCTGGTGATGCAGGGCGATACCCAGATCGAGCCGGATGGCGGGGCGCTCCTTCTCGGGCGCGGCCGGCAGAAGAGACTGATACTCGTGGATCGCGTCATCGTAATGCCGCGCCGTCAGCAGGCTATTGGCCCGCATCTTACCTTCGTCAAAAGTCGGTACGGGGACGGAGGCGGGTGGCAGCTTGTTCAAGTCGCTGTTGGCGGCATCAGCTTCCGGCGCCAGCGGCATGGCGTAATAAAGGCGGTGCAGGATATCTGCTCCTTGCGCCGTTTGCCCGGCCGCAACGCAGGCGCGTCCCAGG
Organism: Terriglobales bacterium; assembly: GCA_035935775.1. GTDB lineage: Bacteria > Acidobacteriota > Terriglobia > Terriglobales > Acidobacteriaceae > JAICWP01. The sequence continues at coordinate 7,832 of DASYWT010000369.1, forward strand.
GCCAGTTCCACATCGGAGCGAACCGGCTGGCGGTGGCGCTGCAGCACTGCGATGGCCTCCTGCGGCTGATTCTGCGCCACCAGCGCGTTGGCATAAATCACGGCGGCGTCAACCACGAAGAGTGAATCGGGATAGTTGCTGTCGAATTTGCTCAGAGCTTTAACCACCCCGGCTGCATCGCCGGTGGCCCCGTAAGCCATGGCCAGAAAGTAGTCCACATAGTCGGCCAGCTCCCCCGCCCGCGGATGCGCCCGCTTGAGAGCGGCCACGGCTTTGGGATAATCGTGATCAACGATTCGCGCGTAGCCAATGGCCAGCCAGGCCAGAGCGGCTTCGTCACTGCCGGCATGGCGGCGGGCATAGGCCTGCACCCCGGCATAGGCAGGGGGCGTGCGCTCCTGAAGCAGCTGGCGCGCCATCGGCTTCAGGTCGGTGGAGGCCACAAAGGCGTGAGTGACCCTGCGCACACGCCGGGAGATTTTCTTGCGCTTTTTCTTCTTCGCTTTTTGGCGCGCAGATTTCTTCTTAGCCGGCTTGCTCTTGCTCTGGCTGGCGCTAGAAGCTTGCGGCCAGGGCGGAGCCACAGAGGCCAGAGACATGGAATTGCCTGGGAGAAAAAATGCGACTGCCAGTACCAGGACCCGGGTAATCACAATTGCCTGTAGTTTAGCGCGAGAAACTCTCGCCCAGAAGAGAACGATCGTTGTCAGCGAGGTTCTGGATGATCTCCTGGTCGAAATAGCTGGCGGCGCCGGCTATCGTGCCGCCGTAACGTTTTTCGTAGGCAGCCCGGCTCTTCTCGATGTCGTCCTTCAGACGGTCGTAGAGGTCCCGGTTCTGCTTGCCTTCCTGCACTTTGGGCTTGTTGTAGAGCTTGATTTCGTCCACCAGCAGCTTGGCGAAACGTCGCGCCTTACGAAGGATAGCGTCGTCGTCCGCACCCGCTGGAACTTGAATTGGGGCGGGGATGCTCGCGGCTCCGGCCGCGGCAGCTGCCGCCATGGCCCGAGGAGCAGGTTCGGGCTGGGCTTCCGGCGCCGGTTCTGGCACCGCTTCAGGGACCGGTTCGGCAACCGCTGCCATCACCTGAGGCACGGCTGATGGCGCGCTTTCCACGGCCGCAGCTTCGCTCTTTTCCACCGGCGCAGCCGCCGCCTCCCCGCTATCCTGGCTGGCGGTTGCCCGGCGCAGGGCCACAATTTCCAGCCACAGGCCGCTGGAGAGCACCAGCATCTCCAGGGCAGCGTCGTCCAATTGGCCATCGCTTTCCGTACCGCCATCGGCATAAAGCACCGCGGCTACTTTTTCCTTCAACAGCAGCGGAAGCAGGAAAACGCGGTTGTCCTGCGGCGCGGCAAACGTGCCGGTGAAACCCACGTCGAGATCATCGGCTGTACCCCGGATGGGCGTTCTTTCTTCCAGCACGCGTGCTCCCAGGCCGGTCGAGCCTTCCAGGTTGAAATTCTTCACGCCATCGTTGTTGGCGAAGCCCCGGCCCTGCCAGCCCACCACCGAGCCGCCGCGCACCACGAACAAGGCGGTGCGGCTGGCGAACTGGCTGGCGCCATCCAGCAAGGCGCTAAGGATCTCTTTTTGCCCACTGGCCTGGCGTACCGCCGAGATGGCCTGCAACAGGTGCTTGGGACTGGGCTGGGCGGTACTGCCCAGACTGGGCTGGAGTTCCTCGAGAACGCGCCGTACCAGCTCGTCCCGCAAGCTGGGAATCTGCCTCTCCAGCACCTGCGAAACTACCCGACCCACCATTTCCTGGATCCAGTTCTGATCAACCATGGCTTGCCTAAGCCTTTAGCGGGCGCACCTTTCCGTGACTCTTTTAGGGAAAACTAGGTGTTTCATACCGTATTTGCCGGAAACCGGCAAGTTACCTTCAGGCTGCACCGCAAGGACCCCCCCTAAACGGGGGCGGTATTTCCTGTCAACTAAATGTCACAAAATACGTCTAAATTCCGAAGCCAGGTGCCGCTTGGGCACGTCCCGGCCAAAACGGGTAGAATGAGTGCCGGGTTTCCCGGCAACCGAGAAAAGTTGAATCGAACCAACATGGAAACCATCCAAACCAAAGTGAATGAGCCGGTCAGCGATGAGCTGAGCCTGGTTCAGGCCGCCAAAAAGGGTGATGTCGGCGCTTTTGGCGAGCTGGTCAAGCGCTACGACCGCAACGTGTTCCGCATCGCGCTGCACATTACGCAGAACCGCGAGGATGCGGAAGATGTGGTCCAGGACGCCTTCCTGAAAGCTTACGAGAACCTGGAGCAGTTTCAGGGGCAGAGCAAGTTTTATACCTGGCTGGTGCGGATCGCGGTGAACGAAGCGCTGATGAAGTTGCGGCGTCGGCGCCCCGAGCGCATGGTTTCGCTTGACCAGGAAGTGCAAACGGAAGAGGACTCCATGCCCCGCGAGGTGGCGGACTGGAGCCCTAATCCCGAGCAGCTTTACAATCAGTCGGAATTGCGGGACATTTTAGGCAAGACCATTCAGGGATTGCCCCCCAGCTTCCGCACGGTTTTTGTGCTGCGCGACGTGGAAGGTCTCTCGACGGAGGAGACGGCACAGGCCCTGGAACTGAGTGTACCGGCTGTAAAATCGCGGCTGCTGCGCGCCCGCTTGCAGCTGCGGGAACGGTTGAACCGTTACTTTAAAAAGCGCCACGCTGGAGATGGGAAACAGTGACTTGCTCTGAGTTCTTGAAAGAGCTGACCGATTACCTGGATGACTCCCTTGATACGCGCACAAGGGCGGAGTTGGAAGAACATCTGGCCTGGTGCCACAACTGCTACGTCATCTGCGATACCACCAAGAAGACCATCGAGATCTACCGCGACTCTACCCTCTACGAACTCCCTGATGACCTGCGAACCCGGCTGCGTTCCGCCATCATGAGCAAGTGTTCGCAGAAGAAGAAGGTCGGGTCGCAGGACGTGTAAAGGACAGCTATCAGCACTCAGCTGTCAGCATTCAGCCCTTCACTACTTGCTTCCTGGAAAGCGCCCGTATATTGGGCAGAATTTTGCCTCCATCAATTCTCCCCGCCCACACAAGAATCCGTAGAGACGTACCTTGGTACGTCTCGCTTAACGCTCATGCAGGGGCATGCACGCTGCGAAGAAGTGGTTGTTTTTGTGGGCGGAATGCTGAGTGCTGACGGTTGAGTGCTTGCCCTCAATCGCGGCCAAAATTTCCCTAAAATCGTGTCACAATTTGCGCTCGGTCGCCGTATTAGGGCATAAGGAGCAAAGTTCCCCGTGATCACGGAAACAGCCCCCAGCCTGAACGCATTCACGACGGTGGCAAACACCAGCAGCATGCAGTGGTCGGAAGCGGAATTCGAAGCGGTATTCCTGGAGCACTATCCTCGCGTAACCGGCGTTCTCCTGCGCCTGCTCGGCGACCGTACGCGGGCTGAAGAACTGGCCAACGACGTCTTCCTCAGACTGTACCGGACCGCCTCGCGGGGCGAGGTTGACGGCAAAGTAGGCGGCTGGCTTTACCGCACGGCTACCAATGCAGGCATAGATGCGCTGCGTGCTGTCGCCCGCCGCCGCAAGTACGAAAATGAGGCTGCCCGCTTGCAGGAGAGTCCGGCTGAGAGTCCGCTTGACGAAATGGTCCGCGAGGAGCGGCGCCGGAAGGTGCGCACGGTGCTCGCCGGATGAAGCCGGCACACGCGCAAATCCTGATTCTGCGTGCTAGTGGATTTTCTTACAAGGAGCTGGCGGACATCATAGATGCCAAACTTGGCGGCATTGGCACCATGCTCAACCGCGCGCAAACAGAATTTCGCAAGTCCTATGTGGAGTTGCACGGCAAAGAGGAGGAACTATGAACTGCCCGAGCGATGGAACGCTGCAGGCTCGTTTGGATGGCGAACTGGGTGCCGCCGAACTGAAGGAAGTGAATGAGCATCTAGCTTCCTGCTCCAGTTGCCGTGGCCGCCTGGAGCAGATCCAGGGACAAACCGAGCGCGTGCAGAACGCGTTGTCCGGGCTCGCGCCTGTCGGCGAAACGGTTGATGCTGCGCGAGCCTTGGTCCGTTTCCGAGCCGCGCTGGATGATCAACTGGAGCCAAAGCGGACCTGGATGGGCAAGCTTTTCGCGCCGCGCCTGCGCCCTGCCTGGGGCGCGCTGGCCCTGGTCTGCGCCGTTGCGGTACTCCTTAGTGTGGCTCCGGCGCGTACTTTCGCAGAGAAAATTCTGGCCATGCTGAGGGTGAAGAGGATTACGGTGGTCTCCGTTTACCCCCCCAGGACCGAAGCTCGCACCGATCAGCGCACGGCCAAGATGCTCAGCCAGTTGATTTCCGACAATGTGGTGGTCACCATGGATGCGGGCAAGCCGCAGCCGCAGCCCAGCGCTGTTGCAGCCAGCAAGCTGGCCGGTTTCGACGTGCGCACCATCGGCCAGCTGGGAACGCCGCAGAAAATTCTGGTCAACGGCGAAGCGGCTTTTCAGATGACCCTGAACCGCGACCGCATGCAGGCGATCCTGCAGGAAGCAGGACGTTCGGATATCCAGCTTCCCGCCGCCATTGATGGCGCACTGGTTGCCGTGCACATCCCCAGGACGGTTTTCACCGCTTACGGCAACTGTCCGGAGCACGTGGCCCACCACGGCCCCCCTTCGCAGCGGCCGGATGGCGGCTTGAATGAGCCCACCGCCGACAACAACTGCGTTTTCATGGTTCAGGCCCCTAGTCCAACCGTGAGCGTTCCCCCCAATCTCAATATTTCCCAAGTGGCCGAGGCCGCGCTGGAGCTTGCCGGTATGAGTCCCGCCGAGGCCCATTCTTTCTGCCAGACGGTGGATTGGTCCTCCACCCTGGTGGTGCCTGTCCCGGGTAATATCAGTTCTTATCAGACGGTTAGCGTGGATGGAGTCACGGGCACCCTGATTTCCATGCCCTCCGACCGAAACCGGTATAGCTTGCTATGGGTAAAGGGTGGCATCATTTACTCGCTGAACGGCCACGGCGACCCCAACCAGGCGCTGAATTTGGCCGCCTCGCTGAGCGATTAGCGGGATAGCTGACTGGCTAACCAAGTGGCTTCTCAGCCTTTGCGGTTCTGCGAATCAGCTAACCAACAGCCAGACGGCTAGTCAGCTACGAAGCATGACGCAGGTGAATGAATCCGCAGTCCGGCAGTCCGCCGAAGTAGTGCGTTCGTCCGCGCCGGACCTGGCCATCGCCACCCGCGGCTTGCGCAAAGTCTTCGATGGCAAGGTGGCGGTCCGCGGCCTCACCCTTGAGGTTCCGCGGGGAGAAATCTTCGGTTTCCTGGGGCCCAACGGCGCCGGCAAAAGCACTTCCCTCAAAATGCTGCTCGGCCTGGTCACGCCTACACGCGGGCAAGCCATGGTGCTGGGGCATCCCGCCGGCGACGTGCGCACCCGGGCCAGGATCGGCTTCCTGCCTGAACACTTCCGCTTCTACGACTGGCTGACCGCCGCCGAGTTGCTGCGTCTGCATGGCCGGCTCTACGGTATGTCGCACGCCAGGCTGCGGCAGCGCGTGCCGGAACTGCTCGAATTGGTCGGCCTCACGGAACACACCAGCAAGCGCCTGCGCGATTTTTCCAAGGGGATGATGCAGCGCATTGGACTGGCGCAGGCCTTGCTCAACGATCCGGAACTGATTTTTCTGGATGAACCCACCTCCGGCCTGGACCCTGCCGGCCGCCGCCTGGTTCGCGACATCATTAAGGCTCAGCGTGAGCGCGGCGCCACCGTGCTGCTCAATTCGCACCTGCTCAGTGAAGTCGAAGTCACCTGCGACCGCGTCGCCTTCATCAAGCATGGCGAGGTGATTGAAACGCGGGAACTCAACAGCCTGCTGGAAGCTCAAACCACCGTCCAGGTGCGTGCCGCCAACCTGACGGCGGAAATGGCGGCCGGCGTGGAGCAGTGGGCATCGTCGGTCAGCCTGCAGGATCATCAGTTGACCCTCTCCGTGGGCTCGCGCGAAGCCCTGCCGCAGGTTTTGCGCTACCTGGTGAGCCGAGGCGCCGAAGTCTATGAGTTCACGCCGCAGCGTCTCTCCCTGGAAGATCGCTTCCTCGAAATTGTGGGCGACGACGGAGGCCTGTGATGGGCATCTGGATCATGGCCGGGGTGACCTTCCGCGAGGCGGCGCGCAAGAAGGTTTTGTGGATGGCGTTTGCCGCCGGGTTGGCTTTCCTGGCCCTCTTCGGTACCGGCTTGCACTACCAGATGAAGGATCTGCGGTCCAGCAGGATCAATCCCATTCTGCTGAAGCAAATCCCTGGCGCCATGCTGATGATCGGGCTCTATGCCATTGACCTGCTGACCGTGGTCATGACGGTGCTGGTTTCCGTAGACACGCTTTCCGGCGAAATCGCGTCCGGCACCATCCAGGCGGTAGCCACCAAGCCGGTCCCGCGCTGGCAAATTGTTTTTGGCAAATGGCTGGGTTTCGCCGCGATGATGACCGCGTACCTGGCGCTGCTGGTGGGCGGCATCAACGCCATCACCTACACCATGGCGCATGTCATCGCCCGAAGCGTACCCCAGGGTTTCGCCCTCATGTGGCTGGAGAGCCTGCTGCTGCTTTCCATTACCTTCTTTTTCGGAACGCATTATTCGACCCTGACCAATGGTGTGCTTGCGCTTGGATTAGTTGGTCTGGCGTTTCTGGGCGGCTGGATCGAGCAGATTGGCGCCGTCACCAACACCACCAGCGCCGTCTATGTCGGCATTGTCGCCAGTGTTGTAATGCCGAGTGAAGCGCTGTGGCGACGAGCCGCCAACGACATGCAGTCGCCGCTGGCCAGCGTGCTCAACTTTGCTCCCTTCAGTTCCGCTTCCCTGCCCAGTTCCACCATGGTGGCGTATGCCGGCCTGTACACCGCGCTGGCATTGCTCTTGGCCGTTCGCCGGTTCGGCCGGCGTGACTTGTAGGTCAGCCACGCTTGCTGGCGTCATTCTCAATGACCTCCTAGGTGCCTGTCCTACAATAATTTCCGGGCGATGTTGCAGATTACGAACCTTTTGTTCTAGAGATGAATCTAAGTAGGTGAAAGGTTCTGTGGGCTAATTGCGGTTCTTGCGTCCCGGCCAGGGGGTAGGGATATGTTCTCAGTTCTGGGGGATCTGTTCTGGGCTCTGTGGGATGTTTTCTTCGGTTGCCGCCATCGGCATTACAGCTTTCCTATCAGCAATAAAATCTTGAAACAGCGCTCTTCAGCGACAGGCCCGACCGGCAGCTACGTGGTTTGCCTGGATTGCGGCCAGGAATTTGCCTATGACTGGGAGCAGATGAAAGTTGTCTCCCCGCTGCGTCCCGCAACCGCCACTCTGCGCAGCGCCCATTCCTTCGCGCTGAAATAGAGTTCCTCTCACGTCTGCAAGGCGGAGTTCGCTATTCAATCGGTTCGAGAATGGCGGACTCTGCATCGGTTGGGGTCGGCAATTGCACCAGCACAGTGGCTAGAAGAACAAGGAGAATCCCCGCCACCTGCAGCGGCCGTACGAGTTCGCCCAGCGCCAACGCCGCGATTATGATCGAGAACACCGGTTCCAGGCAGCTGGTGACGATGGCGCGAGTGGCATCCAGGCGGCGCAAGCCGGCGAAGTACAACAAATACGGCACCAGCACCGACATCACGGCAAACACCACCAGAAACAGCCATTCCCCGCCGCTATAGTGTGCCGCGACAATTTTCCAGGGCGGGTTGACCAGCAGCCAGAACAGCGTTGAACCCAGCAGCACATAGACCAGAATGCGCCAGTGGTCGTGGCGCGTGAGCAGATCGTGTCCGGCAATGTTGTAAAAGGCAAAAGTGAATGCTCCGGCCACGGCCGCCGCCACTCCCCAACCATCCAGGTTGAAGCGGCCAGTCCCTACGATTCCGACAGCCAATGCACAGCCGACGACGGCCAGCGCCACAGAGCTGACCCGCGGCCCGGTAGCTCGCTGTCCTCCGCGCGCCACCATGTACAAAAGCACCCAGACCGGCGCCGTGTACTGCAGGATGATGGCCACGGCCACGGTTGTCTTCTGGATGGCGAAATAGTAGAGGTAGTTGGAAGCAGCCACGCCTAGCACGCCCAGCACCAGGCAGCGGATAAAATCGGCGCGCGGCAACGCCATTCCAGCGCGCCCACGCCGCCACCACAAGAATGGCGCCAGAAGCGCCAAGGAAAACGCGGTGCGCGTCTGCGCCAGGATGACCGGGCCAATGGAGCGCAAGCCTTGCGCCCCCGGCAGCAATCGTCCGGTAAAGGCCGCGCGTCCCAGGGTTGCGGAAATGCCAAAGCAAAGCGCGGCCCCGCCGATGTAGAGGTAACCCCGGACGGGGTGGCCTTTATCTGGCAAGAAGTTCGTCGAGGCGCTCCGGGTCAAAACCGATCATTACCTCCTGCCCGATCACCAGTGTAGGCGTGGAGCGGCTCTGGTAGGTCTCAACCAGTTCTCGGACTGCGTTGGCGTCGCTGCTGACGTCGCGCTCTTCGAACTCGATACCTCTCGCCGAGAGGTAGGCCTTAACGGTTCGGCAAGGCGGTCAGCCGGGTTGGGTGAAAACAATGATGGAATTTTTCATGGTCAAGTGAGACGTAGACTAACAGAACCCCGCGTTAAATTGTCAGATGTATTCGATGACGGCTGTGATGGTTGCCGTTTTCTGCAGCATGGCTGAAACCGAGCAGTATTTCTCCTTGGAGAGCCGCACGGCATCCTCCATGCCCTTTTTGGAGACCTTGCCGCCCACGCGGTACGTAAGCTTAATCGAGGTATAAACGGTGGGAGGTTCGGGCGCGCGCTCCGCCTCCGCCCGCACCTCCAGGGAGGTGAAGGGCTCGCGCTTCTTGCGCAGGATGTTGACCACGTCGGTGGCGGTGCAGCCGCACAGGCCGATCAGCACCAGCTCCATCGGGCTGTTCGCGGTTTTCTCCTTGGCCGCATCCAGCACCACGGCATGGCCGCTGGTGGCCTGGCCCAGGAAACGCTCATTGTCGGTCCAGTTGGCGTAAGCAGAAGTCATAGTGTTGATGAACGACGATTGTAACCTGTGGCTATTGAAGATTGACGATTGAAGATTGACGACTGAAAATCGTACATCTTTGGGTGCTCAGAGGTTGGGAGTTAGTCCCAGTTTGGGCATGAAGAAAGAGCACAAGTGACGGTTCCCCTCGCCGGGCACGGGGACGATGCGCGATTATTATAAGCATCGGGGACAGCCCGAATGTCTACATCTGCACAAGCTCTGAGGGACCGGACGCGCATGTTTGCGATTCGGATCGTGAGGCTCTGCCGGAAACTTCCTGCGACACCTGAGGCCAAAATTATCAGCTCGCAGCTTCTTCGCAGCGGTACATCGGTGGCTGCGAATTACAGGGCGGTCTGCCGTGCCCGTTCAAAAGCTGAATTCGCATCGAAAATGGGGATCGTCATTGAAGAAGCCGATGAAACGGCATTCTGGATGGAACTGTTACTGAACCTCGATTATTTCCCCGAAGGCCAGTTAAGGAATTTGCTTTCGGAGGCTAATCAGTTGGTGGCGATCTTTGTCTCGTCCCGGCGTACCGTACTTGTGAACCGGGAAGCGGAATCCCGAGTCGGGGATCAAAAGGTCAGTTAAAACCCGCCGAGTGCGATTTTTATTCGTCAATCTTCAATCATCAATCTTCAATTACCGGGTGTTGTCCGTTTGCGGCTCGGGATGGATGAGCACGCGAAACAGCTCTGGCGCTGCCTGCTTGAAACGGATCTCCAGCTCGGTTATCACATCGTGGACTCGCGCCAGGGGCAGATTGTCAGACATGGTTACGTGACAGGAGAGATACAAGCGTCCGCGAACGCGCTTGATCTGAACGTCATGTAAATCAAGCACTTCTGGAAAATCTCTCACAATTCGCTTGAGGCGTCGCTCCAAGTCGCGGTGATCCACGATTTCGTCGCCAGTTTCAATCGTACTAGGCTCGCTCTCGATGTGGGTGAGGATGGAGGAAATTTCCGGCACCTCGCCGCGAATCTCCGCCTCCAGCGTAGTTACTCGGTCATGTGCCTGTATCAGGCTGAGCTGCTCGTCCAGTTCCAGGTGCTGTTCCACGTGCAGCTTGCCGCCCAGGTCCTGCACGCTCACGTCGTGCACATTCAGGTTATTGCGCATGGCCACGGCGCGAATGCGGTCGAAAATGTTCTCTCCGCGGTGCGCTTGGGGAATGGAGTGCACCATCACGTCGGCCTCCGGCAGAATCCGGTGCACGGCTGCCTTCACCAAGTGCGCCATCTGTTCCGAGCGCTGAAAGGTGAG
>DASYWT010000370.1:0-2082 GCA_035935775.1 Terriglobales bacterium
GTGCAGCAGGGAAGAGCGCTCACGCCCGACGAGATCTTTGAGATCACGCGGGCGCGGGAGAACGCCCTTTCCCGCCTGCTGATGGCCTACATCAGCGCCGGACTGGCCTTCATGCTGTTGCCGGGGACCTTTCTCGGCGTCTGGAACCTGATCTCCATTACCGACCGGCACGCCGCCGATTCGGTCCCGCCGGCGTGGATCCAGGCCCACGGCCACGCCCAGATTTTTGGCTGGATTGGCAGTTTCATCCTGGGGATTGGGTTCTACTCCATTCCCAAGCTGCGGCGAGCCGCCCAGCCCTTTGCCCTGTGGACAGGGTGGCTGTGTTGGACGCTCTGGACAACGGCTGTAGCGCTGCGCTGGGCGGCCAACGTCTACCTCTGGCACTGGCGGATACTGCTGCCGGCTACAGCGACGGCAGAAGTGGCCGCGTTCCTGGTGTTCCTGCGCGCTGTTTCCGGGCACAGCGCCCGGGACGCGGGCAAGGAGAAGCTGGAGATTTGGATCTGGGTAGTAATTATTGCGTCGCTGGGCTTCCTGGGGGATCTGCTGGTCAATCTGGCGGCGTCCATCGCGGCGGCTGTCAAAGGAACCGGTCCTGCGTTTCCGCCCGCCTTCGATCAGCGCTTTCTCGTGCTTTCCACATGGGGATTTCTGGTGCCTTTTGTATGGGGATTCAGCGCCAAGTGGCTGCCCGTATTTCTGGGGCTCCGCCAGGTACGTGGAGGGCGTCTGCTGGCGGCGGTGGGACTGAATACGGCAGGCGTGGTTTTCGTTCTTGCAGGACAGACGCTGGCAGCCAGCGTGCTGCTGCTCACTGGCGGCGCGGTGGCGGTCTGGGCATTACGCCTATTCGAGCCTCCCCAGCAAACGCCCAAGATCAAGGGCGTGCATAGCAGCTTTCCCCGGTTCGTGCGTTTGGCGTACGTATGGTTGCTGATTGCCGCCTCGCTGGGAGTCTGGGCGGCCACGCTTACCGACGCGCCGGGTGCGTGGGGCGCCTCCCGCCACGCGCTCACCGTCGGCTTTCTGGCCATGATGGTATTCAGCATCGGTCAGCGCATTCTGCCTGCCTTTTCCGGGATGCGGCTTCTGTTTAGCACCCGCCTGATGTTTGCGGCCCTGGCCCTGCTGACCCTGGGCTGCGGCCTGCGGGTTTCCTGCGAAGCTCTGGCCTACCAGGGGTTTGCGAGTTGGGCGTGGTCGCTATTGCCGGTTTCTGCGGTTATCGAACTGAGTGCGGTGGTGGCGTTTGCGGTGAACCTGGCGGCCACGTTTATTCGCAAGCCGAGGATCGTGGCGGTAAACCGCGTAGTTGGTAGCTGTTAGTCAGTAGCTGGTAGTCAGTAGCTGGTGAGATGAACCGGACATAGGATGTACAATCCCTGAAGGCGCTAACATACCAACTACCAACTACCAACTACCGGCTACCGTTCCGCCATGACCGACACCATCGTAGTCAGCGAGTGGGATTCCGACCTTTTCCACCAAAAGGTGATGGAACTGGAAGCGCAGGGCTACGTGGCGCGCCGCGACACCTACCGCATCACCGCCGAAATGAACCCTGAGACCGGCATCGTCAGCCACGTGCATTTCATGGAACTCTACCGGCCGGGGAAAGATTGACGATTGTAGATTGATGATTGACGATTGAAAAACCTTCAACGCGGGGGCCGGCGGAAGACAACAAGGTAAACCGAAGATTGACGATAGAATCACCCACTTCACCTGACCATTCGTCAATCCGCAATCTTCAATCCTCAATTGGGTCTTAGCAGGCGAGCTGGTCGCGGGAAATCTTTAGCCCATTGAGGTTGCCAAGCACGGTGACCGCCAGCATCTCCTGGCGGAAGAACTCTTCGGCGGTGGCGCGGATGTCCTCTGCCGTAACCGACTCGATTTTCTCAATAAGCTCATCCAGGCCGAAGAAGTGGTCGAAATACATCTCCTGGCGGGCGAGATTGGACATGCGGGCGGTGCTCGACTCCAGGCTGAGCATCAGGCTGCCTTTGAGCTGGTCCTTGGCGCGGCGCAGTTCGTCCTCGGGCACGGGGTCGTTCTTCAGCCGGCGCAGCTCGGCCA
>DASYWT010000371.1:0-2681 GCA_035935775.1 Terriglobales bacterium
AGTGGTTCCTGGCGAGATGGTCACTCCCGGCGACAACTCTGCAAGCTGCAGGAAACTGCGCCCATTGAGTGGCAGCTTCTCCACTTTGTCCTGGGTGATCACGCTTTCGATGGCGTTGTGCTCGTATTCCATCTGGGCGCTGGCGGCTTCCACGTTCACTACTGTCTGGGTAGCTCCGACCTCCAACTTCATCCCGACCGTCGTAGTGCCGCCGGTCTCCACGCTGGCTTCGCGCATTAATGTGCTGAACCCCACCATCGTAACTTTCACTTCATAATCGCCGGCCGCCAAGGCCGGCACGCTGAAGGAGCCGCTTATGTCGGTGAGTACGGCCCGTGCAGAGCCGGTAGCCTTGTTCGTGACGGTTAACGGGGCATTTACTACCGCCGCCCCGCTTGCATCCGTAACCATACCGGCAATCGTGCCGGTGGGTGCCTGTGCAAAAGAGATTACAGTTGCGAGGGCAATCGATGCCAGCAACCAACAGAGTCGCGAGCCTGCCATATCCCCTCCTGCGCGGACTACCCGCGCTGACAGGAAAACTGGGACATTATAAGCGAGACAGGCCGATTTTGTTCCCCCGATTTCGAGGGTTTTTTCAGGCTTCGGATAGGTCCAATTCCATGGCCACTTGTAAACGACGCTTATCGGTGTGCCGTCACTTTGGCGGAACGGCGCACCTGCTTCAACGCAGCGCGCGTAAGCTGAATGTACGGATGCCCGGCAGGCAACACCTGCTCCCGCACCGCTAAAGCCCGCCGATAGAGTTCGGCAGCGCGCTCGAAATCACCCTCCGCCTGGTAGATCGCCGCCCGATTGTGCAGGGCCGTCCCGTAGTGCGCTCCGGCATCCGGACCGATCGAGATGGCGCGGTCGGTGAAAGCCGCGGCTTGCGTGTACCGGGCCTGAGACGCCGCCGCTTCCGCCAGGACGTTCAACGCTGGAACAAGGCTCACATCGGTGGGACCGAAACGCCGTTCGAGGATCGCGAGCGCCTGGTGCGCGTAATGCTCGGCATAGTTGAAGTACCCCGCTTCCCGCATGGCGAGCGCCAGGTTACTCAGCATGAAGGCAGTCACCGGGTGGTTATCGCCGTGCGCGGCCTCCGCCCGCAGCAACTCTTCCCGCGCCGCTGTAATTTCGCCGGTGTTTCCGGGAACAGTCGTCACGTTCCGAGAGGCGCCCCGGGCTAGCACCGCGGCAATTACTAGAATTCCCCCATGTAACCAGCTCATACATCGAGCGTAAGGGCGGGCTGCTGGAATTCCCGAACAGAATCGCACCAGCGTGGAAAACTGATGCTGAACGTCTGTCGTGATCGGACGCTCGGACCTACGCCTATCCGCAAAAAGCCACGCTTATTGATGTTCGCATAATATAGAGACATCAGAAGGACAGCTGAGCCTGTTGCCAGAATGCCGTGATCAGCCGCGGACGACGCCGCATTCTCTTTAACGTCCGGCGCGCCGTCTCATCCAGACTCCAGTAGTCCTTCGGGCAGACATTCGGCAGAGCATGCTGTTTCCAGTACGCCCAGATATATTCGACCGGGTTCAATTCCGGCGCATAGCCGGGCAGGTATTCCATCCACAGGCGCTCGCCTTGCCCGACGATGAAATCCCGCACGACCTTGCTGCGGTGGGCTGGCAGACGGTCCCAGACGATCAATAGCGGCCCGGGTATGTGGCGCAGCAGGGCCTGGAGAAACTCGATCACCTGCGCGCTTTTCACACTCCCTTTGTATAGCCGGAAATAGAAGTTATAGAAAGTGATGCCCGCGATCGCCGAGAGTTTATCCCAGTTGAAGTTGTATTGCAGGATGGGCGTCTGACCCCGCCGCGACCAGGTCCGCACCCGGTGGGGCCGCTGGCTTATCCCACTTTCGTCGATGAAGATGATCGTACGCCCCTCGGCTTGGGCTTTTTTTTGATGGCGGGCCACTCCACCCGCTTCCAGCCGCGGATGGCTTCCTCGTTACGTTCGCGCGCTCGCCCTTCTGGCCGCTGGCAACTCCAGCCCAGATCATCCAGAATCTTCCAAACATGCCCGGGATGATACTCGATGCCGAACTCGTTATCGATCAGGTGTGCCACTCGCGCGCAGGTCCACAGCGGCGTCTCGTAGCCCAGCTTTTCTGGACCCTGCACCAGGAGCTCCTCAAGGCGCTTTCGGTCCGCATCCGACAGCTCCGGCTTCCTGCCCGCCCGTCCCGCCTTCTGCAGGGCCGCCATGCCGCCAGCCTGGAACTCTTCCGCCCAGCGACTCACGGTTTGCCGGCAGACGCGGACCCGACGGGCCACCTCGGATTGGTTCAGGTCCCCCTTCTGCAGAAGTCGGGCCGCCTGGAAACGACGCTTCTCCAGTCCCCCGAAATCGCGTTTCACTCCAGCAGGATTTCCCATACAGGGTTCAAACCCATGATCCCGCAAAAAGTGTCGCTATATTATGCGAACATCAATAGGCGCGGTCGAGCGCCTCCCCTTCAGCGTGGCCGGCCCCTGGAGCCGATGCTGGCGCTTCGCGGGGTTTACTGCAACTTTAAGGTGGAATCCACCCGTAGCCGTCTCATGTAGTAAGTCGGATCGGCGAACTTCTCCTGGAAAATCCGCTCCCAGCGTTCGTTGTCCCGGCACGTGGAGCAGACGCCGCAGGCGCAGCGTGGGGCGCGCTTGGCGACCGGC
>DASYWT010000372.1:0-3827 GCA_035935775.1 Terriglobales bacterium
ATTAATGGAGACAATGCGGGCGTGGGCGTGCGGCGAGCGAACCAACACGCAGTGCGCCAGGTTCGGGAGCTTAATATCGTCGGTGTAGTGGCTGATGCCGCGAACCAGGCGAGGGTCTTCTTTGCGCTTAAAACGTTTGCCTACCCACTGCCCGTTGCCCTTACCTTTGCCGTTGGTTTTTCCGTTGCTGGCCATAGATCACCTCGCTCAGTCGGCGGCGCGCGCGGCGGCGCGTTGGCGCTGGTTCATTTTGCGGGATGCCGCTTTCACGGCGTTGACAATGTGCTGGTAACCGGTGCAGCGGCAGAGATTGCCGGCAATGCCGTCGCGGATCTCCTGTTCGGTGAGGGAGGAGGTCTGCTGCAGCAGGTCGTGAGCGCACAGGATCATGCCCGGGGTGCAGTAGCCGCACTGCAGTCCGTGTTCCTCCCAGAAAGCTTCCTGGATGGGGTGAAGGTTTTCCTGGGCCAGCCCCTCGATGGTGGTAACGGAGCGGCCGTCGGCTTGAACCGCCAGCACGGTGCACGACTTTACTGCCATGCCATCGAGCAGCACGGTGCAGGCGCCGCACAGGGAGGTTTCACAGCCAATGTGAGTTCCGGTGAGCCCCGCCACCTCGCGCAGGAAATGCACCAGCAGGAGGCGGGGTTCGACTTCGGCGCGGTGCTCAGCGCCGTTGATGACGATACGGACGTTCTTCTTCATATGGCCCCCAAAAGAATGAGAAGGGTAAGGCAGGGGTGCAGACTGACGGGGGCCAACGATAGCAAAAGCCAAGGGCTATTTACAAGTCGGGCGGCTGCACTGGTTAAGGTGCAATCTTCCGGGAAGTGCTCACCTGAGTCTCGCCCTCTACATTCGGTCGTCGCTGCGGAACTGGAGGATCTTTCTGCGGTCACGTTTGGAGGGCCTGCCCTGGGGCGCGGGGTTAAAAGCCATCCCTGCCCTGCGTTCCTGCACCGCCTTGATCCGCAATTCGCGGCTCGACTCCGTTTCGCGGTAGAGCGTCTGTGCCACCGATGCCGGGCCGCGCACCTCGCTGAGAAGCAGGACTTCCACGTCGAAATCGCCGCTCTCGGTCCGGATCTCGAGCCGGTCGCCGACGTGGACTTCGCGGGCCGGCTTGACTGCCTGTTTGTTGGATTGAATCCTGCCCAGTTCGCAGGCTCGCGCCGAAAGGCTGCGCGTCTTAAAGAACCTGGCAGCCCACAGCCATTTGTCTATGCGCACCCCGGCCATGATCTATCTTAATAGCGCGGCCCAAAGGGCTCTCGCAACCATCAAGCTCTAATAATGCCTGAACTGCCGGACATTACCGCCTACATCGCCGCGCTGGAACCACGAATCGTGGCCCAGCCAATTCAGCACATTCGGCTGGCAAGTCCCTTTCTGCTGCGCACCGTACAGCCACCTCTAGCAGAGGTGGAAGGCCGCAAGGTGCGGGAACTGCGCCGGATCGGGAAACGAATTGCGATTGGAGTGGAAGGCGATCTCTGGCTGGTGCTGCACTTGATGATCGCCGGCCGCCTGCATTGGCGGCCGCCGGGAGCAAAGCTGGCAGGACGGCAGAGCCTGGCGGCTTTCGATTTTTCCCAGGGTTCGCTGGTGCTTACCGAAGCGGGCACCAAACATCGTGCCTCCCTGTATGTCTTCCAGGGAGAAGAGGCGTTGCGGGCCGCAGACCCCGGCGGAATTGACGTGTTCAGCAGCACTCTCAGTTCGTTTCGCGAAGCGCTGACGGCTGAAAACCGAACGCTCAAGAGGGCTCTGACGGATCCTCGCATACTCAGTGGCATCGGGAACGCCTATTCGGATGAGATCCTGCACGCTGCCCGGCTGTCTCCCATCGCGCTGACGCAAAAACTGAAGCCCGATGAGTGGGAGCGGCTGTTCGCGGCCACACGCGACACTCTCAGGTTCTGGATTGACCGCCTGCAAGCGGAAGCCGAGACCGGGTTTCCGGAAAAAGTGACCGCATTCCGTGAGGGCATGGCGGTTCACGGGCGCTATGGCGAGCCCTGCCCGAGATGTGGGGCAAAGATCCAGCGAATTCGCTACGCCGACAATGAAACCAACTATTGCGCCCGTTGCCAGACCGGGGGAAGAGTCCTGGCTGACCGAAGTCTCTCACGCCTGCTGGGAGGCGACTGGCCTCGTACCCTGGACGAACTCGAAGCCCTTAAACGCCGCTAGGCGCAGGGGCGGGCTGCTCGCCGCCCCGGTGCGCGCTGGCTTAGTGCCTGAAGCCAAAGTTCTGCAGCTCCCAACGAAGCCTCAGATTGACCTAGTGGGTTCGCCCAAGATCCGAAAGGACTTTTCCCTACCGTAACTTCCAGCCCCCCGGGGAGGTTCGGGCATACTACAATGACTTAAACCAACCATGGGGAAATCACACCAGAAAACCATCTTTGCAGCGCTGGGGTTGCTGCTCATCCTGGCCATAGTGGGCCTGATCCTGACCCGGGGTGGCAATACGCCGACTGTGGTTCTGAACCACGGGCACGAGAAGGTGAATCAGCCGCCACTGGTGGACCAGAAGCCTTTACAGACGGCGCGTAACCTGGCCACGGTTGCGGCCACTCCCGCGGAACGGGAACTGGCCCAGGAAGCGGCGCGGCTGGCTGATCACGAAGTGGATCTGGCATTTGCCGGTGCTTTGCGGCAGGCGACGCAGCATCCGGCGCCGGTCACACCGGAGGCCCGCCAACTGGACGCGCGGGTAAAAAAGCTGACGGGGAAGGTGGCAGCGGAACAGGATGAGGTTAATAAACTGGGGCAACTGGCGGCTAAGGCCCCGGACTCGGACAAAGCCCGGCTGGAGCAGCAGCAGCAGCTGATAGGCGCCCAGCTGGAGCTGGACAAGGACGAACTGGAAGACGCGCAGAACGACCTGCTGCGCGCCGGCGGCAATCCGGTGGGCAAGATCGAGCGCATGCGGGAGGAGCACGAGGGAGTGACGCATGCGCCCACCAACACCCCTCTGGCGAACAGCGTCGCCGCGAGTTCGGCGGCAGCCGCAAGCGCGGCTTCCAGCGAGACCGGCAGCCTGATAGCGGAGATTCAAGCCTGGAGCTCCGTGCGCGGCGCCCTGGCAGAGGTCCGCCATGCGCAGCAGGAGGCAGTGAATGCGGCAACGGCGCTGGCCCATGGACACGAGGCGCTGGAACAGGAAACGCAACAGGAGCAGGCACAAAATGCGGCAGCACCGATAGCTCCTGAAGGCGGCAGTGTGAACGGCTCGGGGAAGGAAGCACAGTCCAGCGAGACCACTGCGTCCCCCACCGGTGCGGCCGGTAACGATGGAAAAGCCAGTTCGGCAGCGGTCGCAAGGCTTAAGCACCTGGCGGGCGACCAGAAAACACTCTCGGAGTTCGACCAGCGAGCCCAGGATGAGCAGGAACTGTCGGATGTGTACGGTTCCTGGGTGGGCGTGCTGCAGGCGCGCGAGCGGGCAGCGGCGCACAGCATTCTGCAATCCATCATGTGGGTTCTGCTGGTCATCCTGGTGGTGCTGGTCGCGAATCAGCTGATTGACCATTTCGTCAGCAAGCTGGGGATAGACCGCAAGCGGTTCGTTGACCTGCGGCTGGTATTGCGCTTCACGGCGCAGGCGCTGGGACTGCTGGCGGTGATCTTAATAATCTTCGGCAAGCCGGCGCAGATGCCCACCATTCTTGGCCTGGCGGGCGCGGGACTGACAGTTGCGCTGAAAGATTTCATCGTCGGCTTTTTCGGCTGGTTCGTGCTCATGGGACGGAACGGTATCCGGGTGGGCGACTGGGTGGAAATCGAAGGTGTGGGCGGAGAGGTGGTGGAGGTTGGGTTGC
>DASYWT010000373.1:0-11323 GCA_035935775.1 Terriglobales bacterium
AGAACAGCTTATGTGCGATGTCTCCTTCATCGCTGACGTGGCTGTGCTGCCGCGCTGGATACGGATTTCCCAAGCACTCGATTACGTTGCCGGCGTGCATCCGCGATTTGATCGTGGCAAGGCCGAAGATTTTCTCGCCAAGACTTCCATCCGGCAGCAGAGCAAAGTGCGCGAGCTATCGAAAGGCATGGTGACCCAGCTCCACCTGGCGCTAATCATGGCCATGGATGCGAAGTTGCTGGTGCTGGATGAGCCGACGCTTGGCCTCGACATCCTGTATCGCAAGCAGTTTTACGATTCCCTGCTAAACGACTACTTCGACCGCAGCCGCACAATCATCATAACGACACATCAAGTGGAAGAGGTCCAGCACGTGCTCACAGACCTGATGTTCATCAACCGTGGCCGGATCGTCTTGAATTGCAGCATGGATGAATTTGAGTCGCGCTATTCCGAAGTGATGGCGCGCCCCGAGCAGCTGGCTGCGGCGCGAGCGCTGAAACCAATTCACGAGAGGCAGGCGCTGGGGCGCAGCATTCTGTTGTTCGAGGGGGCGGATCGCAAGCAGCTCGCGGCAATTGGCGAGGTACGCACGCCCGGCATCGCCGATTTGTTCGTGGCCGTGATGGGCAATCAGAACGCACAGGCTCAAGGAGCAGCCAGATGAATACTGAATCCAATGTTCTCCGCGAATCTGCGCTTGACTCGGAGAGAGTGGTTTCCGCCAGCGCGGCGCACACGCGCCCCTTTTACTGGTCGGTGCGACGTGAACTCTGGGAAAACCGCTGGATCTACATCGGCCAACTGGCAATCGCGGCTGTTTTTGTACTCGGTTTCCTGATCAACATGACGCGCTGGCTGGCCAAGGTGCGCAGCTCATTGCCGACTGAGCCGCTGAAGTATTGGGAAATCACCGCCCTGCCTTACAACGTCGCCGCGGGTTTGATGATGGCTACGCTGATCCTGATGAGTGTGTTCTATTGCGCCGACGCCCTGCATGGCGAACGCCGCGACCGGAGCATTCTGTTCTGGAAATCACTACCCGTTTCCGATCTCACCACGGTGCTGGCGAAAGCATGCATTCCGCTCGTCATTCTGCCACTACTCACATTTGCCATCATTATTGCCTTACACCTGGTCACGCTGTTGCTGACCGGCGTCATACTGCTGGCGAGCGGCATGAGTGTGGTGTCGCTATGGAGAGAGTTGTCCATCTTTCAGATGTGGGGGCTATTGCTTTACCACATTTTTTTGGCGCATGCGATCTGGCCTTTTCCGGTCTATTGCTGGCTGCTGCTGGTTTCCGGGTGGGCACGCCGCGCAACATTGTTGTGGGCAGCCTTGCCGGTGGTTGCCATAGGCGGCCTCGAGAAGCTGGTCTTCCACACCTGGCATTTCGCTGCACTGGTAGGAATGCGCTTAATCGGGGGAGGCGCGCCAACCGACTTCACATCTGGGGAGATGTTTCCCACAGGTCCCATGACCCACATCACGCCGGGTAGATACTTGAGCGCCCCGGGTCTGTGGATTGGGTTGGCCGTTGCTGTTGTATTCCTAGCCGCAGCCGTGCGCCTGCGCCGGTATCGAGATCCGGTTTGATTCCTCGAAGGACGGATCTGTGGATGCAGCCTGGGGCCGAAAGGGTCGGTGTGCGGTTCGGAAGTGGTCCGAGCGTTCCAATCAAATCTTTTCGGTGAGCCCCGTGTTGCGGGGATCGGGAAGGTCGCGAAGGGTGGGGAAATGCTTGACCACCGACGTCTCAGGGTCGATCAAAAACATCCAAATCATCGCCCCACAAAGCAGAACTGCCGCGGAAACAAAAAAAGGAGCAATCCACAGCCCCCTCTGCACCAGCAAGCCAAAGATAATGGGGAACAGCGAGGCGGCGAAGCTGCCCGCCATGTTCATGACTCCGGAAACAGTGCCGCTAAATTCCCCGCCCACATCCATGGAGACGGCCCAGGCGGGCCCGATCACCAGCTCCAGGCAGAACAGCGACCCAGTGAGACAAAGGATCGCCGTCCAAGGATTTGAGACTAAGGCGGCGGGAATGAGAAAGCATCCGGAGGCCAGCAGGGCCGGCGCAGCCACCACGCGACGAGCGAATCTAAGTCTGCCGGTTCTTCTGTAAACCAGATCGGTCAAACTGCCCCCCAGCAGATCTGCAACCATGCCCGCGACCAACGGGACAGAGGCCATCGTGCCCACCGAGCGCAAGGACAAGTGGCGATATTCGAGCAGGTACGCGGGAAACCAGGTCACAAAAAAATATGTTCCATAATAGAAGCAACAATAGCCGGCTGCGATGTAATGCATGTTCCTGGAGCGCAGGATATCCCGCCAAGGGACCAGCGGTTTCGAGGTGCTGGCAGGCGGGTGGATCGCGTCGTCGTTGGCTTGCCATCCGCGTATGTAGGCCAGTTCCGCTCGATTCACTCCGGGATGCTCCTCGGGCAGGTTGCGGTACACCAGGTAGAACAGCGCCGACC
This sequence comes from Terriglobales bacterium, assembly GCA_035935775.1. GTDB lineage: Bacteria > Acidobacteriota > Terriglobia > Terriglobales > Acidobacteriaceae > JAICWP01. The sequence goes on from DASYWT010000373.1 coordinate 2,490, forward strand.
ATGCCAGCCCGGCGGCAGCGGATACATAGAAAATGGAACGCCATCCCAGCGCCAGCATAATACTTACCGCCATAAACGGAGTTATGGCGATGCCGAAACGGCTGAAGCAGTGGGTAACGCCATGCACGGTACCGCGTTCTGATTTGGGGAACCAGAGCTGCATGGCTCGGGTCGCCGTGGGGAACCCGCCCGCTTCACCCAGGCCAAACACAAAACGGATGCCGACCAGGGAAGCGATGCCGGAAGCTACGGAAGTCAACGCGGTCATCAAGGACCAGAAGGGCACGATGACGAGAAATACGATCCGCGGTCCAAAGCGATCGGCGCACCATCCTGCCGGAAGCTGCCCAATGGCATAAGCCCACAGAAAGGCGCTGAAGACAATCCCCAGCTCAGTTTGACTAAGCCGGAATTCCTTGCCGATTTCAGGCGCAGCAACAGAAATGCCGGTCCGGTCAATATAGGTGATGAGGTACATCAGGCTGATCAGCAGAAGAACGAGCCAGCGGGTTCGGGTAGGTGCTGGTTGCGGAGCTTGCCCGGAACAGGCGCCCGATAAGTTCACGACGTCTTCACGGAGCGGGCAGCCACCTTCCCGGGCGGTGCGGCCCGAGGTGGCGCAGATTCCGGCGACGAACGCTGAGCTGCTTGAACATCGAGGGCGCACCCTTGCGCCGCCGAAAGGTCGGCGGCCTGGTACACCTGCATCACCATCCGGGCATGTTCGGCCGTTACCAGCGGCTGCCGGCCAGTAGCAACGCATTCGAGGAAATGAACTGTCTCGGCTTCCATCGGTCCGGCATACACGTGCCCGACCTTCTCGCCCGGCATGGTCGAAAGAGGAAACTCTGTGCCCCGCTTCATAGTCATCAGGGTAACGTCGCGATGGCTGTCGTCTACCATCACGGCGCCTTCGGTGCCGACCACCTCGATCCAGGTGGAAGAAAAGTTCGGGTAGCCGGGCGGCAGCACCCAGCCGGCGCCAATCGTCAGGGCGGAGCCATCGTCCAGGGTGACGACGATCCAAACACAATCAGGCACATTGTGCTCCGCCTGCATGACCTTGCGCACCTCTTGCGCATACACCCGCACCGGCTTTCGCGGCGCAAAGCACCAGAGCAGAAAATCAATGTCGTGGGTGGCCTCCATGGCGGCAGGAGAGAGCTTGATGCGGCCCCCGATTTTATGACCCAGGTTACGTGTAATGTGCCGGCTCACCAGGGCGCTGACCGGCGAACCGATGGTGCCATCCTCGATGGAGCGTTTCACATAAGCGAATTTGGGATTGAAACGCTGGGAGTAGCCAACTGTGAACAGCAACGACTTGGAGCGGGCCAGGGCAATGAGTTCATCAGCCTCGGAGAGTTCAAGCGCGAGGGGCTTTTCAAGGAGAACATGTTTGCCGGCCAGCAGGCTTTCCCGAGCGATGGGATAGTGGGTGGTTTCCGGAGTGGTCGAAATGATGATGGCGTTAACCTGCGGATTCCGCAGCAGGACGTGGTAGTCGGTGGTGGATGTGTCTGGGTGCGTCCTGGCGCTCACCTCCTTCAGGCGGCCCTCATTAATTTCCGCCAGATGAAGTTTCTCCAGCAAAGGGCTAGCGGCACAGGCAGCGGCGCGGATGCCGCCGCACCAGCCTGTGCCGATAATACCCACTGCAATGCTCTTCAATTAACGCCTCCAGCGCGCCAGCAGCTCGGTGACTTATTTGGCGACCAGGATAACTCCGAAGGTATTGGGCTTCATGGGCGGTTCCTCATCGCCTTTGGGCTTCACCGGCTGGAACTCGGCGATCGGAAGAAAGATGTTGTGAGTTTTCAGGTCCACCGCCATGGTGCGAGCATACTTCCGAGTAGGAAGAGTGCCCACGACAGTATATTTGTCGGCTGAATCCTCATGAATGACCGTCAGAGTACCCGATTCCCCGTTGGAACTGAAGGCCAATTGCGTGCCGGGGTCGAAGCCAGCTGCGTCGGGGTCCTCGCCGATGGCGGGACGGGCGACTATTTTGCCGGTGTCGGCGTTGGTTACTATCATCATCTTATTGCCGCAAACCGAAAACAGCCGCCGCGTACTGGTGTCTATGGCCAGCCCTGACGGCTCCTCGCAGGGCGCCAGCGACCAGCGATGGGTCACCTTCAACTGGGAAGCATCAATTTCCACCAACTCCCCTTTGTCTTCGATGTTGTCGAAGATGTGACCCTGGCCGTCACCGACAGCAAATTCCGGCTTGCCGCCCAGTGGAATCATGCCGGCCACCGTTCCCTTGGCAGCATCAATGGCAACAGCGGTGCCGCTGCGCCCATTAAACGCGAAGACCCGCTTCGTCTGGGGTTCATAGTAGATGGCGTCAGGATTATGGCCTCCGGATTTCACGGTGCCCAGCGGCTTTAACGTCTTCAAGTCGAAAATGGTAACCGTGTCAGCACGGCCATCGCTGATGAAGCCTCGTCCCAAGTCAGGAGCTAGCGCAATGCCGTGCACACCCAGTGTGTTGGGTATGTTTCCAACGATTTTCCCAGTATCCACATTCAGCACCACCACATGCGTTCCATGAGAGACGTAAAGACGCCGCGTGGCACTGTCTACTACACAGTAGTCCCACCTGCCTGGGCCGCCAATGCGAATAATTTTGACGACATGGTAGCCGGCGGGAGTGGGCGGGTCCGCCTGCGCGGGACCAACGAACAAAAGACATGCGGCTACGCTGAAGGCTGCGGCCGCCATTGCCAACCTGCTATTGCGACGCATAATGTTCCGTCCTTTCCGATATGTGTACAGCAGGCACTCACAATTTGTGCGCCAACACGCACGGCCGCCGCGGCCCTAACCGTCCATCAGGGCGTGCCGTTCGCGGCGGGAGGTGAGAACTTCGGGATTCACCGCATGCCGGGGCATTTCGCCCTGCAACACCCGGACCACCTCTTCCGCGGCTTTGGTCTGCAAATCCACCAGTGACTCGACGGAGTAAAAGCTCATGTGCGGCGTCAGGATCACGTTGTTCCGATGCAACAACGGAGAGTCTGCTGGCGGTTCCTTCGATAAAACGTCGAGAGCTGCCCCGGTTACTTGCCCGGCATCCAGTGCCTGTGCCAACGCCGATTCGTCAACGATCGGACCGCGCGCGGTGTTGATGAGATATGCGGTGGATTTCATCTGGCGGAAGGAGTTGGCGTTGAACAGGCCGGTAGTTTCCCGTGTCAGCGGCGCATGAATGGAAATGAAGTCGGAACTCTTCAACAGCTCGACAAATTCCATCTTCTCCACGCCCGCCGCGGCCATGACTTGACTCGTAACAAACGGGTCATAGCTGACCACTTTGAGCCCAAAGGCCTGTGCCCTGGGCGTTACCGCTTGCGGAATCCTGCCAAACCCCACAAGCCCCAGGGTGCGTCCGCGCAGGCGGTGAATGGGAGTTAACGCGGCCAAGTCCCAGAGGCCGGCCTTGGTGAGCGCATTGGCCAGCGGAATCTTGCGTGCCAGCGCCAAAAGCAAAGCCATAGCGTGGTCCGCTACTTCCTCAATGCAATAATCCGGAACTCGGGTGACCACGATGCCTGCCTTGGTGGCTTCGACAATGTCCACATTGTCCACCCCGATCCCGAAGCGGGCGATGATGCGACATCGCGTCATCCGGCGGATCATGGGAGCGGTGATCTGGGCGTAGGTGACCAGCAATGCGTCTGCTTTTTCGGCGACGCGCATAATGTCTGCCGGCGTGTTCTGATCCGCCATGCGCAACTGAGCACCAATCCTGCTGAGCACCTCCTGGGCAGGTTTCAAGTCGGGAAACACTGAGTCAGAAACGGCGATCACTGGATCCGGCATGGTTATCGGGCCATGGCTTCTTCCATGTGTTCCATCAGGGTGAAGACGACCGGGCCTTTGGCTGAGACCAGAACGTTTTCTTCCAGGCGCGTAGTTTGCTGCAGATTGGGATGCCCGGCGAAGGTTTCAATGGCGAAGTACATGTTCTCTTTGATCTCGGCGGGAAACTTAGGCGAGTAGGCGCGCGACACCCACATGCCTTCGTAAAGGGTGAGTCCGATGCTATGCGCAAACTGCTGCAAGGTACAAGTCTTGTACTTGTCATCGTCGTATACGGGGAAAGCGGCCGCCACATCGGCTGTGGTGTTGCCCGGACGCAGCTTCTCCAGCCCCGCGTACATGGAATCGTACACTTCGCGGTACAAATCAATTTCCTGGTCGTTCATCCTGGACGCGCATTTGAAGCAGCGGACAAAATCAATGAAGTAACCGGAAGGCCCAACCGCATTGATATCCACGATCACCAGATCGCCCTGGCGAATGATCTTGTCGGTGGCCCAGCGGCGATAGGGGCTGGTATTGCCACCCGAGGCGACGATGATGTCGTAGATGATCTCGCAGCCGCGCTCCAGCATGAACTCGTGCACTTTGGCTTCAATCTCGCGCTCACGCACGCCCGGCTTGAGCCATTCGTATTTGATTCTCCACATCGCAGCATCGCCGATGCTGGCCGCCTGCTTCAGCAGTTCGATCTCATCCCGGGTCTTGATCACCCGCGCGGCCGAGATCGCCGGCCAGGCATCAGTCAGGTTGAGGCCGCAGTTCTGAAACGCCTTCAGAGCTTGCCAATCGAAGTTGTCAATGCCTACCTGTTCCTTGCGATACCCGTTCTCCTGCAGCACATCCACTACGCTTTGCGCCATGCGTCCGGCCATAACCGGCACTGCGCCTTCCGCCCACTGCCAGGTGATGGCGGGGTTGATGCGGCCTTCCAGCCACGGCAGGTCAATTTCCGCGCAGTGCAGATCCGAACCTGCCGTTTCAAACAGCACCGGCTCACCGCCGTTCGGCACCACGGCATAGCGGATATTGATGTTGTACTTCCAATTTCCCTGATAAGAGGCGGTGACATAGCGGATGTTGGCGCCCGCAAACAGGACCACGGCGCCCAGGTCATGCGCGGCCATCTGCTCTCGCAGGCGCTGCAAGCGGTCCTGGCGCAAGCGGGAAAAATCCACACGGTGTTGCCAGTCCGCACCGGTCTGGCTGTAAACCCGGCGAGGATCCCACTCGTGAGGCTTGCCGATGAAGCGAATGTCCATGTGCGAATTTCCCGCATCTTTTTTCAATGACTTTATGCCGTTTTTTAATGCCTTCATGCCGCGTTACCTCGAACCGGCGCTGCCGGCGTCTGGGCGAAATACCATTAGCAGGGCGGGGCGCCCTGCAGCTCCTGCTTTCGCCCAGCATCCTAGATTGCCTCTGCCATCTTCACCATTAATATGTTGATATGGTAGCCATAGGGCCGTATTATGGCTCGCCATGCCTCTCGCTTCCCAGCCACACGACAAGGCGCCAACGCGGAGAGCCGACCCTCAAACGGGCGCTTCCCTACCCCTCCCGAGGGCTTTACCCAACGACATGGATCTGAAGCAGGTCCGCTGCTTCGTAGCCGCCTACGAGGAAGGTAGTTTCAGTAAGGCAGCGCAACGAGAACATTGCACCCAGCCCGGCCTCAGCGTGTACATCCAGCGCCTGGAAGCACTATTGGGCCACCGACTGTTTGACCGCCAGGCCCGTGGCGTAACCCCTACGATCGCCGGCCGCCGTTTTTATGGTTACTGCACCGACGTTCTGCGAGCGGTGGGCGTTGCGCGTCAGCAAATGCTGGAGATGGCGGGCAGCTTCGCCACGCAGATCAACGTCGGCGTGCCTCCCACCTTGTTCAAGGGAGCGGTTTACCGCATGCTGCCGGATTACATGACCGCACATCCTTTTGTGGACGTGCGTCTGGCGGAAGCTTACAGCGGCACGCTTACGGAGTGGGTGGTATCTGGAGAAGTGGAAGCTGCCATCGTTACCCGTCCTCCGCTTCATCTGGGTTTGGAGTCGTCTCACTTCTTCCGCGACCGGCTGGTTCTTGCCTCCCGCGCTGAACAGGTTGCGGGGAAAAAGCAGCATGTGCGGCCACGCGCCGCCAATGAACTCAACAAGCTGAAGCTTATACTTCCCTCGCCCCGGCACAGTTTGCGGCAGATAGTTGAAAATGCGGCGGTGCGGTTCGGGGGCACCGGCTCAGGCAGAATTCTGGAAATTGACGGCATGCTGGGCACCCTGGAAATGGTGCGCAACTCCGACTGGTCCACCGTGGTGGGCAGCACGGCAGTGATGCAGGACGTAAGGCAAGGCCGGCTCATAGCCCAGCCGATTTACGGACCCGAGCTTTGGCTTGACTTCTACCTGATCCGCACCAAGGACGCTCTGCCCTCGATGGCTTGCCAGGACTTTCTGGACCGACTGAAAGCCACCCTTGGGCACGTAGTCGAAACCCACAGGCTCAAGGCATAGCCGGGAACATCTACGCCGGGCACTCCCGTGGCGAAATCGCGCAAGATTCAAACCCAGTCAGGCCATCGCAGACCAAGGTCGGCAATCCCAGTCCTTGCCCCAGGCCCTGTACCGATTTGTGAACAGGCTCAGCCTGAACCGCGCTCCGGTCATGTGGCTCTCCAAGCAACGTTTCGGCACAGTCGCAGAATAGTACCGGAAGCGGGCACGCTTGTTTACGCCACAACATTCGCCAGAAATGAAAATTTTCTTCAGGTTTCCTTAAGGTTCTGAACCGGTACTGCTGTGCAGCAGCCGCCTCGTGTTGTTGACAGAAGATGGGTTCATGTATACCGTGTCGGGCGTGTCGGCCCCGAAAGCGTCCCGCTCCTCCACTCCCGCCGCTGCCGGTTTGATGATTGAGCGCGCGGGTGATGTCCTCAGTTTCACGCTGAACAATCCGCAACATGGAAATGAGGTAAGCGGCCCCATGTTCGACGCCATGCTGGCGGAGTTGCGGGCGGAGTCAAACCGGCCGCGGGCGCGAGTGCTGCGCATCCGGGCGCGAGGCAATGTTTTCTGTACGGGACGCGAGCGCGCCGGCCGCGACGCTGCCGGCATTGGCCGTGAAGCCAGGCGCCTGATTGAGGTGAAACGCAGCCTGCGAATGTCGCCGTTGATCAGCGTAGCGGAAGTTCAGGGCGATGCTTTCGGGTTCGGCTTCGGGCTGGCGATTGTCTGCGATTTTGTTCTGGTTGCTGAAACCGCGGCTCTGGGATTCCCGGAAATGCGTGCCGGGCTGCCGCCGTCGGCCATCATGGCCTACCTGGGTGAGTACACATTGCCCCGCTTTGCATTTCCGCTGGTGCTGTTCGGAGATGCCATCACTCCTGCTTACGCTCAGCAGATCGGGCTCATCTCGCAGGTATGTCAGGCCGATCGCCTGGCAGGCGACGCCGAGGCGCTGGTGGAGCGCATTCTTCGCCTGGATGCTACCGCCGTCCGCCGCTGCAAGGAATTTTTTCTAGCTGCCCAGCAGAACAGCTTTGCCCGGAACAGCCGCCTGGCGGCCGAAACGCTTACCCGTGACAGCCTGGCCGCGCTGAAGAAAAACAAATGAACTCCCTTCCACCGGTGAACGCGGGCGCGCGTCTCGATCGTCTGCCCATCTGCGGGTTCCATCGCCGCATCATGTGGCTCATCGGCGTGGGCATGTTTTTTGACGGCTTCGACATTTACGTGGCCGCCAGCGTCCTCGGGGCCACGCTCAAGAGCGGCTTTTCCACCCTGGGCCAGAATGCGGAATTCGTTTCCGTCACCTTTGTGGGAATGATGCTGGGATCGTTTCTGACTGGATTTTTGGGCGACCGCTACGGCCGCCGCTTTACCTATCAGGGTAACCTGGCAATCTTCGGTTTGGCTTCCATTGCCAGCGCCTTCGCGCCCTCCATGAACGTGCTGATTTTGCTGCGCTTCGTGATGGGCGCGGGCCTGGGCGCGGAAAATGTGGTCGGCTATTCCACCATGACCGAGTTTGTCCCTCCACAAGCGCGGGGAAAGTGGCTGGGCGCGATTTCCGTTTTTGTGGTCGGGGGTCTGCCGGTCACCGGGCTTCTGGGCACGCTGATCATCCCGCGCTTTGGCTGGCGGATCATGTTCGTGCTGGGCGGAGTGGGAGCGCTGGTGGTCTGGTATTTGCGAAAGGCGCTGCCCGAATCACCGCGCTGGCTGGAATCCATCGGGCGCAGAGAAGAAGCGGAAGCGATCCTGCAAAGCGTGGAGCGCGAGGTCTCCCGCGCGGGCGAGATGCTTCCCCCGCCCGCGCCCCCTGCGCCGCCACCTTCCCGCAGCCTGGCGTCGCTGGTAGGGCCGGGCCTCCTCCCACGCATGATCCTGGGAGCCACAACGCTGATTGTCATCAACACTCTCATCTATGGGTTCGTCACCTGGCTGCCCACCTTCTTTGTGCAGCAGGGGCAGAGCATCGCCTCTTCGCTCAGTTACGCGCTGGTGATTTCGCTGGGCGCGCCGCTGGGTTCCGCCATTGGCGCCTACACTGCGGATTCCTGGGGACGCAAGCCCACCATCCTGGGAGCTTCGCTGCTTACCATCATCATGGGCGCCATTTATCCTTTCGTCAGTCATCCCGCCGTTTTTCTCACGGTCGGATTCTTGCTGATCATTCCCATCTACGTTCTGGTCACGTTGCTTTTCGCCATCTACATCCCAGAACTGTTTCCCACGGAAGTGCGCATGCGGGCAGCAGGAATCTGTAATACCTTCGGGCGCGGGGCAACGATTATCACGCCCTTTATCGTCGTGGCGCTTCTCCGGACGCACGGCATAAGCGGCGTCCTCGCTTTCATGATTGCGCTGCTCGTGGTGCAAATCGTGGTTGTATTGTTCTTCGGCGTGGAGCGCGAGATGTAGCACGCTGGGGCGGGAAGGAAGGTCGGGCCAAACCCTCGCTTGTCGTCCTCGGGGCATGGTTTCTCTGTCCGGTTGCGATGTTCCGGCGA
>DASYWT010000374.1:0-2217 GCA_035935775.1 Terriglobales bacterium
TCGCCGCTTCGCAGAAGTGGCGTCGCCAGTCGGCAGCAATGGGAGCTGGTGTTACTCACGCCATCGTGCAGCTGGCAGCGGCCCAGCCGGGCATGGATGTGCTCGACCTGGCCTGCGGTACCGGCGAACCAGCCATCAGTCTGGCGGGAGAGGTCGGCCCGCAAGGCCGAGTTGCCGGCATTGACGTCAATCCCGAATTGCTGGAAGTAGCTCGCGACCGCGCCAGCCAGCGGGAGCTGAGAAATGTCGCCTTTCAGAAAGCCGATGCCCACTCCCTGCCGTTTCCGGACGACGCTTTCGACCTGGTCAGCAGCCGCTTCGGCGTGATGTTTTTTGACAATGTCGTGCGTGCCCTAAGCGAAGCACGCCGCGTCTTGCGCCCGGGCGGCCGCATTGCTCTGCTGGCCTGGGGGCCGTTCGAGCAGCCATATTTCCTCAGCACGATCGCCATTGTTCTCCGTCACGTGCCCGGACCCATGCTGCAGCCCGGCGCGCCCAATATGTTCCGCTTTTCACAACCAGGCTCCTTGACTGCCGTCCTGAAGCAGGCTGGGTTCAATCGAATGGAGGAACGTACTGTTACTGTGCCCTGGAGCTGGCCAGGCACGCCAGAAGAAGTGTGGGAGTATTTCCGCGAGATCACAGTGCCATTTCGCCCGCTGCTAGCCAGCATCCCTCCGGAAAGAGAAAATCAGGTGAATGACGAGATCGTTACCGCGATCCGTCGCTACTACGATGGCAAGCAGGTCAACTTCACCGCCGAGGTTGTGCTTGCCTCCGCTGAGAAGTAAGTTTCAACCAGAGAGGACACAGAGTTCACAGGGGAAAGCGATTGAAAAATTTGATCTGTGGTTAAATCGGAATTATGAAAATTAAGGTGGCTTGGATCGGCAAAACCAAAGACCCCGCCATCCAGACGCTGACCGCCGAGTACCTCAAGCGCCTCTCCGCCTACACCCAATTAGAGCCGCTGGCCGTGGGCAGCGAGGCGGCGCTATTGAAACTGGCGGGTAGGACGGCGAATCGCCCCTCGTGCAAACTGGTGCTCCTCGACCGCCTTGGCAAGCAGTTCACCTCCGAGGAGTTTGCCGGTTTTCTGGATGAGCAGCAGAACCACAGCCCGTACCCGCCGCTGTTCGCCGTCGGACCCGCCAATGGCTTCAGCGAGGAAGCGCGCAAGGCGGCCGTGTTCCTGCTCTCACTGGGCAAGATGACTCTGCCCCACGAACTGGCGCGCGTCGTGCTGCTGGAGCAACTATACCGCGCGTACACCATTCTGAAAGGCCATCCCTATCATCTGGGCCACTAAGAGAAGCTGACTAGCTTACTGGCTGCCGAGCAAACGCCCTGGCGATAAAGTGACTTGAACGCTACCCTGGCAGCCGGCAAGCTCTCACCTGCCAGTGCGAGGCCTGATGATTTCCCCGAGAACATCGGTCTGCCGCTCATTGTGTTCCAGGTGCGGAAACCGCGGCCCATCCGCGTAGTTCAAGGTGTAATTCTTGTAGTAGCCTATGTTCTCCACCAGCAGCTGCAGCGGTCCCCGCGCCTTTAACGCGGCCGATAGTATTTCCGGCGACCACTTCCGCCCATTGACCGCTACTAGTTTCATTCCCGGAGCGATACCCGCCTCTGCCGCTGCCATGGCCGGAACCACGTCTATGATGGTACCTTCCTCTTCATTCTTTTCCTGGTGAACCACCATGCCGATGGAGCTGGTCAAATCCATCCCGTGGGCGAATTTCTCTCCCGCCTGCAGCAGTTCGTTGGGGGTATCGTTGTAAACCAGGGTCCAGCCGCCCTGTTCAATGCCTGCCAACGGCGCCCGCGGCGCCGGGGAGTAGACACGCGTCTGGAAAAAACCACGCCAGTCGTAAGCCGCAACCTGGTTGAGCGCCGCCACCAAGTCATCCAGGGTGTAAGGCTTCATCTCTGGCGGCCCGCTGTGCGGACCTTCAAAGGCGCGGCAGAAATCGTCCAGCGACCGCCGCCCGTTTGTCTGCTTGCGGATGATGGTGTCGGCCTCCAGCCAGATGAGCTCGCTCTCCGGGTAAAAATCGGCGCTGCGGCGCCAGGACGTCCACTCCCGAGGCGCTTCATAGAGGATCTGCGCTGAAACCGCCGTATCCTCCAGCGGCCGCCACAGGCGTCCGGCGCGGTGATCCATCTGCGCGGCTGTCAGCGCCAGTTGCTCGCGGAACTGAGCTGGCGTGTAGA
>DASYWT010000375.1:0-1990 GCA_035935775.1 Terriglobales bacterium
TGACGTGCAGCATGTGCATGCCGGTCAGGGTGAAGAAGGTTCCGCCGAACTGGGGCACGCCCTTGGCCCAGGGATTGCTGAAGGGCCGCATGCCTTCGGCAATCAGCCCGCTCCACTCCTTGGCGTGCAGCACCACGAACAGGGCACCGAAGAACATGGTGGCCAGCAGCCACTTCACCGTCGCCTTATGATCGTTTTTCTTGACCGCCAGCACGCCCAGCACCATGGTCAGCGAACTGGAGAGCAGGCACACGGTCATAATGGTGGCATTGATGATGCTTTCCTTGCCAAAGGGTGTGGGCCAGTTGGGCGTAGAGATGCGGCCGTAAGAATAGGCAAATAAAAGCGCGCCGAAGGTCAGGGAATCGGAAAGCAGGAACAGCCACATTCCGATTTTTTTGGAATAGGTGCCGAACAGCGACGGCTCATATGCTCCCGTCACGCTGTGTTGCACCGCAACATCGGCCATTGTGCCAGCCTCCTCGCGTTAACGCGCAATTTCCAGAAGGGCGAATATGTACAGCCACAACAGAGCCATAAAGTGCCAGTACCAGGCGGTGACGTCCACCACAATGTGGCGGGCTTCCGGCGGCCGCTTCATCCACACCGTGATTCCGGCATACGCCAGCGCGATCACGCCCCCCAGCAGGTGCAGAGCATGCGCCCCGGTCAGCAGGTAGAAGAACGAGCTGCTGGGGTTGCTGGACATAAAGAAGCCGCGGATCTCCATCCGGCGCCAGGCGAGCATCTGGCCTGCCAGAAAGCCCAGACCCAGCGCGACCGTGACGCCCAGCCAGGGGAAACCGCTCTCCTCATCGTTCGCGATACCCGGCATAGCGGTAATCGGCGCGAGGGCGGCCAACCGCGAGGCCTGGCGCCGGGCGAATTCCATGGTCATGCTGCTGACCAGCAACAGGCAGGTATTGATCACCAGCAGCAGCGTGGGCAAGCGTACGGGCGCCCAGTCATTGATGTAGCTGTTGGTCCGCAGGTCCCAGGAAGCCAATCCCTGGCGCACCAGGTAGGCGCTGCTGAAAGCCACAAACAGCATCACGATGGGCGCGATGCCCACGGCCAGCCCCAGACGGCACCGGCGCAGACGTTCCCCATAGTCGGGAGATTCGTCGCCGCGCCCGCCTCCGCCACCGCCTCCGGGGTAGTGGGGTGTGTCCCCAGCCCCGCCGTGGCGGGATTTGGGCTGCTTAACCGTAAGGGTCGGAGTCAATGTGGCCATACCGATCTAGTGCGCGGGCACGGGCGCGGGATCCGTCTGCATGATGTAATCCTTGGCTGCACCCGGCACGCTGTACTCATAAGGTCCGTGATAAACCACCGGGGTAACGCCGCCAAAGTTGTCATGCGGAGGCGGCGTGGCCGTGGTCCACTCCAGGGTTGTGGCTTCCCAGGGATTCTGGGCGGCTTTCTTCCCCTTCTTCATGCTCCAGAAGAGGTTGAAGAGGAATATCAGCTGGGCAGTTACCGTAATGATAGCAGCATAGGTGATGAACTTGTGGATGGGGATGAGCGGCGCCAGGTACTTGACCTCGGTGAATTGCGAGTAACGCCGGGGATTGCCCGCCATGCCCAGGTAGTGCATGGGCATGAAGATGCAATAGGCGCCCACGAAGGTGATCACGAAGTGAATTTTGCCCAGGGCGTCGTTCATCATCCGCCCATACATCTTGGGGAACCAGTAGTAGGTGGCGGCGAAGATGCCGAAGATGGCGGCCACGCCCATGATCAGGTGGAAATGGGCGACCACGAAGTAGGTGTCGTGCAGCGGGATGTCAATCGCCGGTTGCGCCAGGAAGGGGCCGCTCAAGCCGCCGGAAACGAACAGGGAAACGAACCCGATGGCGAACAGCATGGGCACGGTGAAGCGGATTTTGCCCTTCCACATCGTCCCCAGCCAGTTAAAGGTCTTGATCGCCGAAGGCACGCCAATGGCCATGGTCATGAAGGAGAAGGCAAAAGCCGAGTAGGGGCTCAT
>DASYWT010000376.1:0-6062 GCA_035935775.1 Terriglobales bacterium
GCGGTGTGTACTGCTGGGAGAGGTCGGGCCTGCCGACGTCGCCAATGAAGAGAGTGTCTCCGGTCAGCACCAGCGCCGGTTCCGGCGATTTGGCCATGTCGCGTACCACGAGGCACACCGCTTCCGGTGTGTGCCCGGGGGTCTCCAGAGCGGTGATGCGCACGTCCCCAAAGCGCACTTCCGAGCCGTCGCGCAGCGGTACGTGCTTGAACCGGGCACCGGCGCGCTCGCCAATGTAAATGTTGGCCCCGGTGCGCTCCGCCAGTTCTTTGTGGCCGGATACGAAGTCGGCGTGCAAGTGGGTTTCAAAAATGTGACGTATTTTCAGACCTTGCTCTTGCGCCGCCTTGAGATAAATGTCTACATCGCGTTGCGGGTCAACCACCGCCGCCTCGCCGCCCGAGCCGAGCATGTAGGAGGCATGCGCCAGGCAGGCCAGATAGAACTGTTCGAAGTACATTCAGCCACATCCCTATGTGCGCGATTGTACGCCAGAGGCGGCAGGAAGCACTCAGCAATCAACGCTCGCATTCATCTGAAAAATACTTAACAGGTAGCACTTGGCGCGTAGCTCTTCAGTTGCGAGGCCAATGGGAGCGGCGCAGTGCTGACTGGCTAAAATACTAGGGCTAATTGCTCATCGTTCAGCGCTGAGTGCTGTGAGCGGGGGCTCATAGAGAGGCTGAAACTTGCAAGATCGAAACTTGAAACTTTGAAACCTTGAAACTTAATCTCCTCGAGAGTCACCGCGCGGTGATGAGTGCAAACACCCACCGTCCGGGCTGCTAAGGGTCAAGGGTGCAAACAAACGTCAGGAACGGACACTTAACCGCCCTCATATCAAACACCTATGCTGTGCAAAAAAGCTCTTAATCCCCTGCCCTTGGAAGGGTGGTTGCAGTTGTTTGCAAGGGCTTAGTAAATCTTTCCCGTGGACTGTAAAAGCTACCCGCGCAGCCCTCGGAAGGAGAAGCTAAGCCGTTGATTTTCAAGCGGCTGGGTATGGCATCGGGGGTGCAACTCAGAAGCCCAGACGAAGTGGCGCGCAACAGGGGCGCTCTTGAGAATAACTTCGGCCAGAGGTTTTCTTGAGCGCCCCTTTTGCTTTGTCTGAAGGACTTGCACGCTGCGCGTCAGCCCACCCCCAACCAGCAGATCTCTTCCTGGACCGTTCCCGACGTGATTAGCGGCGGAAGTCTTTGTGGAGGTTCAGGCGAGCGCGATTTTTTCGCGCACATCAATGCCGGCGCGTCGCAGCAGGCTAGCCACTGTGTTTTCGTTGAGTCGAGAGGCGTCAAATTCCACTCGCAGGGAATGTTCTCTGCCGTTGAACTGAACTCGGCGAATGCCGTAAACCTCACGCACACTGTCCAGCGCCCGCATCGCGCCTTCAGTTGGTGGGGCTCCGAAGCGGAATACCACGTCTAAGCTAGTCATTCCACAATCCTTGGAGCGCAGTTCCAAACCCAGCTGCCCCCAACACTATAGCAGCCCGGAGTCACGGCGGATTTAACGGCAGGTGTATAGCCTGGCGAAACTTGGGTGCGGCCCTCCCAGACAGCAGAAAAACGGGCGCGCCTGGTTTGTGCAACTCTCGATTTGTTTCTAAACAGGCTATTTCGTCGTAGCGGTAAACCAATTGCTCCTCATCGTGACCATCTGTGTGCCTGGGATGTCATTTTTTACCACTCGGCCCACAGGAGCGTAAGATAGCTGAGAGGCTTCCGTTTGAGTTACGAATCAGAGACCCCCTTCGATAGCATCGAAGGCGCTCAGGAATATCTCAAGCTGCTGAGCCAGACTGTGCTGGAAGCGCAGCAGGCGGTGCATGCTGACCTCAACGGCGGAGCCGACGCAAAACAACTGGAAGCGCTCCGTTTGGTTTTCTACAACCTGGAGAAACTCTCGCAGCACCTGAAGGCGGGCAGTCGCATCCTGAATGACCTGCGCACCCTGCGCCGGCTGCTGTTTCAGGAACGCCAACCCAAGGCCGCAGCCGCTGCCGTGGCAGCCAGCCCTCAGAGTGCCAAAAGAAAAGTCCCGGCGCTCAACCGCGAAGGGCTCTGAGTCAGCGGACCTCACGCTGACTCGACCAGACTTACCTAACCTCCTGAACAAAACTCCTTAGCGGTTATCATGGCTGTCGGCCCATGGCTCGCATCCTTATCCACGCTTTTGGCTCCTACGGCGACATTCATCCCTACATGGGGCTGGCTCTCGAACTGGCGCGCCGCGGCCATGCGCCGGTGATCGCCACCAGTCCCATCTACCGCCAGAAAATAGAAAGTGAAGGCATTGCGTTTCGCGCCATCCGGCCCGATCTGCCGCGCATTGATCGCGAGTTGATGCGGCAGGTGTTCGACCGTCGCAAAGGTACCGAGTTCATCTTCCGCCACATCCTGATGCCCAACCTGCGCAACAGCTACGAAGATCTGGCGGCGGTGGCCGAAAGCCCAGACGTGATCATCACCCATCCGGTCGCCTTTGCCGGGCCGCTGCTGGCGCGGGTGCGGGGCATCCCCTGGATTTCCACCGTGCTGGCCCCTGCCAGCTTCATGTCGGCGGACGACCCACCGGCGTTCGGCGGCCTGCCCTTTCCCGAATTTGTGAGCCAGCTGGGACGCGGCTTCCATCGGGCTTTTTATGCCCTGGCCGATCGTATGTCGCGTTCCTGGCTAGGCCCATACCGGGAACTGGAAGCAGAGCTGGGACTGAAGCCGGGTGCCAATCCGATATTTGCCGGGCAGCATTCGCCGCAACTGGTGCTGGGGTTGTTTTCGCCGCTGCTGGCTGCGCCCCAGCCAGACTGGCCGCCGCAGGCGCGGGCGACGGGGTTCGTGTTCTTCGATCGCGATGAAGTCGAGCATCCACCCGCACCGGAGTTAGAACAATTTCTGAAAGCCGGTTCCGCGCCGCTCGTGTTTACCCTGGGGTCTGCAGCAGTGCAGGCAGCGGGAAACTTCTTTGAGGAGAGTGCAAAGGCGGCACGTTTGTTGCGGCAGCGCGCGGTGCTGCTGGTGGGGAAAGACATGCCCCGGCCGCCCGCGGAGTTGCTTTCTTCCGATATTGCGGCGTTCGATTATGCGCCCTTCTCCCAGCTCTTTCCGCGTGCCGCCGTCATCGTGCACCAGGGCGGAATCGGCACCACGGCGCAGGCGATGCGCTCGGGACGGCCCGCATTGGTTATGCCGCTCAGCCACGACCAGTTCGACAACGCGGTGCGCAGCAAGCGGCTGGGGATCGCCCGCCTCATCGGCCGGAGGCGCTTTCGCGATCCAAAGGTGGCGTCGGAATTGAGAATCCTGCTGGAGAATCTCCTGTACGCTCAGCGTGCCGCGGACACAGGCGCCAAGATTCAAGCCGAGGACGGCGTGGGCGAGGCTTGTGACGCGATCGAGGAATTCCTGCGAGTACCTCAGAACCAGCGTCGCACCGAGTACACCACGCGCTCCCAATAGTACTGGGCGCGATTGCTGAAGGTATCAACCCGACGGAAGTCGTATCCGAAGGCGGTGTGCAACGCCGGCTGGTATCCCGGCGCCAGTTCGAACAGAGCCGGATCCAGCGTGGAGGTGGAGGCTCCCAGCAATTCTGTTTTAGTTACAAAGGTGTGGCCCTGCTCAGTGTGGCGATAGGTCTCCTCAACTGGGTACCCCCGGGGTGCAGCGCCCAGCTTCTGCACGTGAAAACGGTCGCGACAGCCGGCCTGGCCGGCGATTAAGACCCCGACGGCGCCGGGGTGCGCCGGAGCCCGGATTGTTCGCAAGTCAATGTACCAGCCATCCACCTCAGTCATACTGCTGGACTGGCACGCGCCTGGGCCTGCTTCCATGCGCGTGGTAGAGCGCACGTGGCGTGCGATGAACTCCCCGATCTGTTTGCGTTCGCCGGTATCGACCGAATCAATCGTGACTTTCACCTCACCGCCGCGCGTGGCCGCCGGCTCCTGAACAGGCCGGGGTTTACCGGCAACATCCATCGGGATATAGGCATACGTCTTGTAGCGCGGGCTGAATGCCAACGTGCGCCTGCGGTCGAATTGCCGAATGGTGATGTCGTCATCGGATTCACCGCCCGGGGGGACATCTTCGGCCCGAAATTCCAGCCGCTCCCTTTCGCCGCGAATGTAGAGCGTCTGCACCGTGGCGTGCGCGCCATCAATGGTTCGGCGGGTTGTAATCTTCTGGTCGGCATTGGCGGGAATGACCAGAGAAGAGACGGCAGCAAGCAGTAACAGCGATCTGGCACGGAAAGAAAACATGCGCAGGAGCGCGGCGGCTCTATCAATTCTACATCTGAGCGCCCGCGTTTTCTTTTAAAGTAAAGACAAATGGGTGCAGAAACGCAAGGTCCTTCGACTCGCCCTCCTTCGCTTCGCTCGGTCGGACTCGCTCAGGATGACAAAATAAAAAAGGCGCGCGCCGCAGCACGCGCCCGGTGACTCAATACCCAGATGGTTGAATGACTGAATGCTTCAGGCTCCTACCATGGCCGGCTCTTTTACTCCATAAATAGAAAACCAGGATGTAGCCGCCTTCAGGCGCTGGTTGACGTTCTCGATGTTCTTCACGCCTTCGCTCTCCAGCCACTTGCGGAAGGCGGCTGCGCCCTGCGTGGCATAAATGGGGATGCCGTCTTTCCAGGTGGCGCGGCCGCAGAGCACACCGTTGAATTTCACGCCGGCTTCGCCCGCCAGCTCCAGCGACTCGGTGAACTCGGCATTGCTCACGCCCGCCGAGAGATAGATGAACGGTTTGGTGCTGACCGCGGCGGCGCGGCGGAAGTGCTCCATGGCTTCCTTTTTGGTGTACGCCTTCTGCCCTGCAAAGACCTTCGCGCCCTCCACGAACTTCATGTTGACCGGCACCTCAACTTTGAGAACGTCAACACCGTAGCGGTCCTTGGTGAATTCTTCCATGCTGCGCACCACGATATCCGGCTTTTTCCTGGAAAAATCAAAACCCTTTTCGTCCACTCCTTCTTCGTAGCCCACCAGCTCGAGGAAGAACGGGATATCGTTGGCGCGGCACTCGTCGCCGATGCGTTCCACCCAGGCATGCTTCTGGTCGTTGATCTCCTTGGGATCCGCGGGCGTGTAGTAGAGCAGAATTTTGACGCAGTCGCCGCCGGCTTCCTTCAAGCGGCGCGCCGACCAGTGGTCGAGCAGGTCCGGCAGGCGGCCGGGCCCAGTCTTGTCGTAGCCCGTCTTCTCGTAGGCCAGCAGCAGGCCGGCATTTTTGGCGCGGCGCTTGGAGGCGGGAAGCCCCCACTCGGGGTCAAGCAGAATGGCGCTGGCGTGGGGGGTCAAAACTTCGGTGACCAGCGACTTGAATTCCTCCAGACCCTTATCGGTAGCGTTGGCCCCCAGCGCTTTCTTCAGTGATCCGCGCTGGTCCATGGCGGCGGCGGCGATCACCCCGCGCTCGTTGGAAACGTTCTTCACGCCCTGCAGTTTTCCCGGGGTAAGTTTCATAAGACCTCCTGATGATTGCAGCAGATTATTTTAAACGAAAAGGGAGCAGGGAGCGGTGATGGAGCTTTCTAGGTGACTGGCGCTTTGGCTGAATACACGACAAATCGAGGGGCACTCCGGTTTCATTGGCGGAGCGGCAGGCTGCTCAAAATGGCGCGTTGCTTGGCGATGAGCGCCTCCACGCCCCGGCGTGCCAGCTGCATCATTTCCCGCAGTTGCTCGTCGTCGAAGGGATGCTGCTCGGCGGTGGCCTGGATTTCCACGATCTTTTTGCCGCCGGTAAGCACGAAGTTCATGTCCACCTCGGCGCGCGAATCCTCTTCGTAGGCCAAGTCGAGCATCACCTGGCCGTCCACGATGCCTACGCTGGTGGCGGCCACAAAATCGCGGATGGGAGCGGCGGTCAACGTTCCCGCTTCGACAAGCTTCTGCAGCGCCAGGCCCAAGGACACGAAGGCGCCGGTGATGGAGGCCGTACGCGTGCCGCCGTCAGCCTGGATGACGTCGCAATCAATCCAGATGGTGCGCTCGCCCAGGCGTGCCAGATCGGTCACAGCGCGGAGAGAGCGGCCGATCAAGCGCTGAATTT
>DASYWT010000377.1:0-11380 GCA_035935775.1 Terriglobales bacterium
GACGCTCGACTGGTGACAGTCGAGAGCAACGCAGTCGCACGGGCTGATGCTGAAAGCTGAGTGCTGACTGCTGGGTTTTTCGGCCCAAACGTTTCGTGCCAGATCGGCCTTTTTCGGCGCTGGAGCCGGTTGCGGGCCAGCCGGCGAGCCGAAATTGAGCAGCATGGCCGAAGAGGAGAAGAACACAAATGCTTTGGAAAGGTTTTCAGAAACCAAAACGGCTGGCGGTTGATACCGAGAGCCTCACTGACAAATACGGTATGTTCTGGGCGCAGCCCTTCGAACGGGGCTTCGGCACCACCATCGGCAACGCGCTGCGGCGCGTGCTGCTGTCCTCCATCGAGGGCGCGGCTGTCACCGCGGTCAAGATCGAAGGTGTGCTGCACGAGTTCCAGTCCATTCCCGGCGTGGTGGAGGATGCCACCGACATCATCCTCAACATGAAGCAGGTGCCCTTCAAGCTGAATGGCGAGGGACCGAAGGCCATCTACCTGCGCGCCGACCAGCCGGGCGTGGTCACCTCCGGCATGATCGAGGCGGACGCCGACGTGGAGGTGCTGGACAAGGAAGTTTACCTGGCCACCATCAGCGAGGGCGGCAAGCTGGACATGGAGATGCGGCTGAAGCGCGGCCGCGGCTATGTGGCAGCGGACAAGAACTTCGACGAGGACCTGGGCATTGGCTTCATCCCCATTGATTCGGTGCACTCGCCCGTGCGCAAGGTTAACTACACGGTCGAGGCCGCGCGCCTGGGCCAGATTACCGACTACGACAAGCTCACGCTCGAAGTGTGGACCAATGGCTCCGTGCTGCCGGCCGACGCTATCGGCCTGGCGGCCAAGCTGCTCAAAGACCACATGAACATCTTCATCAACTTCGAGGAAGAGCTGGAGACGATCACCAGCGCCGAGGAACGGAAGCCGGAGATCCGCAACGAGAACCTGAATCGTTCGGTGGAGGAGTTGGAGCTTTCGGTGCGCAGCTACAACTGCCTGAAGAACGCCAATATCCAGACCATCGGCGAACTGGTGCAGAAGACCGAAGCCGAGATGCTGAAGACCAAGAATTTCGGCCGCAAGTCGCTCAATGAAATCAAGGAAATCCTGGCTTCCATGGGCCTGAGCCTGGGTATGAAGATTGACGAGCACGGCAACGCCGTGCCCGGCGCTCCGCCGCAGCCGGCACCGGCGTTGGGCGCACCCAGCTTCGGTGAAGGACAAAACTACTAATTGAAGATTGATGATTGAAGATTGACGATTGTCCGGCAGCGAACCAGGGTCAATCGTCAATCGAAAATCGTCAATCAAGGGATTCTTATGCGTCACCTTAAAGCAGGATGGAAACTAGGCAGGAACACGAGCCACCGGCGCGCCTTGCTGCGCAATCTGGTGACTTCGCTGATCCTGGAAGAGCGGATCGAGACTACTGTGGTCAAGGCCAAAGCCATGCGGCCGCACGTGGAAAAGATGATCACCTTAGGCAAGCGCGGCGACTTGGCGGCCCGCCGCATGGCCGGCGCTTATCTCATGACCCGTGAGGCGGTGGACAAGCTCTTTGAGATCTCCCCACGCTTCGGCGATCGCGAGGGCGGTTACCTGCGCATTGTGCGCACCGGCTGGCAGAAGGGCGATGGCGCGGAAAAGGCGTTCATCGAACTGTTAGGCGCTGAGCGGGTAGTGGAGGAAAAGCGCCAGAAGCGCGCCGAAATCCGCGCCAAGCGGGCCGCCGAAGCCAAAAAGGCCATGGAAGAGGCGCAGGCGCAACAACAAGCCGAAGGCGGTGGCGAACCGGCCGAGGGCGGCGGGGAAGAAAAGGAATAGACGGACACCGCCCGCTTGAGACTTAGCTTGACAGGTCTCTGAAAAAGGGACTTCAGTGCGAACGCACCTTCGGGTGCGTTCTCTTTTTCGGGATGAACTTCCTGCTAGCCAGCCAGCTAGGCAGCTTACCTGAGTACGAACGGACCTGTACCTTCCGCATCAACCCCTCCCTCTGCCATCGGCGCTAAACTCGCCCTAGAAGTATGGCCGTTCAGAAAAAATGGATCGGGTTGGGCGTGGGCGTTTTTCTCGTGCTCTATGCCCTTGGCATGCTGATCTGGCTTTCCAATCAGCCGCCCATTCTTTCCCGCTCCGAACAGAAGGATCCGCTCTCCGGCTATCCCTTGCAGGTACGTTTTAATCCCATTCGTGATCGTGCGCCAGAAAGGCCTGCAAACGAATTGGTCAATGCCATGCAAGAGGGCAAGTGTCGCGAGGAACTGGCTGACTGGTTCAAGGATTACCGCCGCCAGTACGCCGGGTTCATCTGCAAGTCGGAAGAGGCGCACCCATTGGTTTCCTGGTCGCTCTTTGATCGGGAAGATGATCCCCCGCTTGTTATCCTCCACTATCATGTAACCCGCCGCGATGGCCAAACCACCTACCCTGAGGACCTGTGGGTCACCTCGATGGAGAAAGATGGCCGCTGGGTGGCCACCAAGTACGGCGCTTTGTACTGATCCTCGTTAAAACTTGAAATGCCATCCGGAGCGTAGCCGAAGGATCTTGCGTTTCAGAAAAACGTGGTACAAACAATCGCATGGGTGCTCCTTCCGCCGAGCCCGATTCCGGCGCCCGTTCCCGTAATCTGTACGTCTTCGGCGCTACCTCCTTCTTCAACGACACCGCCAGTGAGATGGCCTACTGGATTTTGCCCGCTTTCCTGCTGACCATCGGGGCAGGGCCGGCAAAGCTGGGGCTGATTGAGGGCGTGGCGGAGAGCGTTTCCTCCTTCGCCAAGCTGTTTTCCGGGCTGCTCACGGATCGCATGCGCCGGCGCAAGCCCCTGGTGGTCGCCGGCTACGCAGTGGCAAACGTCCTGAAACCAGTCTTGGCGATAACCACTGCCTGGTGGCAGGTTCTGCTGGTGCGGTTTGGCGATCGCTTCTCCAAGGGCGTGCGTGGCGCGCCGCGCGACGTAATGCTGGCGGAATCGGTACCCCGGGAAAGAATCGGTTCGGCTTTTGGGCTGCTGCAGGCCATGGACTCAGCCGGCGCCATCGCTGGCCCGTTAGCCGCGCTGCTGCTGTTGTTGCACTTCGGCTTTCGAGGTGTGTTTTGGATTGCCGCTGTGCCCGGTGCCCTGGCTATTCTGGTTGCCACTTTCGGGATACGCGAAACGGGAGGCACGCGGACCCGGAATATTTCTGCCATGACTGCAGAAACGGCAGAGGCCGCAGCCGGTACTTCGCCGCAGGAGAGCCGGCGGGTTCATCTGCCGGCAGGCTTTTATTATCTGCTGTTCGCGGTAGGCCTTTTCTCCTTGGGCAACTCCAGCGACATGTTCCTGGTGCTGCGCGCCCACGATGCGGGCATACCGACACGACACGCGCCTCTGCTGGGCCTGGTTTTCAATCTTACCTATACCGCGCTCTCCTGGCCTGCCGGCCGGCTCGCCGATTTGGTCTCCAAGCGTGCTATTGCCGGCGGGGGCTACCTGGTGTTTGCCGCCGTGTATTTTGTCTTCGCGCTGGCGCCTTCGCGGAGTGCAGTGTGGGCGGCCATGGCGTGTTATGGGCTGTTTTACGCGCTGACCAATCCGGTTCTGCGCGCCCTGGTGGCGCAAACCGCCGACGTGCAGGTGCGCGGGCGTGCATTCGGCATTTTCTTCTTCGTTATCAGCGTGGCAGCGCTGCTTTCCAGCATCATTACAGGCGAACTCTGGAAGCATTACGGCCCGCGCCTGCCGTTCTATCTGTCAGCAGCTTTGGCGGCGATAGCGGCCGGAATGCTGCTGGTGGGTGGATTGGATGCGGCGGGCGCCGGCAATGAAAGCAATTAGGGGTTTAGCTGGCTGCCAGTACCAAAGGCATCAATCGCCGACCAGCACAGTTGGTTCTTCCCGAACCTTTTCGATGCGCCGCTTGCGCAGAAAGGCAAACAGAAGCACCTGCACAGCCAGTGCGGCCGCGCTGTCCAGATACACATCATGAATCGTGCCGGTACGCGAGGGCAGGAAGGTCTGGTGCCATTCGTCCAGGCTGGCCACAGCGGCAGTCATAAAGAAGGCAATAACCGACCACGGGAGCGCCCAGGCCGCGTCACGAAAGGAGCCGAGCGTTACCCGCCAGGCGCGGAACAGCAGCCAGCTTAGGATGCCGTAGCCGGTAACGTGTCCCACTTTGCGCAACACGGCGTTGGCCACACTTACCCCGGACACGTTGATCGACCCGAATACGGACACCAGCATCTGGTACAACACATGGCCGGTGTTCTGGGACGACAACCAGGGGGTGGACTCGATGGCGATCAGAATCAGCCAGAGTATGGCCGCAGTCCATTCACGCCAGGGAAAGTTGTTGGGGCCGGGACTTTTCACAGGGGCCTTATGAGATTGCAGGTTCAGAATAGCACTTAGAGAGAGCGCTCAGCAGTCATTCAGCACTCAGTCCTTTCGTGTGTTGCCAAATCAGGAACCGCAGGCTGAGTGCTGAAAGCTAGATACTGATTGCTGGTTTTATTCCAGCCGATAATTCGGCGCCTCGCGAGTGATAATCACGTCGTGCACGTGGCTCTCACGCAAACCCGCTACGCTGATGCGCACGAAGCGCGCCTTCTGCTGCAGTTCCGGAATGCTGCCGGAACCGCAATAACCCATACCGGAACGTAAGCCACCCACCAGTTGGGTAACAATCATGGATATCGAGCCCCTATAGGGCACCCGGCCTTCAATACCTTCGGGAACCAGCTTAGCCAGCCGGTTCTGATCGCCCTCTTCGGTGGCCATGCCGGTAGAAGCCTCGCCTCCGTCCAATTGCTGAAAATAGCGCTCAGTTCCCGCGGAACCCGCCGCCATGGCGCCCAGCGAGCCCATGCCGCGATACTGCTTGAAGGAGCGGCCCTGGTAGAGGATGGTTTCCCCCGGACTTTCGTCGGTGCCGGCGAAGAGCGAGCCGATCATGGCCACAGACGCGCCTGCGGCCAGCGCTTTGGTGACATCGCCCGAATATTTGATACCGCCATCGGCGATGATGGGGATCTGCGCATCGCGCGTGGCCCGGTAAGCTTCGGCGATGGCCGTGATCTGCGGCACCCCGGCGCCGGTCACGATGCGTGTGGTGCAGATGGAGCCTGGGCCGATGCCCACCTTGATGGCGTCAGCGCCGCTGCGCGCCAGTTCGCAAGCGCCGTCAAAGGTGGCCACGTTGCCGGCCAACAGGTCCACCTCTGGCAGCTTGGCCTTGATAGTCTTCACCGCCTCCAGCACCAGCGACTGGTGACCGTGCGCGCTGTCTATGGCCAGCACGTCCACCTTGGCCCTGACCATTTCCTGGGCCCGCTCCAGATAATCACCGGTGGCGCCAATGGCGGCGCCCACCCGCAGCCGTCCATGCGAATCTTTGGCGGCGTTCGGGTATTTCAACTTTTTCTGGATGTCCTTGACCGTGATCAGGCCTTTGAGGTTGTACTTGTCATCCACCACCAGCAGCTTTTCCACCCGGTGCTTGTGCAGGATTTTTTCCGCCTCTTCCAGAGTGGTACCCACCGGCACGGTGATGAGGTTTTCCTTGGTCATCACCTTGCTGATGGGAATGTCGGTGCGGGTTTCGAAGCGCAGATCGCGATTGGTGAGGATGCCCACCAGTTTCTTGTTCTTGGTGATTGGCACGCCGGAGATTTTGTACTGCCGCATCACTTCCAGCGCATCGGCCACTTTGTCGTCGGGCGACATGGTGACGGGGTCAACAATCATGCCGCTTTCCGAGCGTTTTACCTTGTCCACCTCGTTGGCCTGCTGTTCCGGGGTCAGGTTGCGGTGGATGATGCCCATGCCCCCCTGCTGCGCCAGGGCAATGGCCATGCGCGACTCCGTCACCGTGTCCATGGCGGCGCTGATCACGGGGATGTTCAGCGTGATGTTGCGGGTGAGCCGCGTCTGCGTGTTAACCGTGGCCGGAGTAACGTCAGAACGAGCGGGCAACAGCAACACGTCATCGAAAGTAAGTGCCTCAGGCACCGGAAAATGAATCATGGAGGTTTTCTCGCGGAAAAGTTTATTTTAAAGAAGCTGGCATGCTGCCGCAACTTGGAGGCACGGAGCCCCAGGTGGCGTGCTAGCTTAGGCACCTATAAAAGCCTGGCCGGCGGGAGGGAGCAGGTCTAAGACATGGACCCCGTTCAAAATCCACGCCGCAAGACTCTAATCAGTGCGGTCCTGCTCACAATTGCCCTGGTGCTGGGCCTCGTGAGCGTTGATCTGGTCGGCCGCGCGCCGCTGCACAATGATTTCGTGGAGTATTGGGCGGCAGCGCGGGTGCTGCTGGCCGGTGATAATCCCTACTCCCCGGCTGCGATCCTTGCCGTCGAAGCCCCTACCGGGTTTGCCGGCAAGCGGCCTCTGCTCATGTTTAACCCGCCCTGGACGCTGCCATTCATATTGCCGTTTGGGGCAATCTCCTATGGGAGGGCGAGCGCCGTGTGGTTGCTGTTTAACTTGGCCATCGTCTTTGCCTGCGCTGATTCCCTGTGGCGGGAGTACGGCGGCGTTCGGCAGAGGCGCTGGCTGGGATGGCTGCTGGCCGCTAGCTTCTTTCCTCTCCTCACGGCATTGGGGCTCGGGCAGATCGGACCGCTGATTCTGCTGGGACTCACCGTGTTCTTGCGCTATCAGGTCTCGCGCCCGCTGCTGGCGGGCGCTGCTACCATAGTGATCGCGGTCAAGCCGCAACTGCTCTACCTGTTCTGGATAGTGTTATTGCTGGAGTGTGTGCGGCAGCGGAGCTGGAAGCTGCTGGCTGGCTCGGGGGGCGCATTGCTGGTTGCAAGCCTCCTGCCTGCGCTGCTGAGGCCTGGCGTCTGGCGCGACTACCTGGAACTGGCGAGCAGTGGTAATGTGCTGCGCAATCCCAGCCCCAACCTCGGTACTTTGCTGCGAACCATATTTGGCGACCACGCCTGGCTGCAGTTCGTGCCGCCGCTGTTCGGAGCAGTGTGGGCGGTGCTCTTTTGGCGGGCTCAGCGTCGGAGGTGGAATTGGAGCGGACAACTGCCGTTGCTGCTGCTGGTTTCACTCGTCACAACCGCCTATGGCTGGCTATTCGACGAGATCGTGTTGCTGCCAGCAGTTATGCAGGTCGCGGTTCCTCTGGCGCGCAACCCCGGGCGGCTGCGGCGTCAAGCCTTAGCAATCTATGTCGGTGTGAATGCGCTCATGGCTCTATTTGTGCTCGTGCGCGAAACCGGCACCGCATACGCCTGGACGGCTCCGGCGTGGCTTATTGTCTATGTTTGGCTGTGGTGGGGAATCGCTGCCCACAGCGGCCCCCGGGGAATGGATTCGGGCGTCGCTACCCCGCTCCCGGAATTGCACCGGCTCTCCTGATCGGCCGCCCATTTGCGCGACCATAAACTTCATTGCAAAATCGGCTTTCGGCAAAGCAGAAGGGCAAGGGTGATGGCCAGTGGCGCCAAGGGGATGGTGCTGACGGGCAGCAACCAAAGTCTTCGCTCAAAACCGAATCCAAGGAGAAAGACGGCCGAGAATGCAACTGCACCCAACCAGGGCCAACCTGCAATCATGCAGGCCCCCAAAAGAGCATCTCGGTGCCGGCGGGCTCCTTTCCATAACGTCACTCCGCTTTTGAGCAACACCAAAATCCCCGGCACCAGCAGGATTTGGCCGTGCGGCGCCAGGGTAGGAATCACCACGAGGGTGACCGCCAACACCAGAGCCGTGCCAAAAATGAATTGCGACGAATTTGCTTCGCAGGATCGCAGCTGCCAGCATTGAAAGGCGAGAAACCCGACCAGCACAACGGTGGCGATAATCCCAATCTGGCCGGACAGCAGGAAGTCGAGGATGGACGCGGCATGGGTGTAGTGAGCGTAACTGGAAACGGAGCGCGCAAATTCGGATATCCACCCTGGAACCAGAATCTCCGATGCCGCCGACAGCAGCGCCAATGAGATAGTGAAAGACCAGAACAGGCGCTGTCTTCGACTCCAGTCCGCCAGTGTCCACAACAACAGCCACGGCGCCAGCAACACCATCAACTGCGGCTTGATGGTGGCCAGCGCAAGCAGCGCTCCCGCAGGCAGAAGCTTGTTCCTGGAAAGCAGTACCAGCGCAGTCGCCAGCAAAAACGCGACCAGCAGGGAAAGCTGCCGCAACCGCGCGGCGAAGACGACCGGATAACTGCAAGCGCACAACAGAACCAAGAGGAACAGACCGTACTGGGAGCGGGGCCAGCCTACAAACCTGGCGAACCCCAATGCGCTGGCTGCTCCAAGCAACAGGAGCAGCCAAAACATGAAGGCATTGGCGCTGGAAAAATTGGAATAAATCGTCGGCCACAAGAGAAACGATACATACACCGGGTATGCAAATCGGCCCTGGTCCTCGGCTGGACCGGCTAAACGCCCGAATATCCAGTACTGAATTTCCTGGCTCACATCCTGCGAATAGGGATCGCGATGGTGAAGCAACAGCTCTCGCGCTCCGTACCAGCGGGGATAGAGATCTGAGAGTTTTTCCAGATAGCCGGGCCACATGGTGAGGACGTAAATCCACATGGATGCTCCTGCGATCAGGGTCAACAAAATACAAAGGGCGCGGCGAGCGGCCCCGGAGAAGCGAACCTCGGTCGCTTCGGCTACGGCCTCGTTATTGGTAGGACCGTGGTCCAACTCACCTCGCACAGCGCGCACCAGCCCAGGATCCTCAAGCAACGAACAAGTGGACATTACTACTTAAAGGGAGTGAACCGAATATTACCGAAATCCAGGGTCAAAAACAGACCAATGTACACTGATAAGAACCGACCTGTGCTGGACTTGGCCATGGCATGAGTTGGCCGAGCAGAACTTGTAAAGCCGGTCCGCAAGAGTTCCCTGACATGACCAACGAACTTCCCCGATTCGACCTCGCAGGCGACGTCGCTCTGGTGACGGGAGCCGCCCGTGGCCTCGGACGGGCTATCTCTTTGGCGCTGGCTCGAGGCGGCGCGGATGTTGCCCTGGGTTTGCGCGACGTGAGCACCGGCGACGAGTTGCTCCGCGAGATCGAAGCCTTGGGGCGGCGCGCCTTGCCCTTGCAAATGGATGTGGCCAACCTGGGCCAAGTCACGGCCGCGATCAAGGCAGCATTCGCGCACTTCGGGCGGCTGGATATCCTGGTCAACAACGCCGGCATTGCGCCGGAAAATCTTGCGGAGAACGTGCGCGAGCAGGATTTCGACCAGACCCTGGCGGTGAATCTGAAAGGCACGTTCTTCGCCTCCCAGGCAGCCGGCCGGATCATGATTCAGCAGCAGCGTGGGTGCATTATCAACATGAGCTCCCAGGCGGGATTCGCCGCGCTGCCGACGGAATCCGTGTACTGCATGACCAAGGCCGCCATCGCTCACCTCACCAAGTGTCTGGCCGTCGAGTGGGGGAAGTACAACATCCGGGTCAATGCCGTGGCGCCGACATTTATTCGCACCCCCGGCACCGAGAGCGCCCTTGCCGCTGCCGATTTTCGTGCCGACGTGATTGAGCGCATTGCTGCTCTGCACCGAATCGGTGAACCCCCGGAGGTGGCGGGAGCGGTTGTCTTTCTGGCCTCCCCCGCCGCCTCCTTGATTACCGGCCATACTCTGTTGATTGATGGCGGGTGGACGGCAAGGTGAGGCGGGAGCGATTGTCGCTGCTCTGCTGCATGAGGTTCCGTGGTTTCTGAGCCCAGATTTACGTCGTCAAGCCTTTGAGACTTCGAAGGTCCAGAATCAGACTGGAGAAACCTTGAAAACAGTTCTCCGGGGCATGGGCATCCCGCCAAGGGACGGGTCCCCCGGTTTGTTTTTTGCGCACTTCGGGCGTATTATTTACACCAGAACTGTTGTGTAACTACGGTTTTGGCGAAGCACACCAGTGGGCGCAAGCCCACTTTTTGTTTTAGCTGTTTTTCGCCGGGCGGTGTACGAGTAAAAGGTTTATTTTCATGGCCTTGGACATCGAGCATGTGCGCGGCATTGTAGAGCGCGTAGCCGCCTCCCAGGGTCTCGAAGTCGTGGATGTGGAGTTCCGCGGCGGGGGCAAGTCCCGCATGTTGCGGGTGGTCATTGACAAGCCAGGGGGCGTAACCCACGAGGATTGCGCCAATCTGAGCCATGAGCTTGGCACCATCCTCGATGTTGAGGACGCCGTGCCAGGCGGCTCTTACCTGTTGGAAATTTCTTCGCCGGGGTTGGATCGCAAGCTGGTACGAGCGGAGGACTACCGGCGTTTTACTGGCAGCGTGGTCAAACTGACGACGCGCGAACCGGTGGAAGGCAGCCGCCATTTTCAGGGCCGGCTGGAGGGTTTTGAAGACGGTCGCCTGACCCTGGATTTGAGCCTGGTCCGCAAGGACGGTAAGAAAGGGTCGCGACCGGCAGCGCCGACGCCTCACAGGATCGCAATAGAATTAGGGAACGTGGAGCGGGCGAACCTGGTGCCAGAAATCTAGGCAAGAAAGCAAGAAAGTTATGGCCAGCGAGCTGTACAACACGATTGATGCTCTGAGCCGCGAGAAGGGGATAGATCCCCAGATCGTGGTCAGCGCGGTCGAGGACGCGATCTCGATTGCTACCCGCAAGTCCCTCAAGACGCAGGAAAACCTGCGCGCCGAGTTGGACAAGGAGAGCGGCAATATTCGGGTATTTGCGGTCAGAACCGTGGTGGAAGCGCCGGAGCAGGTAGAGGATCCCAACCTGCAGGTACCGCTGGAGCAGGCGCGCAAGGTTGACGGCAGCGTGGAAGTGGGCGGCGAAATTCGCGAGCTGCGAGCCACCCACCAGATGTCGAATCCCAGCGGCCTGGGGCGCATTTCAGCGCAACTGGCGAAGCAGGTAATTTTCCAGAAGGTGCGCGAGGCCGAGCGGGACACGGTTTACAACGAGTACGTAAACCGCGTGGGCGAAATTGTGAACGCCACGGTGAAGCGGGTGGAAGGTCCGGACATTATTTTCGATCTGGGCAAGGCGGAAGCGCGGATGCCGCGCAAGGAGCAATCGCGCCTGGAGTCGTTCGCCGTGGGCGAGCGGGTGCGGGTAGTGATCGCGCGCCTGGAGCGGGCGGCAAAGGGCCCGCAGGTGGTAGTTTCACGGGCGGCGCCGGAACTGGTACAGCACCTGTTCCAGACCGAAGTTCCGGAAATTTACGACGGCACCGTGCAAATCCGCGCCATTGCGCGGGAAGCAGGGGAGCGCACCAAGATCGCGGTCATGTCCAAGGACAAGGATGTGGACCCGGTGGGCGCCTGTGTGGGTATGAAGGGCATGCGTGTGCAGTCCATCATTCGCGAGCTGCGCGGCGAGAAGATTGACATCATCGAGTACCAGGAAGATTCGGTGTCGTTCGCCGAGCGTGCCCTGCAGCCC